>DUCD01000020.1:4421-21737 GCA_012959985.1 Verrucomicrobiales bacterium | reverse complement strand
CCTTGAAGATCTCAGATCTGATCGCCCAACCCGGATTCCACAGCGCCAGGGATTCCTCATCGAGTCGGGCTGGAGTAGGGGGCTCTCCGATCAGTTCACGGCGAAGGGCATCGTTCATGGGACGGTTGTCTTCGGGTGGATTCAGTAGATACCACATCATATTCCGGAAATCTTCGTCCGGCATCTGTTCCAGCCCTTCGGGCATCACTGAGAGATCTGAGGTTCTCATAAAGGCAATCTCTGTCCGGGGAATGGACTCTTCCTTATGTCCGGCTGATGCAATTTTGACATACTGATCCGCACTTTCAATCAAGCGACCACTGATTAAGCGATCATCTTTTGTTTCGACCTCTACATTTTCATAGCCTTTTCCGATGATCTGATTGGGGTTGATGATATTGGCCAGCAGGGCATCCAGCGTGGAGCGTCCAACACCGGTTAAATCCGATCCGACATCTGCTCCTTTTCCATGCAGTTTGTGGCAGACCAGACAGGTTGTTTCTGCCAATTGCCTTCCGGCGTCCATGTTTATTTCAGCAGACGATTCGATGATCATTAACTTTTTGGAGTGAATACGTTTTTCAATTCCAGCATCCTGTTCCTGAAAGCGACCGATTATACTCACAGCCAATTTTCTGATGGAATCATCCCGATGGTTTATTAAGCGGCGAACAACAGTCACCGGGAGTTCTCCGGTAGCGATGCGGCCTGCCTGCATAGACTCCAACAATTTCTGAGTCCATTCCGGTCTCGATGCCAGGGCATCCAGAGTTGCTCTTTTGACGGATGGAGCAAAGGATCCCCAAGCTTGAATGAGTTTATCGGCGATGCCATTGCCGCCGATTGCCTGGATAGTCGAAAGTGCCAATATTTGAAGTTTTGGTTGATCATGGTTTCCGGCTAATTTCATTAAGGCGGCACTTGCCTCCGGTGTTTTTAATCGCCTTGAAATACGGATGGCCTGTTCCCTTTCAGTTTCATCTGAGCTTTGGTCGTTCAACAGAGAAAGGGTGGTTTTTATTGAATCGGCGTCACCCCAAACCGCTCCAAGTTGACGTCCGAGTGAGAGAATTTCCGGATGATCGGAGTTCATCAGTTTGTCAAAGAGAGAAGACAGAGAGACGGGAGGTTTCCAAGTCGAACCTTCCTGGCTCTTGAGAATTCCCTGCAAGGTGGCCACCGTAATCCGGTCCCCTGAGTCGATAGCTTTATAGAGAAACTTTACGGCTTGTTCGATTTTTTCCTGATCACCAGTGTCCCAGACCCTTCGCATCGTTTTGTGTATTATTTTTCCACTTAGAGGATAAGTATCTTCTCCGTTTTGTAAGAACCAATCCAAAACAATAGAAGGGTCACGTGCAATGGCCGGTTCGGCCGCCATCCAGATCATAAACGGAATGAGAGGATCCTGATCGTTCAAGGAAGATCGGACCAGAGTTGACAGGATATCGCCCAGGTTCAAATCCTCGGTGTTGTAGGATACCGGAGTATTGACGGTCAGAGAACCGGACATGAATTGCCTGACCGCGGTGGCAACAGCCAGTTTAACCGGGGCAGAGGGATCATTGGCCAAACCAGCGAGTCGACTGACCGCACCCACTGAGGGATCTCTTCTTTCTCCGGTCAATCGGGCGGCCCACATTCTCAACCCGAATTCATCCTGTATAGCAACGTGGTCGAGGATGCTTTCAGATAGCAACCCGGAACCGTGCAGGGTCCAGAGAGCGGCTAACCGACTTTCGAGTGAAGGGCCATCTCGGAGAAGGTTTACTAAGCTGGGCTTTATTGAAGGGTCTTTTCTCTCGGTGAGAATTCTTTGACTCATGCGGCGTTGCCAGACATTGGGATGTGCTAGAACTTTGACTAGGTCAGCTGAGGGTTTCAGGTGCAGATTAGTGTTTTCAGGGTGGCTTCGGATGATTGAGTTCTTTTTGTCTCCCACATACACGACTCTCCAAATCCTGCCGTAATCCCGATCCACTCCTTCCGGATCAGCTCGGGCATTTTGATAGCACGGGTATTTATCATACCAGTCTGCAATCCACACCGCTCCATCAGGACCCACCTGTTCGCTGATGGGACGAAACCAACCGTCGGTGGATGCGACAAAATTCTTTAAGGGTTCGGTGATAAAGGAAGAGCCGTCGGGAATCAGGCGATCCTGGTTTACGGCGTTGGCATGAATGTTTCCCATCATTACACGGCCTAGATACTCATCAGGGTATTGGTTTCCCTGGTAGATCTGAACACCGCAGTAAGCCGCTCGGTAGTGGCGATGTTTGACAATAGAAGGAATCAATTCATAGCCGTAACGATGTGCCGGCTGGCCGCCTTGTCTGACATAGAGTCCGCCGGGTGCCATATGAAACAGGTGGTCGATGACGCAGGCACTGACAAACGCGTTTCCATAGCGGTCAAAATCCACTCCCCATGGATTGCTGGTGCCGTCAGCAAACACTTCAAAAGTTTTTTTCGTGGGATGATACCTGCCGACGGCCGCATTCATGATGACATCTCCCCGACCCGTTGAAACGGGGGCCCGGACTTTCGAATGGGTGAAAACTCCCTGGGTCATATACAGGTACCCATCGGGGCCCCAGGTGAAACCGTTCAACAACTCATGCCGGTCATGCAGACCGAAGCCCGTCAGCACTTCTTCTCTTTCGTCGGCGACATCGTCCCCATTGGTATCCCGCAAATGAAGCAGATACGGGGCTTGTCCGACAAAGGCTCCTCCGTAGCCGAGCAATAATCCCGTGGCGAGGTTCAGTCCATCGGCAAATAGCGTTACTTTGTCGGCTCTGCCATCGCCGTCGACATCTTCCAGTATCCTGATTCGGTCCCTGGGCTTGGAGCCGTCCGGAGCTCCGCTGGGGTATTCGAACAGTTCCAATACCCAGAGGCGGCCTCGTTCATCCCAAGTCATGGCGACTGGGTTGATCACTTGAGGTTCGGAGGCGAACAGGCGCATTTCGAATCCATCCGGCACTTGGAATGATTGCTGAGCTTCCGCAGTCGGAAGAGGGAGGCTGGAAGCCGGTGCATGGGAGCCGGTGAGTTGTCTGCCTGCTGCTGCAGTCGTGATAGCTCCGCTCAATATCCAAACAAAAAACAAGGATGAATTTTTCATAAATGAGGTGAATTCAATGCCATCCTTGTAACGTTTTACCGATAGGAAATCGAGCCTTCAATCCCCAGAATAATCAAATCTTCGGACCCGCTGCCTTGACTTCATCCGATGACTCAGATTCATATTTTCGGAATTCCGCAATAAAAAGTCCGGCAAGTTTTTTCGCAATAGAATCAAAATCCGACTGATTCCGCCAAGTGAGTGCTGGAATCAGGATATCGTTGGGCACTTCAGTGCCGAGGATCACCCATTCCTTTTTTTCAAAAGACAGGGCAACTGAGGGGGGATTCGGCTATTGCTCGCGGTGGAATTGGATGTAGCGATTGAGAATATCAACCCGATCAGGGATGCCTTTTGTGATAATCAGGCGATATTTCATTTCCAGAGGAACCTCAGGTGTTAACCGGGTATTGAAGAAAGTGCCGAAGCGACCGTAAGGTCGTTCGGAAAAACGCAATGGTTTGGGGGCTTTCGGATCGGCAAAGTAGGCCACAGTGTAGGTGGATCCTTTGACTGGAAAGGACATGGCGAACCAGCCTAAATCACAATGTGCTGTCGGATTCTTACGGTCCTTTACCTCAAAGGCTTCGGATGGTCGGGGAAATCCGCTGGGACGAGTGTATCGGGCACTATTCCCTTCGGCAACGGATTGAGCGGCCCTGAATTGGAATCCGGAATGTTGTCGATCTCCGTCCAGTATGATTTCCCCTCGGCGACTTGCCAGTTTGGATTGCCAGGTGATTTCCCATTCCGGATTAGCTTTATCCGAGCCGGATGCAATTCGAGCCGAAACCGAACGTTCCTCTACAATGACCGGATTCCCCTCCGCATCGTTCCAGTGGATTTCGGCCTTCATCCGGCCACTTTCAGCATCTCCGGACTGCTCGATGAATTGGATATGCTTGAGATGAGCTCCCTTGCTACAGTGCCAGAAATCCAGGGATTTCCCTTCAAATTGGGTTTTGTTCCAACCGACCATCATGCCGCGATGGTGGGTGTATTTGCCTCCCGGTCCTTTGGTGAGTCGATCTCCTGAAACCGGACCGAAAACATGATGAAACACCTTGTAGGTTTCATGGGTGCTTTCTTTTGTGGAATCATCGAATGCGTATTCATAACGAAGCACCATCTGTTTATTGAAATAGAGATCTGCGGTTGAGGCTTCGTCATCGTTCAACCAACGAAACCCGGGAGCGGGTTGAGATTGGGTTTTAAGGGGGAAGGATACTCCGACCAGCAAAACCAGTAGAACCCACACAGACGTTAGGTATAGGATCCGGTTAGGGCGGAAGATCGGGCGGGGAACTTTATCACCTCTGAAAAGAGGGTTTTTCGCCGCTGTGCAGTTCAGTGAAAGCATCGGGGAATCATAAATAAGGTTTTCGAGGTGTTCAATTTAAAAAGGCACCATTGAGATTTCAATTTTCAGAAAGAAAATGACAGATTAAGGTCAAAGTTATTGGTTTTGTAAAGACGTTTATTTAGTTTCTAAATCGACTTAATCTGATGAAGAACACTCTTTCAGTTTTTTATCTGGTCTTAATCGCTGTTTCAAATCAAAGGTTGCCCGTTATTCCAGCGGGTGACTTCAATGCACGCCCAGGGAGCGGAACAATGCAGTCTCTACTGTAAAACGGCTGGAAAGATGCGGTCAGTCCAAAACCCATCATCGACTACGTTCTGCTAGGATCGGATGATCCCAGGAAAGTGGTGGAAGCCCGTATTATGGATGAGCCCGTTGCATCCGACCATGATCCCGTGCTAGTAGTTCTTGAATAGAAAAACAATGAATCTTGATATGCAAGCATCACAACGCCTTCTGTTGCCGGTCTGTTTCCGATACATGAAAAACAATTCGCTTCTTGCCGCGGTGCTGTTGGTGGTCCTGATTACGGCCGGCGGTCCGAATGCGGTGGCAAGAACTTCGAAGCCGGTTCTTCATGGCCGCCATTGGGTTGCCATCACTGGAAAGCCTTTGGGGGCAACGGCCGGAGCGAAAATTTTCGAGCAGGGAGGCAATGCAGTAGATGCTGCGTGTGCCATGCTGGCTGTGGTCAGTACTATGTATGACGACTTGAGTTGGGGAGGGGAAACCCAGGCTCTGATTTTTGATCCCAACCAGAAAAAGGTGATTGGGGTGAATGCGCTGGGAGTGGCACCTACCGGAGCCACCGTAGAATTCTTCAAGTCCAAGGGTATGAAATATCCACCGGGATACGGGCCTTTGGCTGCGGTCACTCCCGGAACGCCGGGTGGGCTGATGGTCATGCTTGCCGAGTTCGGGCGTTTGTCCCTGAAAGAGGTTATGGCTCCCGCCATTGAGATGTGCGATGGATATCCCATTGAAGCTGAATTGACTCGGAAAATTGAGAATGGAAAGGACCGGATCAAGAAATGGCCTTATTCGGTTGAGGTTCTTCTTCCGCATCTCGGCGAGGATTGGGAAGCGCCTCATGCCGGCGAAATCTTTGTACAGACGAAGTTGGGCAATACTCTCCGCAAGCTTGTGGAAACGGAGACCAAAGCACTGGCGGAAGGGAAGACTCGTAAAGAAGCCATCTACGCCGCTAACGATCGCTTTTATCGGGGGGATATTGCAGAGGAATTCGTCAGGGGGTCTCAGGGACAGGGCGGGCTTCACACCATGAAGGACCTGGATGAATGGCAGGTGTATCTTGAAGAGCCGGTTTCAACCGACTATAAGGGAATTGAAGTATTCAAGTTGACCTGCTGGGTGCAGGGCCCTGTGCTGCTCCAGTGCCTCAACATGTTGGAACCCATGGACCTCAAATCGATGGGTTACAACAGCTCGCGGTATATTCATACCTTGTATCAAGTCATGAACCTCGCCTTTGCCGATCGCGATTTCTATTACGGCGATCCTCGTTATCCACCCATGGAACCTATCAAGGGACTCCTGTCCAAAGATTATGCTGAACACCGTTCCCGCTCCATCAATTGGGAAAAAAACGATGCCGATGTGGGGCCTGGAAATCCTTATCCTTTCGAAGGGAAAACCAATCCGTTTCTTCATCTACTTGAAGCATCCATGAAGAGCAGGAAGGCGGCTGTCGTGGATGGTTCCTCGAATAGGGATTTGACTGCTTTTGAAGATTCATTTCTGGCTGGAACCACCTCCATTCAGGCCTCAGACAGGGAGGGGTGGGTGGTTTCCATTACTCCGAGCGGCGGATGGATTCCCGCCTGTATTGCCGGTGATACTGGAATCGCCATGAGCCAGCGAATGCAGAGTTTTGTGCTGGATGAAAAAGAAAATCCCTTCAATCTGCCCGTTCCCGGTAAACGACCCAGGGCGACGCTTACACCAAGTATGGCATTGAAGGATGGAAAACCGTTTCTTTCGTTCGCCGTCCAGGGAGGGGATACCCAGGATCAGAACATGCTTCAGTTTTTTCTTGGAATGGTCGAATTCGGAATGAATGTTCAGGAAGCATGCGAAGCGGCAAACCTCATCAGTTTTCAGATGCGCAGCTCGTTCGGGGATCATAAAATTTCTCCTGGCAAATTGACACTTAATGAAGAAGTTCCCTCCTGGGTGCGTCGTGAATTGACGAAGATGAATTATCGTCTCGGTTATCAGCACAGGACTTCCGGACCAATTACCGCGATCTATTTTGATCGCGAGCATAACACAATGTGGGGCGGAGTCAGCGACCATGGTGAAGACTACGGGATCGCCTGGTGAGAGGTGTCAAGGTAGCGCTTGAGGGGGGGGCAATGTTTCATCCGAACCACAAGCTGAAACTCGGGTGAAAAATTCTAAGCAACCACCATTTTAACAAGCCCCGACCGAAACAATTTCGAAATCACCCTCAAAAACCGAAAAATAATTTCCGACAAAACACACATTCCAAAAGAATAAAGACACTTCGAAAACGACACAAGAAGCCCTGGAAACCAAAAGGAAATAGGAATTTGCCATACCCAGTCTGAAGAACTAGAGTGACGAACAAATTCTGGAATTCTTTCAAGCACCCAGTCATTTCGGGGACGACGTTAGGTAGGTATAATACAGCGATACATTGGGAGAATATGGTGACAGACATTCCTTGCTATAAATTCATGACACACACAACCGGTATATTTTGCATGGCAACGACGCTGGTAATTGCAAATCCACACGCAACCACCCAATCTCAGGACCTTACTGAATCGGATCCCAAAGCAGCGGTTGCCAGGGAAGCGGAGTTATTGTCGAAGTCTCGGCAATTAACATTCGAAGGTCGACGTGCGGGTGAAGGTTACTTCAGTGCCGATGGCTCTCAAATTGTCTTTCAAAGTGAGCGCGAGCCAGGTAACCCTTTCTTTCAAATCTATATAATGGATCTTGAAACAGGCGACGTGGAGAAAGTCTCTCCCGGCCATGGCAAGACAACTTGTGCCTGGATTCATCCGGGCGGCGAGAAAGTTCTGTTCGCTTCGACGCAAGATGATAAGGATGCCATTAAGAAGCAACGCGATGAGATTGCCTTGCGCGAATCGGGAAAGGAGCGGCGATACTCATGGGACTACGACGAGCACTTCGAAGTCTATGACTACGATCGTCAATCGAAGAATTACAAGAACCTGACGAATACTCGCGGCTACGATGCGGAAGGTTCATGGTCTCCCGATGGGAAACTGATTGCATTCACCTCGAATCGTTGTGCTTACGAAGGACCGTTGACGGATGAAGAGAGAGATAACTTCGAGATCGATCCGGCCTACCTTAATGACATTTACTTAATGAACGCCGATGGAAGCGGGTCGAAACGGCTAACTTCCGTAGCGGGTTACGATGGCGGCCCGTTCTTCTCGCCGGATGGAAACCGGATCTGTTGGCGACGGTTCACGCCCAATGGTGCCATCGCCGAAGTCTGGACAATGAACGTCGACGGTTCCGACAAGCGTCAGATCACACAGCTTGGTGCCATGTCGTGGGCTCCCTTCTATCATCCGTCCGGCGATTACTTGATCTTCACAACGAATCGACATGGCTTTGCAAACTTCGAGCTGTATATCGTTGCCGCCGACGGCCAATCTGAACCGGTTCGTGTCACCTTCACGAAAGGTTTTGATGGGCTTCCGGTTTTCACTCCTGACGGAATGCAACTGGCTTGGACAACAAATCGAAACATTTCCAGGCAATCGCAGATCTTCATTGCGGATTGGGATGATGAGCGGGCTCGAACGCTGCTCGGCTTGGATTCCAGCAATCGCCTCGCTCAAGCCGACGCCGACGAAGTGGCTGCTATCGCTGATTCAGCTCTCAAGCAATCGGTTGCCGGATTCGAACCAGAGGATATTGAGCGGCATGTCGATTATCTATGCCGCAAAGAACTCGCAGGTCGCCTGACAGGATCTCGGGGCGAGAAGCTGGCGACGGCATACGTTGCCGCCTATCTTGACGGTCTGGGACTCGAACCCGCTGGCGACGATAGAACGTGGTTCCAGTATTTCGACTTCACATCTGGCGTCACCTTAGGCAAAGGAAACACCTTTAATTCCAAGGACAGGAAGTTCGAAGTCAACAAAGATTGGCGACCTTTGTCGTTTTCCGGCACCGGCAACTTCGATGCAGCTGCAGTCGTTTTCGCGGGATACGGCATGCACACTCCGAAAAGCGACGAGCACGAGGAGTATGACTCTTACGTCCATCTTGATGTCAAAGACAAATGGGTGGTCGTCTTTCGATACATGCCGGAAAACGTCTCTGCTGAGAAGAGGCAGCACCTGTCACGAGCGTCTCAGCTACGCTTCAAAGCAGTTGTTGCTCGGGATCGCGGTGCGCGAGGCATGATCGTGGTGACAGGACCAAATGCTCAAGCGAGAAGCCAACTTATTCCCTTGCGATTAGATGGTATTCTGGCGGGGTCGAGTCTTCCGGTAATCAGCGTGACTGATCGCGTTATCGACGAATGGTTGTCGGCGAACGGCAAGAGTTTGAAACAATTACAGGACCCATTGGACTCCGGTTCCCTTTCAATGGGCTTCGAAATCAAAGGAGCCAGCGCCGCAGCAAGCGTCGCAGTGAACCGTGTCAAAGGATCAGGACGCAATGTCCTTGGTCGCCTGCAAGTCGGTAACAAACCAAGCGCGCAAGTCATCATTATCGGAGCCCACGTGGACCACCTCGGCAAGGGAACCAGCAGTTCCTCGTTGGCTCGTGAGGACGAAACGAGCTTGATTCACTTCGGTGCCGACGACAATGCGTCCGGCGTTGCGGCGCTGCTGGAAGTCGCTGAGTATCTCGCCGATCAAAAGGCTCGCGGCAGGTTGGGGGCTCATCGCGATATCATTTTCGCGGCCTGGTCGGGTGAGGAGTTGGGGTTGCTCGGATCGGACCACTTCGTCAAATCGTTTCAACACCATCCCGGCAGCTCGATATACCCGGCGGTGGCTGCGTGTGTTAACATGGACATGGTGGGTCGGCTTGAGAACAGGTTAGTGCTTCAGGGCGTTGGGTCCTCAAGTATTTGGCGCGGTGAAATCGAACGCCGCAACGCGCCTGTTGGCTTGCCGATCACCTTGCAGGAAGACAGCTACCTCCCGACGGATGCCAAGTCGTTTTACATGGTAGGCGTGCCTGTGATATCAGCTTTCACCGGTTCGCACGGTGAGTATCATACGCCCCGCGATACCCCTGATCTATTGAACTATCAGGGGGCCGCATCCGTCGCGCGTTTGATGGGCTTGATTACCCGCTCGTTGGCGATGCGTGAATCTGCTCCCGACTACATTCGACACGAATCGAAACAAGGCGAAACACGCGGCCGCATGCGCGCCTACCTTGGTACGATTCCCGACTATGCGGAAGAAGTGAAAGGCGTCTTACTCGGAGGGGCCAGCAAAAACGGTCCAGCGGATAAAGCGGGTGTCAAACCTGGCGACATTATCGTCGAACTGGCCGGCAAGACCGTCGAGAACATTTACGACTACACTCACATCATCGAAGCCTTGAAGATCGGACAACCGGTCAAGATGGTTGTCGTCCGGAAAGGGAAGCGAGTAACGATGGAGATTACTCCGGCTTCGCGGGAATAAAAAGAAAGCGACTTGGATCTTCACGCCATGGAAGTAGGGTCTCGGCTGGGACTGTCGAAGATAGTTGGCAGGCACAGCATAGATTTCCATTTTCATAAAGATGATGACAAGTTAAGGTCGAATCGTTATAGGCAAAGTAGAGATATATCTTTCATTCCTTTATTGATTTATGATGATGACACCAACTCATTTCAATGCCATTTCACACTTGTGTATAGGGCTCCTGTGTTTTTCGATTATTGAGGGTTCTCCGGCAGAACCTGCGAATCCTTCTGAAAACGCCAGATTCTGGGAGCACATTTATGACGACAACCGTCCCCTGAGTTTTCATTTCATATTCTCGGAAGAATCCTGGAATGGGATGAATGGAAATTCTTCCAAACGTTCCCAAACGAACCGCCCTGAACGAAGGCCCCCCGGGAGACGCGCTCCTCAGAAATTCGAATATGTCGAGGCGGATATGGAAGTATCCGGTCGGCGTTACGAAAAAATCGGCATTCGATACAAGGGTAATTCATCCTTCCGGTCTTCCCGAGACAGTCCCAGAAAACCATTCAAAATCGATACCAACCGATATCAGAAGGGATTGAAGTTGTTTGGAGAGACCAAATTGAATTTTTCAAATGCATTTCTGGATCCAGCTTACATGAAGGAAAAGTTAGGTTATGAGGTTTATCGATCGGCGGGTCTTCCGGCCCCTGGCGTCGGATGGGCTGAAGTGACCTATTCGGTGGAAGGTCTCTACCGGAAAAAGCGGTTGGGGCTGTATGTCATCATCGAGCAGGTGGATTCCAACTATATCGAAAAGTGGTTTGGAAAGGACTCCGCAGACAGTCTGTTGATGAAACCTGAATCAAGGGAAGATTGGAGATATCTGGGAACAGACCCGAAAGCGTATGATGCCTTTGGCTTCAAATATGGAAAGAAGCAGATCGGTCTGATTCAGAAATTTGCTGAAACGTTGAAGATGATTGAATCCTCCACGGACGAGGTGTTTCAAAAGGAGATGGGGACTTATATCGATGTGGAGAATTTTGCCGCTTACTTTGCCGCCACTGCTCTTTTGGTGAATCTGGACAGCTATGTCGGGATGCCTCACAATTATTACCTTTTGCTGGATAAGAGGGATGGATTACTGAAGATCCTGCCGTGGGATGTCAACGAATCCTTCGGGACTTTTACTTTGAATCAGGATCCTGCACGCTTGATCCGCTGGGATATACAGCGACCATGGATCGCCCAACGAAAACTTGCCGAACGTCTTTTCGCGACTGAATCTTTTCGGACACTGTACCTTCAGCAATTACGGAACCTATTAGATAACGGGTTTCAGGAAAAACGGCTGATCAATCGAATTCGGGTACTTCGAAAAAACATTGAGCCTTTGCTCACGCATGATCCTTATGGTTTTGGCCTGGAGGGGGTGGAGGCCGGGATCCGAGGGGATCAGAATGGATTGGTTCCGGTGGTGGAAAGACGGATTCCCGCGATCGAACCATTTATCCGCAAACGAACCGAGTCGGTGAAAAACCAATTGGCCGGCAAGGAAGCAGGTGAACGGATTCAACCTCGATGGCGACGATGATCAGTCAGGTGAAATGTGGACGGATTCCGATTCATTATAGAAGATGTTTTACCCTATTACTCAATGATTTAACTCCCTTTGGATTGCTCTCATGAAGAACACAATCTTCGCTCTGTTAGTTTTGTTAAACACACTCTCTTATGTAATGTCCTCCGCATCGGCACAGGAACCCGGGAAGCCCAAGCTTCGGGTGCTTACCTACAATATCCACCATGGGCAGGGTACCGATGGGAAATTCGACTATGAACGATTGGCTCGAATCATCATCGACTTGAAACCGGATATCGTGGCATTGCAGGAGGTGGACCGTGGAACCCGTCGGGCCGATGGCGTGGATCAGGCTGAAAAGTTGGCCCAATTGACAGGGATGAAAGCTTATTTCGGCAACGCCATGCATTTTTCGGGAGGAGAATACGGTGAGGCCATCCTCTCCAGATTTCCGGTGAAAAACGTCAAATCCTTTCGTTTGCCCTTTCGATTCGGGCTGGAGTCGCGCGCGGCTATCAGTGGAATCATCCAGCCGGATAATGGATTACCCGAATTCCAATTCCTCGGAACCCATCTCTGCCATCAGAGCGGCGAAAACCGCTTGGATCAGGTGAAACAGCTCCATAAATTGGTCGGGGGAAATCAAAGGATGCCCGTTATTCTAGCGGGTGACTTCAATGCACGCCCAGGGAGCGAGCCAATGCAGTATCTACTGCAAAACGGCTGGAAAGATGCGGTCAGTCCAAAATCCATCATCGATTACGTTCTGCTACAATCGGATGATCCATGGAAAGTGGTGGAAGTCCGTATTCTTGATGAGCCCGTTGCATCAGATCATGATCCGGTGCTGGTAGTTCTTGAATGGTGAGGTTTACATTTTCTTAATTATCAGCAAATTTTGTTGTTGGGGTGATTTTCGAACATCTTACACCTTCCCCATTTTGCCTGAGGATGCGGGTTAATGTTCAGTTAGGTGAGAGTATGTGAAAGATGATTATTTTGAGGGATATTATGGTTCTGAGCGTATTACCAGTGCATAGGGATATTTTTGATGATGAATCCTAACGAAAAAATGCAGAAAAACGATAGGGAGCTGTCTTCGACCCTTCGAAAATGGGAAATGTCCTCAAACTTGCCGATCGACTTCAAACGATCTGTTTGGAATGAGATTTCCACCCAGGAACCATTTGATCCTCGGATAATTTTCAGGTCTTTCATTGAATGGGTTTCCCTATTTACCGAACGACGTTCGATCGTCGCTGGTTACTTCGCGGTGGTTTGCCTTGTTGGCGTGGGGCTGGGATTGCTTCACGTGAAGAGTGAGAGCGAGAGTTTTCACTCTTCAATGGCTTACAGCTATGTCCGACTAGTGGATCCTTATTTGCATGCCGATCGATGAAAAGACTGTTAATACTAACTTTGTTGGGATTGGGAGTTGGGATTGTTGCCTATTCCGGGGTCTATTTCCTGGGCACCGCAGAGCAGAGAACTCTTCAAAAGAGTGAATCGCCTGAACTTGCCTGGTTGAAAACAGAGTTTGGTTTGAGTGCTGACGCATTCGACAGAATCAGCAAACTCCACTATTCGTATTTGCCGAAGTGCGATGAAATGTGTGCCTTGGTCGCGGAGAAAAATAAAACATTGAGGAGCTTGGTAGAGTCCGGTGCAGGTGATGGTGACGAGTGGAAGCGGGTAATGAGCGAGGCGGTTCAGATACGGGCAGAGTGTCAGGAGACCATGCTTGAGCATTTTTACAAGGTGAGTCGAGAAATGCGGGCAGAGCCAAGACGACGGTATTTGGAATGGGTGTTGGCGAAGACGGTACCCCCAAGCCATGAAGCGCTGAATGAAACCCTTAATCACCATCCATGAGCGAGAAGGGGGAGAGGGATGATCTTGACCGCACAGATATGTCAGAGTTGGCGAGTGGAGGTGAAGCAGCGTTGAATCGACTCATGGACCGGCATGGCCATCGAGTGCTGCATTTTTTAACCCGTATTCTTGGAGATGAACAAGAAGCTATGGATTTGACCCAGGAAACCTTTGTCAAAGTTTACCTGCACGCGAAACGCTTTAGACCGCACGGAAAATTTTCGACATGGCTTTATGCCATCGCTTCAAATTTGGCTCGCGATCGTTTTCGATGGAGAAAGCGGCATCCGAATATTTCCCTTTCGGTTTTTAAAAAGGATGATCTAAATCCGTCACTTGAGGAGATCGTTGAAGAACGTCCTAATCCTCAGGAGATGGCCAGCCACTCGGAGGAGGCGCAAATGGTTGAAAAAGCCATCGCCGAATTGCCTGAAGAATTGAGAGTTCCGATTGTACTCTCCGAATATGAAGGAAGGCGCCACGCGGAGATCGCTGAGATTCTGGGATGTTCAACCAAGGCTGTGGAGATGCGGGTTTACCGGGCCAGGAAGCAGTTGAGATCCTGTTTGGCAAAAATATTGAAAATTTGATGGTTGTTTCAGAGGGGGCCCCCCCGTGAAGCGTATTACCAGGCGTAGATGAAGATTAAGCAACTCACAGATCAATTTTTACTGATAGGATCACTGATGCCGATTGCACTGTTGGCAAGTTGTGTTGCCTCAACTCCAACACCGTCTGGGCAAAGCAGCGATTCCAGTCAAATCGAATCCTTTAATCCTTCTCCATCAGGGAAAATGGAGGCTGAGCAAGTGGCTGTGATCCATTCCGACATGGGCTTGTCTGAATACTTGAGAGTTGCGGCTTTGAATAATCCTGGGCTTGAAGCCTCATTCAACCTTTGGAAGGCAGCCATGGAGAAAGTGCCCCAAGTGAAATCGTTGCCCGATCCTAAATTCAATTACGGATATTTCATCGAGGAGGTTGAGACCCGCGTCGGGCCTCAGGAACAGAAATTTGGAATAGCGCAGACATTTCCATGGTTTGGTAAACTACGGCTTCGCGGTGAAAAGGCAGGAGAAGCGGCGATCGCTGCGCAGGAGCGTTTTGAGGTTGAAAAGCGCCAATTGTTTTTCGAGGTGAAAGACGCCTACTACGAACTCTTTTACCTGAGTCAGGCGACGTCAATTGCTCAGGAGAATATCGAATTGATGAAGCATCTGGAGAAAGTGGCACAGGCCAAGTTTCGATCAGGGAGCGATGTCACAGGAGTCGTCAAAGCTCAAGTGGAGTTGGGTAAGCTTGAGGACAGATTATTGAGCATGGAAGATCTGAGAAGTCCCATTGCGGCGAAGTTGAATGCGGCGATGAATCGTCCGTCAGAATTGGAAATTCCATGGCCCACAGAATTTGATCTGACTCTTATCGATTTTTCCAGTCTGGAAATTGCTGAAGCCCTTAGAAAGAGTAATCCGGAATTGAAAGCCCTTGCGGCAAAGATATTGGAAGAAGAGAAGGCGGTCGAATTGGCGAAGAAGGAATTCTGGCCAGACCTTACGCTGGGGGTGGATTACATAGATACCGGAGACGCTCGTATGACGGGTGTATCCGATAGCGGGAATGATCCTGTCATGTTAATGGGGTCCATCAATATCCCTCTGTGGTATGGGAAGTATCGTGCCGGAGTTCGGGAAGCGAAAGCAAGGAGAGCGGCTGCTTTTCAGTCTTGGAAAGACAAAGAAAATGGGCTGACGGCAGATCTCAAAATGATTCTTTACAAGTTTCGTGATGCTCAGAGAAAAATCAGTTTGTTCAGGGACACCTTAACCCCTTTGGCAAGGAACTCGCTTGTTGTAGCTGAACAGGCATACAAGGCCGGTCAATCTGACTTTCTGGAATTGATCGATGCGCAGCGATTACTGTTGGAAATTCAACTATCCTACCTTCGATCGGTGGCTGATCGTGAACAGCGGTTGGCACAGATCGAAAAAGTGATCGGTAAGGATTTGCTTTCCCTCATGGAAAGAACAATAACGAAGGAAATTCAGCCATGAAAAAACAAGGTGTCATTCTTATGGCTGCCGTATTGGTGGCATTTGTCGCAGGATTCTCAGTACGCGGCTTCTTCAGCGGTAACAATCATGAAAACCATGACCAGAAAAGTGCGGGTGAACCCGCACCCAATGTGGCGTTTTATACTTGTTCGATGCATCCGCAGATTCATGAAATTGATCCGGGAAAATGTTCCCTCTGCGGGATGGATCTGATTCCCGTCGTAACGGGTCAAGGTCAGGAAGACGGCCCCCGGGAACTTACCCTGTCAGCTCGGGCAATGAAGTTGGCTGAGGTGCAGTCTGCTCCGGTCGAACGTAAGTATGTGACCGCACAGATCCGGATGGTGGGTAAGGTGGCATACGACGAAACAAAGCTTTCCTACATCACCGCCCGGGTTCCCGGGCGTCTTGACAGACTTTATGTCGACTACACTGGAGTTTCCGTAAACGTGGGAGATCATTTGGTCTATTTGTACAGTCCGGAGCTGCTGCAGGCACAAGAGGAACTGATCAGCGCTATTGCCACCTCATCGGATCTAACCGAGAGCAAGAGTCAATATTTAAAAGACCGGATAGTTGATAACATCGAATCAGCCCGAGAGAAGTTGCGGCTATGGGGGTTAAGTAATGGGCAGATCAAGGAAATTGAAGATCGAGGTAAACCCAATGATCACATCACAATCAATTCACCGGTATCTGGAATCGTCGTTCATAAGAATGCCGTGGAAGGAATGTATGTCCAAGTGGGCACGCAGGTTTACACCATTGCTGATCTAACCGAAGTATGGGTGAAATTGGATGCTTACGAATCGGATTTGCCGTGGCTGCATTATGGGCAAAAGGTGGAATTTCGAACCGAAGCTTACCCCGGTGAAGTTTTCAATGGGCAGATTGCTTTTATTGACCCGATTCTAAATTCCAAAACGCGAACCATTAAGATCAGAGTGAATCTGCCGAATCCCGATGGAAAGCTTAAGCCTGACATGTTTGTCCGTGCGGTTGTGAATTCCAATGTTGCCAGGGGGGGGAAGGTTATGGACCCGGGTCTTGCTGGAAAGTGGATTAGTCCAATGCATCCAGAAATTATCAAGGACGAACCGGGGCTATGCGACATTTGCGATATGGCTCTGGTAAGCGCGGAATCACTTGGATATGTTTCCGCTGATTCCATAGCGAAAGAAGCTCCGTTGGTCATTCCGGCTTCTGCACCGCTTATCACAGGCCGACGGGCTGTGGTATATGTGGAGAAAGGAGAAGGGAAGTTCGAGGGAAGAGAAGTGGAGCTTGGTCCGCGAGCCGGGGATTACTACCTCGTGCGATCCGGACTTGAGGAAGGCGAACGTGTTGTGGTCAATGGAAACTTCAAAATTGACAGTGCCATACAGATTCTTGCGAAACCCAGTATGATGAATCCCGAAGGGGGAGGGGCAACTCCGGGGCATAGTCATGGGGGCGCGCCAACTTCACCGGAAGCCGGCTCTCATGAAGGACATGGACCTCCGCCGACAGGTGGAGAAGCGTTCACGGTATCGGAACCTTTCAAAGATCAGTTGGGTGGGCTCGTATCCGTTTATCTAGATCTCCAGAAAGCGCTGAGTCATGACTCATATCAGCAAGCGAAAGAGGGAGCCATAATATTGAAGGCC
>DUCD01000020.1:0-4411 GCA_012959985.1 Verrucomicrobiales bacterium | reverse complement strand
GTCAATATGCCGCTGGTTGGTGGGGCTGCGCACATGGCTTGGATGAAACGATTGGAGGCTTTGAAGGCGGGGATCAATGACATCACTTTATCTACCGATGTAAAACAGGCTCGGCAGGCATTTCAGCATGTTTCCGACGCACTTATTATAGCAGTAAGGCAGTTTGGGAGCTCGGGAGATCTTCCGCTTTTGGTCTATCATTGTCCGATGGCCTTTGGGGGGCAAGGCGGGGATTGGATTCAAAGTAGGGAGGGTACCGAGAATCCCTATTACGGAAGTGCCATGTTCAGTTGCGGCAGCCTGAAGGAGACCTTGGTGAAGGCCGATGCTGAAGCGGAGGCGCATCCACATGAGTAGAGATCGGGAACAGGGTTCTGGCCTTCTTGGTTTTTTCATCGAATTCTGTCTGAAGAATAAGCTGATTGTTGTCTTGGGAGTTGTGTTTTTCCTCGGGTGGGGCGCGTTGGTAGCTCCTTTTGATTGGGAAGTCGGTGGATTGCCCCGAGATCCGGTTCCGGTGGACGCGATTCCCGATATCGGTGAGAATCAACAAATCGTATTCACTGAGTGGATGGGCCGATCCCCTCAGGATGTAGAGGATCAAATCGGTTATCCACTCACGGTGTCTCTCCTTGGGGTGCCCGGCGTCAAGACCGTTCGGAGCTATTCCATGTTTGGGTTTTCCAGTATCTATATCATTTTCAAGGTTGACATTGATTTTTACTGGTCGCGTTCCCGAGTTCTCGAAAAACTGAATAGTCTTCCTGCGGGAACTCTCCCTCAGGGAGTGCAACCCATGCTTGGGCCGGATGCAACCGCCCTCGGGCAAATATTCTGGTACACTCTGGAAGGTCTGGATGAGCAGGGGAATCCCACCGGAGGTTGGGATTTGGATGAATTGAGAAGCGTCCAGGATTGGTATGTCCGTTACGGATTGCTGGCTGCCGATGGCGTCAGCGAAGTAGCCTCAGTAGGAGGCTTTGTGCGTGAGTACCAAATCGATGTCGATCCCGACGCCATGCGGGCCTTTGATGTTTCTCTCGATGAGGTCGTCAGGGCTGTGAAGATGGCCAATGTCGATGTTGGTGCGAGAACGATTGAGGTGAATCAGGTTGAGTATATCATTCGAGGCATTGGCTTCATCAAGACACTCAAAGACATCGAAAATAGCGTCATAAAAGTGCGCGATAATGTGCCGGTCTATGTTGAGAATGTTGCCTCTGTGGTTCACGGTCCGGCGCTTCGGCGGGGTGCTCTGGATAAGGAGGGCACTGAGGCCGTCGGGGGTGTCGTTGTGGTGCGGTACGGGGACAATCCTCTCGCAGCGATCAAAAACGTTAAAGCGAAAATCGAAGAAATTGCACCGGGTCTTCCCCGGAAAACTCTTGAAGACGGCACTGTAAGCCAGGTTCATATCATTCCTTTCTACGACCGTTCGGGGCTAATTAATGAAACGCTGGAAACACTTAATACGGCCTTAAGTGAGGAGATTCTTGTTACCATTATTGTGGTGCTCATCATGGTGATGCATCTTCGCAGTTCCTTGTTGATCTCCGGTCTCCTGCCTATTGCCGTGCTCATGTGTTTCTGTGCCATGAAAGTCTTCGGCATCGATGCCAATGTGGTGGCACTCTCAGGTATTGCCATCGCGATCGGCACAATGGTCGATATGGGAATCGTCGTTTGTGAGAACATCCTGAAACACCTGGATGATGCTAAACCCGAGGACGATCCCTTGACGGTGGTTCTAAATGCCTCAAAGGAGGTGGGAAGTGCTGTGCTCACCGCCGTCGCTACCACCGTGGTCAGTTTTCTTCCGGTATTCACAATGGAAGCTGCTGAAGGCAAGCTCTTTAAACCGCTTGCATGGACAAAGACCTTTGCCCTTATTGCCTCCGTGATCGTGGCTCTGGCAGTTATTCCGCCTTTTGCTCAGGTTTTATTTGCGGGACGAATCAAAGGAAAGACTCTCAGAAAATGGGCTTTTGGGTTTGTGACTGTTGCAGGCGTCATCACATTCGTCGTTTGGGGTGTTAGGGAAGTTCGTGGGGTTGAACCCCATTTCCTGTGGTGGGTGCTTGGTTTGATATTATCTGGTACGGGAGCTTATCATTTTATCGAAGATTTTCTGCCCGGGAGGTTGCGCGATTGGGTGCCGAAGATCACCAACTCCATTGCAGCTGTCTTTGTCGGCGTAATTCTTGCCAAGCATTGGTTGCCATTAGGACCCGAAAAGGGGGAGTTTCTTAATCTGGTTTTCGTTACCGTATTGATAGGTGGTCTGCTGTGTTTTATTCAGATTCTCCAATGGTGTCTTAGATATCGGTTTACGTTTCTTTCGATACCGATCGGTTTGGTCGTATTGGGAGGGATGGTGTGGCTTGGGTTTGGGCGGGTGTTTGGTTGGCTTCCCGCCCCAGTAAAAACTCTGGCCCCTGTCTCATACATTGCTCACAAGTTTCCTGGACTCGGTAAGGAATTTATGCCCGCGCTCGATGAAGGATCCTATCTATACATGCCGACGACAATGCCGCATGCCTCTATCGGGGAGTCTATGGACGCTCTCCGTAAACAGGATATGGCCATTAGCCAGATTCCTGAAGTGGAAACCGTCGTGGGAAAAATTGGACGCGCAGAGACCCCACTTGACCCAGCGCCGATATCTATGGTTGAAACGATTATCAACTATAAATCGGAATACCTTGAAGACAGCAAAGGGCGTCGATTGTCTTTCGAATATCAGCCCGAGAGTGATGATTACTTCCGGGATGAGAACGGCAAACCATTGCCCGCACTCGACCGGGAGCCCTATAGAGTAAAGGGTCGATTTATAAGGGATGAAAATGGTGCCTTGATCCCGGGTAGCAACGGAAAAGTTTTTCGGCTTTGGCGACCTGCATTGGACCCTGACTTAAACGACGGTAGAAAGCCGTGGTTGGGAATTCAAAGACCGGATGACATTTGGGATGAGATTGTTAAGGCAGCCAAGGTTCCCGGTTCAACGTCTGCTCCCAAGCTCCAACCCATTGCCGCACGGATTGTCATGCTTCAGAGCGGGATGCGTGCTCCCATGGGAATGAAAATCAAGGGCCCCGATCTCGAAACCATCGAACGTGTGGGGCTACAGTTGGAGAAGCTTCTCAAAGAAGTTCCATCGATCGAGCCCTCGGCTGTTTTTGCCGACCGTATCGTCGGAAAACCCTACCTGGAAATTGAAATTGATCGTGAAGCCATCGCCCGCTACGGGATCAAGCTAGGGACCGTTCAAGAGGTGATTGAAGTTGGAATAGGCGGAAAACGCATTACGACAACGGTGGAGGGTCGTGAACGTTATCCGGTCCGTGTTCGTTATCTTGAATCCCTCGGAAGGATCCTCGTTCCCGCTCCGGATGGGACCCAAATTCCCTTGGAACAAGTGGCTGAAATCAACTATCTCCGTGGTCCGCAAAATATCAAAAGTGAGGATACATTCCTCATTGGTTATGTACTTTTTGATATGAAACCAGGCAATGCAGAGGTCGATGTAGTGGAACGGGCGGATACATATCTCAAGGAAAAGATTAGCAGTGGAGAACTGAAGCTTCCCGAAGGTGTCAGCTACGTCTTTGCCGGAAGTTACGAAAATCAGATTCGTTCGGAAAAAAAGTTGATGGTGGTTCTTCCTCTCGCTCTCATTGCCATTTTCATCATCCTCTACCTGCAGTTCAAATCGGCAGCAAACACGATGCTGGTATTTTCCGGTATTATCGTCGCGTGGGCCGGTGGGTTTATAATGATTTGGCTCTATGGGCAGGCCTGGTTTCTTGACTTCTCAGTGTTGGGCACTGATATGCGTGAATTGTTCCAAGTTCAGCCTCTTAACCTGAGTGTTGCAGTCTGGGTGGGTTTTCTTGCGCTGTTCGGTATTGCATCAGATGACGGAGTGATCATGGCAACTTACCTTGAACAGACCTTTGGTGGGAAAAATAAAAATTCAGTTTCAGCTATTCGCAAGGCGACCCTTGAAGCGGGAAACCGGCGGGTGCGACCCTGCTTGATGACGACGGGGACCACCGTCCTGGCCCTGATTCCGGTGCTCACTTCGACCGGGCGAGGATCGGATATTATGGTGCCAATGGCAATCCCATCCTTCGGAGGAATGCTCGTGGTTTTCATCAGTATGTTTGTCGTTCCAGTCTTATACTGTTCAGTTAAGGAATTTGCACTTCGTTCGAAACTGGGCGAAGGGCCCGCTTCAGTCCTTTCCGTCATGACCTTCTTTGCAGCGCCCGTGCTCTATTGTGCCATCAAGGACTTACTCACAAAGCAAAGCGAAAATCAGATGGAGATGTAAAGTAGACATCTGAGGTTGTCCGCCAACTCTTTTTTTACATTTATTCAAACCGTTTTAATAGTCTTTTCATTGAGGTTT
>DUCD01000019.1 GCA_012959985.1 Verrucomicrobiales bacterium | reverse complement strand
GAAGGACTGGTTTTCTTCAGTTCTGGGGTGGATTGCTTAGCCGAAGATACTTTCGTTGTCTCATTGGGTTTTATTCTGAAAGCATCCAGAGATGATTTATTCTGTGGTTCTGGGTCCGATGATGTTTTTTTAGATTCTGTTGTCGTTTGGGTTTCCGGAACAGGTGACGGAGTCGGATTGAGAGGGGGAGCACCCGCGGAATGCTCAGATTTTCCCGGAGCGATTCCTCTTGGGCCGAAGCTGGGTTCAATTCCTTTTGGAACTTCTGTTTTACGTTGGTTTTTCCGGCGTGGGAGAGTTTTCAGATCCAGTCTGGACAGAATATCCTTTATAGGAAATTCGATTTGAGTTGATCCTAATTCCTCCATGGAGGAGATACTTGTGGTGGGAGCCCATTGGATCAGTTCCTTCAAAGTGAAAAGAATTTTTCCTTCTGCCAGTTTCTCGAAAACCTTGAATTTTGGAATGTTGATTTCTTCTGAACCGGCCTGTGCCATGCCTGGATCATTCTGGACGGATTCGGGTAGGCGGTCCAGGATGGTGCCGAAAGGTATGCCGAGGGTGTCTTCAAGATCCTCAGGGACAGAAACTGGATTAGGTTGTACAGCGGAAGGCGGTGCTGTAACTGGACGTGGCGATGCTGACGGAACCGGGCTTGGGGGTTCCGGCTTTGCTTGAGGTGTGGCAACAGCCGTTGATACCGCGTTAGGTGCTTGTGTCTCAGGAGGAGAAGTTGAAGGTGTTTCTTCAACTTCTGATTGCTTTATCTGAGCCTTAGCTTTTCTCAGCTTTTCAAGAGTCGCCTGGGACACTTGAGGGGGCGGCGGATTCTTTGACGGCTTCGGATTGGGAGGGGGATCTACAGATTTCTTGGATTTACTGAAGATTTTTCTGAATGCTCCAATCATGGGACTCGTATTTACAAAGGAGTTAGCATTTCCAAATGATATAGTCGATATATTTCCTCGTGTCTTGCAATTCTACTGCATTCTCCGTTAGATTTTATTCGGAATATTTTTATCATGCCAGAAGACGTGCTCAGACCCAAAGTTTTATTGTTGGATGACGATGCTGAAGTGCTTGATCTTTATAAAGAGATCCTTGAGCGGCTTCCCAGTCAACCGATGATACAAACGGCATCTTCCGGAGCACGGGCCTTGGCGTTAATGGATTCGGAAACGTTCAATCTCCTGATTTCAGACCTGAATATGCCTAAGATGGATGGGTTGCAGGTTATATCCATTGTAAGGAGGAAATACCCGGGAATCCGTGTAGTGGTGATGACGGCGGTTGGAGATTCCCAATTCAGGAATCGTGCTTATGCAATGGGTGTTGACCTTTATGTTGAAAAACCTTGCACCAGCCAGGAGATCAATCAGTTCCTTGATTGCATAGAGTCTCTGGTGGAGCAAAAGGATGAAAAGGTTGGGTTTCGAGGGATCCAAAGCAAGAGTCTCACCGACATACTTCAGCTTGAAAGTCTTTCTCAAAGTTCTTCTATATTGAAAATCACTAATGGCTCGCTGATTGGGAGGATTTTTTTCTTGAACGGGCAGGTCATCGACGCCGACCATGATGAGTTAACAGGTGAAGAGGCCTTTCAAGAGATGCTGTCCTGGAATACCGGGAGCTTTGAAGTTCTGCCACCCGACTCTACTCGGGAAAGAACCATTCATGTCCCGGTCGACACTCTGCTTTTGGAATGTGCGCACTTGATCGATGAGGGACAGGCAGAGAATGCCGGCGAGGTAACTGGGCAGGGCGCGTCCGGAGAATCTCCTGAAGGGCATCTAACCGGTATAGTAAAGATGAAAGGGATTGAGTTTGCCTTGATCGGCGATAACCAATCGGGTGAGACCAAAGAGTCCTGGGGTCTTGAAAACCCTGAAGCAATGAACCAATGGGCTCGTGAAACTCTGAAATCCTTCAGTGAGTTTGGGGATAAAATGGAATTTGGCGTTGTGAACCAAGTTGTAGGATACGGAGAACAGCGTCATGTCGGATTGAAGGTGCATTCGGATGTTGACATTTGCATTGGATTTCATCGCAATTTAACTAAAGACGATGTCAGCAGTAAGATCCAAACCATAATATCAAAATGGGGATCCTAAACTTATTTCGCCGGAAATCTTCAAAGAACGAATTGAAGAGTATACCCTCCGGAAGCTTCACGGTGGATCGGAACGGAGATTTTCTGGTTTCCACATTGTCGCAGAAGTTTTCACCGGAACTGAACCACGAACTTGGAAATTTGGTAGTGAAAACTTTTCGATCTGCCCGGAACGCCGATCTTTCTTTAAACGAACTCAAGATTGTTTTTCCGGGAGTTGATATTACTGCGAAGGAAATGCGCGGTGGAGCCATCATATTTATAAAACCGAAAAAGTTCGGGAATTGATTTGATCAACAGTTAGAAACGAATGAATTTATGAGCAGCGCCCCCTTGGACCAGCTGATTCTCCAGATGGAGAATTACTTAGAATGTTGGAAACAATTCAATAGTTACCTGAATTTGGCTCGATCAAAGAAATTCAATGCTGACGATGAGAGCCAGTTTTTAGAGATCAAAAGTGTGATGACTCAGGAATTGGAGTTGATCTTGGCTGCCGTGGAATTTGAGAGCCCGACCAAGGAAGACATCTACTCATTAATCAGCAATGCGCCATCTCTGAGATATATGAGCGAATTGAACGAAGGTTCGCTTCGTGGAATCGAGAATCAGTGGCACAAAGTCTTTATTGCCTGGCAGTCGAACTTGGGGCAACTGAAAGTCAAACAACGTGAAGCGGGTTCAAAATCCGGATGGTTTTCGTTTTTTACTAAGAAAAACTAATACCGGCTCTGTCAGGGGCTGTTTTGCTTTAGGTTTTCGGTATAGGTTGTGATCGTTTTGATACCAACCTCCTTGGCGATATCTGTTACCTTGAAAAAACGCCCGAAAGGAGCGTTTTCATCAATTCTTACCGCCAATACCAACTCTGGATCATCTGTCGTTTTGGAAGCCAGTTTCGATCGCAATTCGTCTTCAGTGACGGATTGCTTTCCCAGGTAGTAAAAGGGTTTCTCTTTGGAGATGGTGACAACGGTCAATGTCTCGCTGGTTACCTCCTCCGCCTGTTTCGATTGCGGGAGTGATATTTTCACGGCAGGCAATCTTTTGAATGTGGTGGTCACCATCAGAAACAGGAGAAGAACCATCATAATATCGATGATCGAAATAATGATGACTGCGGGTGCTTGTTTTTTCTTGGACGAATAGAAATTCATTTCTAAGATAAAAATGTATACGCCGCGTTACATTCCCCTTCGTGTAGAACGAATGCGTTCTCTTTCCATGGTTTCTCGTTCCAATCGGTAGAATCGGAGCAGAAATTCCTCACACATGGATTCGAGTTCCACGGAAAGAACTTCTACTTTTCTGTTGAAGTAACTCCAGGCAGTCAATGAGGGGATGGCAACCATGAGGCCCATTAAAGTGGTATTTAATGCGATGGAGATACCACGAGCCAGAAAGGCGGCGTCCTCTGCCTGTGAACCGAGGCCACTGAACAGAATCATAAGGCCGTAGATCGTTCCAATCAGACCGAGCAGAGGGGAAATCCCCACAACCACTTCTAATACCACCAATCCCCGTTCCATTTTCAACAGTTCGTTTTTTGCCCGGGTCTGAACGGCCTGTTCATTCTCCTTCCGTGGGCCGTTTAAATGATCGGTTGCTGTTAAGGCCAATCTTCCTAAGACCGATGATTGTTCAGTGCAGATTTGTTGCAGGTAGGGAAGGTCGTCGCGGGTTCTGCAAGTAGTGAGAGCCTGGGCAACTGAAGGAGGAATTATCCTGTGTATTCGTAAAGCCCAGCTACGTTCAATAATGAAGGTTGCACTGAAAATGGACGCGACCAGCAGCAGCAGCATAAATGGTCCGCCTTCGGTTAAGAAACTAATCATAATTAATTGTAGTGGAAGGTGAATCGAATGTTTCGGTAATTACGTCCATGAATCATAGTTAGATTCTTAGGCCATTTGGGAAAAGGAGATGGATTCCTAACTGCCATTTGACATAGCAGTCCCAGCAGTGGGCCGACTTTGTTTTCAGAAATATCCAGATCCGTGATTTTGCCAGTGTAATGGAGTTTGAACTCAATGACAACCCTCCCCGTCCTCTGGTGGGTGAAATCCCGTTCAATCAGCAAGTCAAACCAGTGTTGGCGAATGGCTTCAATCATTGCTCTGTCATATGAACCGAAAGGAGTTTGCATGACATCTAAGCCGGCTTCGATCGACCATTTTTCCGTCCCCCCTTTTTGACGGATTTTTTGTTCTGCATAGCCGGGAACCTGCGAAAGGAGTCTTGGTCGAAATTTTTTTCTTGGAGTGGCTGGTTGATCAGAACCGCTTGTCAACAGGTTCAGAGCTTCCAGAGGACGGGAGTCTTCCACGGGCGTGGGGACGAGTAACTCTCCTGACTCTGAAATAGTGTCCGGAGTTGTTGGGCTGGTAGGATTCAAAGATTCAAACTCAGCCTCTGTCTCTTTCAAGAGTGGAGGGTGTTCAGTGATTGCAATCTGTTCATCGGTGGCCGACTCCTTCTCAGATGGATCTGATTGACTGTTGTCCGATGAAGAAATCATAGGAGAGTCTCTGGTTTCGAGGATTGTTTCCTGGGATCCATCGATTTCAGGAGATTGAGATGAATCTTCTTCGGAGGCATCGGATGCTGTTGAATTCTGGTCGCTGTAATAAGGGGTGTCCTCTGGTGGCAGTGATTCAGAATCTGAGTGAACCCGGACGAAGATATTCGGTTGACTCTTAGTGGGCGGGGTCGGTTGTTGATTCGCCAATTCGGTTCGGGCGGCCTTAGGAAGCACTGTAGCCTTCCACCATCCAAGCCTGCTTCCAAACTCGGCGAATAACATCAGGAAAATATGCAGGCAGATTGAATAGACCAAAGCCCGATGAAACTGATCTTCAGATTCCCAGTATGTCAAACCATCGGTTCCTCTCGACTGCATTTAGTTGAAGAATGCCTTATTCAACGGGTAGGGGCAATGAATTTGAAGGCAGGTTACATCTCGCCCCGGTGGGGCAGGGAATCAGAAACTATCCGCCGGCGACCACTCGGACAATTTCCAAGTGGTCTCCATCTTTCAGGGGCTTACCATTGAATTCAGACGGGGGCACGGCATCGCCATTCAGCTCAACGACGACACATTGGGGAGGGAGGTTTAAGGATATAAGGAACTCTTTGAGCGTACATGGGAACGGAATGTTTTTTCGTTCTCCGTTGGCAATGACGAAACCTGGATTCATTTTTAAATAATTCTCCTGGTCAGCGAGTGGTTAGAAATCCCGCATCCCAGTCCTTCCAAACGGGTTCATAGCCGAAACGTCTCACCGCATTCGCAACTTCTGTAGGTGATCGGAGATCGGCTATTGCGAACTGTTCCCCGGCTTGGGTGCGTTCGTTTTCTTCATGTCCCGGTGGGGCGGTCCCTTCGATTTCCTCCACTATCCGACCGTTTTTTGTTTGGTGAAGATGGTTTTTTCCTGCTCCGGTATATCCTCCCGGTTCCGTATGGCTTCCTGCACTCATCATGGTGATTCCCAAAGGCATCAAACCATTTCGAAGCGAAACGGGTTCTCGAGTGGATAAGACAATTCCGACATCAGGAAATAAGATCCGGAAGGCACAGGTCATTTGAACAAAGTCCCGATCATTGAGAAGGGTCAAAGGCTCGAATTCGCCGGCATTGGGGCGGAGTCGGGGAAAAGAGATGGTGATATGTGATTTCCAGCATTTCTTAAGTAACCATTTTACATGCGCGGCCAGGCAGAGTGCTTCGTATCTCCAGTCGCTCAATCCAAATAATACTCCGATGCCCAATCTTCGGAATCCAGCATTGTAAGCGCGTTCCGGTGTGCCCAGCCTAAAGTCGAAATCCTTCTTTGGGCCGGAAGTATGCATTTTCGAGTAAATATCCCGGTCATAAGTTTCCTGGTAGACGACCAGTCCTTCTGCTCCCGCCGTTACCATGTTCCGGTATGCCTCGGTGTCCATTGGGCCGACTTCAAGGGATACTGCCGGAAAAAATTTGCAGGAAGTGCGGACGCATTCCTGTAAATAGTCCTGAGAAATGAACTTTGGATGCTCACCCGCAACTATGAGAATATTTCTGAATCCCTGTTTTTTCAGGGATTCCGCTTCGCGTTCAATTTCCTTCTGGGTCAGGGTTACTCTAAGAATGGAATTATCCCTTGAGAAACTGCAATAGCTGCAATTGTTGATACATTCATTGGAAAGATAAAGTGGGGCGAACATGCGGATGACCTTCCCGAAGCGCCGGAGGGTGATCTGGTGAGAAAGTTTTCCAAGCTCTTCCATTCGATCAGAGGCTCTTTCAGAGATCAGGCAGGCGAAATCGTGTAGAGTGGGGCTTGTCCGGTCCAAGCTTCGATCTACCATGGACGCATCCGCGTTTTGTGCTGTTTCCAATAGGATTGGAAGTTGTTTTTGCCTGAATTCTTCGAAAAAATCCATAATTCAATACTTTAGACGGAGTCTTTCCATCGGGGTGGAACCATTATAGGTTCTTGTTTGTGAATACCGATTGTTGCTAACCGAGAAAAGACTTTTTTTGATGCAAACAAAATCCTCGCCTTTCCCGAGCTGGTTTCGCAACATGTCGCGCGAAATGCATTCAGCGAAGCCGGGCTCCGCCTTTCACATGAAAGCAAAGATAATAATAACTCCGAAAAAAGCTGTCTTGGATCCTCAGGGCAAGGCTGTGCAACAAGCCCTGCAACATATGGGCTACGAAGGGATTTCCGACGTTCACGTCGGGAAATACTTGGAAATCGAGTTCGATGGGGAACCGGCAACTGCCCGCGAAACAATCGATCAGGCTTGTCATAAGTTTCTAAGCAACCCCGTCATCGAAGATTATCGCTTCGAATTGGAATGAGCTTTGCCGTCATTCAATTCCCGGGCTCCAACTGTGATCAGGACTGTGTTCATGTCCTTTCCAAAGTATTGAAACAACCGGTAAAGTGGGTCTGGCATAAAGAGACCGATTTAGGAGATGTGGGTGCCGTAATTGTGCCTGGTGGATTCAGTTATGGGGATAATCTCAGAACAGGTGCCATTGCCCGGTTCAGTCCTATCATGATCTTCGTTAAGGAGTTTGCCGCCAAGGGCGGATTGGTGTTGGGGATCTGCAACGGATTTCAGATTCTTTGTGAATCCGGCTTGCTGCCGGGCGCGTTGATCCGGAACCGTTCACTTACGTTTCGGTGCGGTCATGTTTACCTGAAAGTTATGCGGTCGGATTCAGCTTTTACAAACTCTACCCCGGAAAAGGGCCCTCTGAGAATTCCGATTGCGCATCACGACGGTTGTTATTATGTGGATCCAGCTTCTCTTGAGTCGATGAAAGCCAACGGACAGATTCTTTGGCAGTATTGTGATGAGGAAGGAGTGGCCGGTGTCGATGCCAATCCCAATGGATCCGTCTGGAATATTGCGGGAGTCTGCAACAAAGAAGGCAATGTTGCCGGGATGATGCCCCACCCGGAAAGGGCATCTGAATCCTGCTTGGATAGCTGTGACGGCATTCACTTATTTAAAAGCATGTTGATGGCGCTCAAACAACCGGCACCTGTTTCGTGATGAAAGGTGAATCTATTCCGAAGCCTATGCCTGAGACATTGATTACTCCTGAACTCGTTTCCCAACATGGGTTGACTCCGGAAGAATATTCCCGGGTCCTGAAAATGCTTGGACGTGAACCGACTTTCCCTGAGCTTGGAGTTTTCTCAGTCATGTGGAGCGAACACTGTTCCTACAAGAATACCCGACCTCTTCTCAAGTCATTTGCGGTAGAATCGGATAAGATCCTAGTTGGTGCGGGTGAGGAAAATGCAGGGATTATCGATATAGGAGATGGTTTGGCGGTAGCATTTAAAATTGAATCGCACAATCATCCCAGTGCCGTGGAGCCTTTTCAAGGCGCGGCTACTGGCGTGGGTGGTATTCTCCGGGATATTTTCACTATGGGCGCACGACCCGTTTGTGCCATGAATTCGCTGCGGTTCGGTAATCCGGATTCCCCTGATGTACAAAGACTTTTTCGTGGAGTTGTTGAGGGAATCGCCCATTATGGGAACTGTTTTGGAATTCCCACTGTAGGTGGAGAAGTTTGTTTTGATCCCTGTTACGACGGGAATCCCCTTGTAAATGCGTTTGCTCTAGGTGTATTGAGGCATGAGCAGATAGCTAGGGGGGCTGCTGTCGGAATTGGTAATCCGGTTTTCTATGTGGGTACACCG
>DUCD01000018.1:2601-8340 GCA_012959985.1 Verrucomicrobiales bacterium | reverse complement strand
AGGAATTAACACATTAGCCAACCTTTTTTCCATTCTCTATGGGACGCCTGTGAATTCCTATTAGTATTCTTCAAAACTGCCTAGCGCCTACTCCCCGTGGGCATGTTTTTTTTTGGCTCAATACGGACCACCCTGGACCGATGGAATCAGTCCCGATAGAGCTTGATCAATTCCTTTAAGGTCTGTTGAAAATGAGCATACTTATATTCTTTCAATAAATCATTTAGGACAGGGATGACTTTATCCGGATGGAGCTTGAGACGTGCCAATACTTCAGCAGCAAATCGGCGAACTCTCGCGGGCCGTTCAGACAAAGCCTGAAGCAGAATGGGAATGGCTTCTTCAGAGCAGAGGACCAATGCCTCAACATATTCATCGTTTTTGATGAGCGGATGGGCTCTTACGTCATCAAGCATCTTTAGGGCGAGTTCCTCTCCATTCCATCCGAGACGTGCCAAGGCACGGTATATTGTGACATTGTAGAGTGTCGGCCGTTTCTCAAGTGCGCTTAGTATCTCCGGAACCGCATTAGGTGGTGGTAGATCCATTTGTCCGATGATATCGATTATTTCGGTTAACTTCTTTTCAATAATAACCGAACCAATCCCGTAGCTATAACCAGATTCGCTGACCTCAATTTCATAGACAGGTTGCTGCAATCGATCATCGGGTTCTCTGAGGGAATCGATCAGGAATGGCACATAGGTTTCGGTTGGGATTCCTATCCGTTCAAAATACCGAAAAGCCAGAGTCTGGCTCGAAGGATCGAGTTCGTGGAAATTCTGACTTAGATATCGGAGTGTTGTATCGTCGACTAATCCATTCTCGATCTGAAAGGACAACGCAGCATATTGGAATCGCCGGACTTTTAGTAAAGCAACCAGTTCTCGGATCGTTGATTCGGAAATCACTCCCGTTCTTTCTATCACCTTCATTGCGGCCCATACCGATAAGTGGTCCAACTTGGAGTGGTCCGCCATTATGGATTCCAAGTTCGGAATGACAGGTTTGATGTAATTTGAATCCATACGATACAAACGGATAAGGGCTTGCATGATGACACTTTGATCGGAATGAGTCAGCAGTTCGGCCATAGGAAGCGCCAGTTGATCCCAGAATGGCCAATTGGACGTATGTTGACCAAATGCAGAGAAGGCAAAATGGGCTGGTAGTTTATCCAACAAACTGAGGCCGAGATAAAATACTTTCAACCGCTCCTGATCTGAGGTCACGATCTGAGTCAGGCAGCTATAGGCTTCCTGCCTTTCCTTTGAATCATTGCTTTTGATCAGACTCTTCATCCTGGTTTTCGCGATCGAGGCATCCGGTCCAATTGCTGAGATGATCTGTATAATGCGGAGTCGAACGGGAAGTGAGTTTCCTTTCATTTCATCCAGCAGGAGCTGAACGACTCCTGGTCCCATTTTAATCAGACCGAGATACGCTTCTTTTCGGAGTTCCTGTGCGGAACGAGCGAATTTGAATCGTCCGAATGAGTGTTTCGGTAGAGTGGTTGAGAAGAATCGCCGAATCGAGGTATCCTGGGTATCGAGGTGACTTATCCAAACCAGTGCTGCCTCCTGTTCCTTTTCCTGCAAAGGAGTGATGATGGCCGTTTCCTCCTCGGTTGGTTGCGCCGTCACGTCATTTGTTTGTGGATTCTCCTGCAACAAAAGGAACCGAGTGTCTTCGGGAGCAGGCTGCGTCTGGACGAATGCCGCTGACAGAGGGAGCACGCAGAGTGCGAATGCCAGCAGAAGGATGCGCTGTGTCCAGCTCCGGCGGGGTATTGGATTGCTGTGACTCAGGATCGTGGTGAATCTTTGTTTTATCTGTTTCATGTGGTTGTTGCTCCCGAATCCACAGACTGTTTCAGGTAGTCGCGGAGAGTCATTTGACAGAAAGTCCAAGGTTTTCAGCAGGGCTCCCGCATAATGTTTGGCTCGATCGGGATAAGCGCGTAACACCCAGGCATCACAGAGATCTTCTTCGGCATTCTGGAGTTGGCGTTGAGCACACCAGGCGACCGGATGCCACCAATATAAGCCGGTTATCAGAAATTCAACCCAGCGAACCCAATGATCGCGACGGTGATAATGAGCACATTCATGGGCGATCAGAGTTTCTCTTTCGGCAACGGACAACTGGTTGAAGAGAATTCGTGGCATGACGATCAGAGGTCCTGACCGGGAAGGCCACAGGAGTGGAGATATGCGTCCATCGGTTAAAACCAGCCTGGGTGTCCGCTTAAATCCAAACCGTTCTGCCAATGCTTCCACCTGTTGCTGCTGTGCTTCCTCCACGGGGTTGGAGTCTTGCAGTAACCGACCGAATTTCAACAGACGGTTGGCAGCCAGGATATACCAAATTATCGATCCGCAGATCCATACTCCAATCACGATGCCAATCCAGGGGAAGGGGACGGAAGCCGCATCCATGAAACTCATTTTCGAACCAACGCCAATCGGAACAAGGGAGGTCGCGGTAGCATCGGCGATGACAGCATTCCCAGTTTCTTTTACGGATTCGATGCTGAACAATTCCTTTGGCATAACCGTAGTGCCTGCCATTGTACCGGTACGCCTTTCGGGAAGATCGGAGGCATGAAACGATTCTGATTCAATAGGTTCAGGAACGGTGATATGGACGGATCCGAGTAAGGGGAAGTTAGAATCACGGAGCTGGAATTCCCAAAGGGGAGGGGCAATCAGCTTCAGCATGACCAGTATCCACAACGAATAGGAGATCTCCGGTTTCTTGATGAATCGAGTGATTCCCCAGACGAGCACTGCGAGCAGTGTCGCCGTCAGGGTATTCCACATCAGTATTGGAAGAATGGATTGCATTGGCTCGTCCCTTCGAATCGAATCAGGCCTGGTCGATCAGCTTCTTTAGCGCTTTGCGATCGGCCCGGGTTAAGTGAGTCTTTTCAGTCAGATGGAGCAGTAAAGGAGTTAGAGATCCTTGACAGAGTCTCCGGGCGAGGTGTTCCAGCCCCTGTCCGATTAATTTCGACCGGTCCACTTCAGCCGTGAAAGTGTGGGCAAAAGATCCCTTATCCCGTTTCACACATTTCTTTGCTTCCAGCCGGTCCAGCAATTTCTGGACGGTTGCATACTGCCCGGTGGTTGGCTCTTCGTAGATTTCATCAGTGATTTGACGAATGGTTGCTTGGTTTGAACTCCATAAGACCTCCAGAATCGCCAGTTCGGTTTCCGTTACTTCAATCGTCTTGATCATCTCTGTTTACTTTCAGGCAAATTGACTGATAAAATCATCAGGCAAGACGACTGATAAGTCAAATTAAATTGTATGGATCGTCGTCACGATAAGCAAATTGACTGTTCCATGTCTTACTCTTTAAGCAATCAAATCATTGGCTATGAATAAATTGATGAGAATTTACTCCGGCAATCGGCACGGATAATGCCGTAAAAAAGCAATACACAGATTATAATGCAGTTAATATTACTGCGAAAAAGGAAAGAAGGAACCTATGAGAAAAGCTGTTTATTTCAGAACCCGATCAACTGCATTCAACATCCGGGAGTTGATGGTGGTCATGGTCATCCTCTCCATATTGGCAGTTATTATTTCTTCCCGTAAAGAAGAGGCACGCAGGAAAAGCTACCGGATAGCGTGTGTAGGGCAATTGAAGCAAATGGGGTTGGCGTTCCGTATTTTCGCTATAGATCATGGCGACAAATACCCAATGAGTCTCTCTACAAATCTTGGAGGAACTGCGGAATGGAATAATTCTCCCGGTCAGTTGTTACGTCACTTTCAAATTGTGTCCAATGAATTGAGTGTCCCCAAAGTGATATTATGTCCGTCGGACTATAACTCCCGCCTTGAAGCGACAAACTTTCAGAATGATTATGAGTCCAAAGGCAACATGGCAATCAGTTATTTCCTAGGCCTGGATGCGGACGAAACCAAACCTCAAATGATTCTTTTCGGCGATAGAGATATTGTGGACCCGCGATTCGGTCTGCCAGGTAAGGTGTCCAGCATTGTAAACTTGGGAACAAACCACAACCACCAGGTAGGGGCGTCCTGGGAAGGAAGAATCCACCGGGACGGAGGAAATGTCGCACTGGGTGATGGAAGCGTGCAGCAATCGACCACTTTCAGACTCCGGGAGCAGTTGAGAAATACTGATGATACAACAAACCGTCTCGGTTTTCCGTAGGAATTTGACTGCCAATCGTAAGATCATGAGGAGAATGTGACTTTGAGTAATTGCCTAAACTGTTTGGCATGTATGCCAATGCTGTTGTCTGTGATCCTCACCGGGTGGTTGTAGTCGGATCGGCCCAACTCAGGGCAATGCCGGTTTCCAGTCCGGATATCCGTGCAGGGAAGGCTCTGATCGGAGCGGCCCTCTGTGCCGAGGGAGTCAGCGAAGTGAATAACATTCAGATGATCGACCGGGGCTGCGAACGGATAGAGGAGAAACTGCAGTCTCTGGGAGCCCGGGTTGAACGCATCACCGGATAAGTGAAATGCTGCTCAGACTGTTTCGAAAGAGAATGAGAGCAATTTTACCGGAAGCCTTGCGAATGTGTTCTGGAGATGGGATAGTGCAGAGACTGCTAAATCACTTCTTAGGCTGTAAACCAGGATGAAAACGATCGCGACATTCCAGACTCCAATAGATGCTCACCTGTTCCGAGCTTACCTTGAATCGCGGGGACTGAAGGCGTTTGTGTTCGATGAGTACATAGTTCAGCTTGCATAGTATCTAAGTAACGCCGTTGGCGGCGTTCGTGTCGTGGTGCCGGATTGTGATTCGAACGTCGCAATTGAAGAGTCCCGCGAGTACTTCGACGCGTTGCGTCTAGGCACAAAGTCAATAACCGTGGCTCGACTCTGGCCTCTAGTTCTCTTTCTTTCGTTTATCTCCGGCGTGCCTGCCCTGATATTCGGCCGAAGGACTGTAACTGCTGCAACCACGGCTGAACCAAGCGATTCACCACATGACGGCTCCCTGACGTCGGAAGGTAGTCAGTTCTGCACACATTCGGAACTACATTGAAGCTGCCGATCGCGAAGTGGACTCGATGCACAGCTTCATGCTGGTGCGTCATGGACACGTGGTGGCGGAGGCATGGTGGGCACCCGAATCAGCCGACAAGCCGCACATCCTGTGGTCGCTCAGCAAGAGCTTCACCTCTGCAGCTGTCGGACTGTCTGTACTTGTCAAGGGACCGTCGGACCACCCTGGCTTGACCGAATTTCGCGTCATTGATCTTATAGAGTGGGGTAGGGGGAGGTTTCCAATTGTAAATGCCGATTGAAAATCGGTTGGATGATGCAATAGGAGGAGTCGACAGCTGGTAATGGACAGACCGGTACTCCATTCAATGCATAGGTCGAAGTTGATGCTGAGACCTACGCCGCGGACAGGCGGTATCCGGTGGTCCGTGTTTGGGGGAATAGGCGATGCTCAATGTTGGACGGGATTGTTTTGGAATCGCGTGTGGGTTTCTCGGGTTTACGGTCATAAAAGACATCGTCGGGGCGGGCTCCTTCCCGGCTCATATGTGGCCGCCACGTATTATACCAGCATCGGTATTCAAAACAGAGCTGGGTCAGGTGATCAAAACCTCTGATGAGAGGAACTCGGTGCAGCCATTCCACTTTGAGTGTCTTAATGACTCGTTCGGTCACTGCAATGGATCCGTGTTTTCCGATCGCACCGAAACGAGGTTTGATATGCCAACGTTCCAGCAGATC
>DUCD01000018.1:0-2549 GCA_012959985.1 Verrucomicrobiales bacterium | reverse complement strand
GCGAACGCGCCTCCTACAAAGACCCTGGCCTGATCGGAGATGATGTGCTTCGGAGGTCCGTGGAATTCAATCGCCCGTTCCAAGGCATCAATAATCCAAGCTGCGTTGGGCCCTTCCAGTGGAGTCACGCAAACAACCTTCCTCGAAAAATGATCAATGACCATCAGAACATGAACCGGCGTCAAGCCCCAGGACAGAATTGTTGTCGTATCGATAGACCAGACATGGTTGGGATACCAGGCAGGAATGGTACGTGGTACGGGTTTCTCCGCAGATTTTTCAAAGACGACCTCGGACACAGGACTTCTCGGAGGAAAAGGTCTGCGAAGGATATTGCGGACTGTGGAGGCAGAGATGAAAAGGTTCAGAAGGGCCAGTTGATTGGCCATTCGAACACGACCCCAATGGACGTTGGACCGAGTGATTTCCCAAACGATGGAGGCAATTTGCTGAGGCGTTTTGTTGGCGGGGATTCTGGAAGAAGAACTTTGATCGTCAATCTTGTGCAGCCAGCGGTAGAGAGTAGACCTGGCGATACCGAAGTATTGACTGACTCTGCGCCGAGGAATCTGAAAAGTTTCAATATGCCAAAGAATCAGAAGCCTTTCTGGAAGACTGTATCGAGGATTTTTGTGACTCCTGCTGATTCGTTTCTGAAGGATCGAAACCTGCAATCGCAGTTCATGGATCTTGTCTCGCAGAAAAATAATTTCCTTAACCTTGGAATCGATATCCATGGCGGAAAGACGGACTAGGAAAAGTCTGCGAACTCTCCCTGAGAAACGGGCAGCCAGAAGAGCCGCCTTGGCGATCAGGGAGACCACATCGTTGAGAAGATCAGAATTATCGCTCATGAGGACTCCGTCAAAGACCGAGAAACTGACTCGGGCGCGGGCATTATAGCCATTAAAATGGTGGAAGGAGAACCCGGAACGAAGCTGAAGGCAACCGACTGTCATTCAAGAAGATGGACAGGACCTACGGGGTGGTCCCACTTACGCTTGACAAGTACAGCTTGTTTAGACTCCATTTATTTACATTCAAGGATTGGCATTAAACGGAAACTGTTGTTTCGTCTCTTGGAAAAGATGTCGCTTCCAATTATTGAAAATCTTGGAATTGAGAAATACCGCCGCCATATCTTTATTTGTGCGGACCAGACAAAACCGAAGTGCTGTATGCGTGCGGAAGGTCTGGAGGCCTGGAGTTACCTGAAGAACCGGCTTGCGGAATTGGGGTTAACCGAAGGAAACGGAGTCTTTCGAACCAAAGCGAATTGCCTTCGGGTCTGCGTTCAAGGACCCGTCGTCCTCGTTTATCCGGAGGGTATCTGGTACCACTCCTGCCGTCCCGAGGTTTTGGAGAGGATCATTCAGGAACATCTGATCAACAATCAACCGGTAGAAGATTTTATCCTGGCAAGAAACCCGAACTTTTCTCGCGAAACGACGTAATCTGGCTATTTCTGCTTGCTTTTGCCGAGGACGTGGGTGGCGGTTCCGTAGAAGGCTTCGGCCGCTTCCATCAGCGTTTCGGATAGAGTGGGGTGGGGATGCACGGTTGAGGCAATATCGAACGCAGTCGCGCCCATTTCGATCGCCAGGGTGGCTTCAGCGATCAGCTCTCCAGCACCGTGTCCGACCATGCCGACGCCCAGGACGAGCAGGAAGACCGCGACGGCCGACTCGGGCAGACCGCCGACATCGGTGGTGATCGGCGCGATGTAGGAGACCAGGGCGAAGAGGCCGCCGAAGCCGATCGCGCCGGCCCCGACGGCGTACCAGAGCTGCGGGTGGCGCAGCGCGGCCAGCTCGCGCCGACCGGTGGCGGTGGCGTCGCCGGGGGTGCTGGGCACGAAGAGCAGGATCATCACGACGGTGAGCACCGAGACCAGCCCGACCGCGACGTACGCCGCGCGCCAGCCGTAGGCCTGACCGAGCAGGGTCGCGGCGGGGACACCGGCCAGGTTGGCGACCGGGATGCCCATCATCACCAGCGCCAGGGCGCGCCCGCGCCGCTCGGGGCTGACCATGCCCGAGGCCACCAGCGCCGAGACGCCGAAGTAGGCGCCGTGCGGCAGCCCGTCGAGGAAGCGCACGAAGGCCAGCAGGCCGTAGTGGGAGACGGCCGCGCTGAGCAGGTTGAGCACCGCGTAGGCGACCATCAGCCACACCAGCAGCGCGCGCCGGGGCAGCCGCGCCCCCAGCGCCGCCAGGGTCGGGGCGCCGACGACCACGCCCAGGGCGTAGGCCGAGATCAGGTGGCCGGCCTGCGGGATGGTGACCCCGATGCCGCCGGCGATCTGGGTCAGCAGGCCCATGGTGACGAACTCGGTGGTGCCGATCGCGAAGCCACCGGTGGCCAGGGCCACCACGGCCAGCACGAAGCGGGCGCGGGTCACCGGCTCGGCGGCCGGTGCGGCCTGGGCGAGAGCAGTCATGCGAGGGACTTCCGAGACGTGGGAGGGCGAGTCACCATGGTCCAACACCGCGATGGTTTACCGCTATTCCACGACGAGCCCCGGACCGTGATCGGTCCGGGGCTCGTGC
>DUCD01000017.1 GCA_012959985.1 Verrucomicrobiales bacterium | reverse complement strand
TTTTCAAAGAAGGGACGACGAATCAACAAATGAAATGATGGAATCGAAATCGCCATCAAGGGTAACTTTGTTCAACCTGAAAAACTCGCATAGTGGAACGATGCGAGATTGGAGTCTTTTTGTTTATTGACATAATCCGCTAATGGGCGACCCCTCAGGAGGTGGAAGGCCTTGATTTTACTGTTGTGTTTGGCGTGATCTGGTACAGAGTGAGTTGAGAACATTATGATATCTGAATTGACCCAGAAGGAAAAAAAGCGGTTTAAAGCTCAGGCGCAACGATTGAAGCCTGTTATTCATGTTGGAAAGGCAGGCCTCAGTGACCCGTTGCTGAAGAGCGTTGATGAGGCTTTGGACAGGCATTCCTTAATCAAAGTGAAATTTGCTGACTTTAAGGATCAGCGGAAGGAATTGGCACCCGTCATTGCTGAAAAATCACGGAGCCACCTGATCACCCTTTTGGGGAATGTCCTTGTTTTATACCGTCGGAAGAAGGAGGAGGATATTCAATGATTCAATTATTTGAAATGCTGCATAGTCCGTATTGTATTCCTATTGCGTTGATTCTACGAAACTGTGGTCAGGACTACGAAAGCATAGACGTGCCGAATTGGGACCGTTCGAAAGTGATTGAAATGACCAAGGGCAACTATTACCAGGTTCCGGTTCTGGTCCATGGGGAAAAGGTTGTTTACGAGGAGTCCAACTGTTCTTTGAATGTAGCGAGGTATGTCGATAACACTTTCTGTGGTGGAAGACTGTTTCCCGATCAAATAAGCGGAAGCCATGAAGTCCTGGTCGACTATATCGAAGATCAACTTGAGGCGTTGAGCTTTAAACTTGCGGATATAGTTTATATCGATTCGATCAGAAACTTATCCAATCGTATTCATGTATTGCGGCACAAGGAACGTCGCTTCGGAGTCGCTTGTGTTGACCAATGGAAAGTCGATCAGGATTCCTTGCGCTCTGAGTTCCTGAGGGAGTTGGATAGGTTCAAAGGAACATTGGTTCAGAACGTGTTCCTTTATGGAGACCAACCCGTTTATGCGGATTATGCTTTGTATGGTGTTCTGGGCAATTATGGCTATTTTGCTCAGAACCGATTGTCGGATGAACAAGGTTGGCTTTGCGCATGGAAAGAACGATTAATCGATACCCGGGTATAAATTAAGTTTGTCAGAAAACCCAAATATTCCTAAATTGAGTTCGCACGTCTTATATGAAAATAGCTGTCATTATTTTTTTGGTTGCATTCGACCTTTTGCTGCTTTTCGGTTTCAAGGGGTACATGCGGAAAATGGACGATCGGTTCATACGCACGGGTTTTAGAGCCATTCTCTGTGAATTTCTGGCCCAGTTCATTGTTTTTGGATTTTTATTGGATAATTTCAACGCTCTCATACTTATTATTATTGGGGCACTCGGAATACTTAGGGGATTATTCCTGTGGGAAACAGCCTGTGCTCTCAGCAATTCCAGACTCCATCGCGGTCATCACATTGCAGCGTTGGGGTGTTACCTACTATCGATTCCACTGGTGGTATGGATGCAGTGGGATACCGAGTGGCTCTATTATTCAACCACCGGATTGATTTTATGGGGTTCCTTTTCGGCCTGTATCGTTCTGTATAAAAAACGAACGGTTGTCACAAATGGGCGACGTGCATTCTTCGGCATGGTGCTTCTTTCCTCTACACTACTGGTGTTGATGTTGGCGATCAGTTCGGTTTCGAAACCAACCGCAGGACTGTTGTATTTACTTTATGGTATCAGCATTTTGTTTGTCGGAGTGTCTCTTCTTATGATGATCATGGAGCAGGTGAGTGCTCAACTCGAGGAAGCCAAAGCCGAGAGTGATCGCCTTAACCGGGAATTGCGGGAAGCATTAAAACAGACGGAAAAAGCCAATCGGGCCAAAAGTGATTTTTTGGCGACGATGAGCCATGAAATAAGAACTCCAATGCAAGGCGTCATCGGGATGGCCTCATTAATATTAGATACAAAGTTGGATGCAGAGCAGAAGAGTTTTGCTGACATCATCCGCACCAGTGGGAGTGCCCTGCTTTCATTAATCAATGACATTTTGGATTACTCCAAAATAGAGGCCGGCAAAGTTGAGATGGAGGAGATTGAATTCAATCTTCCTGATACCGTCAGGAACGCCACTGACCTTTTGAAACACTGTGCTAATGAAAAAGGGTTGAAAATCAAATTAAAAATGGATCCAGAGATTCCCGGTCGGTCTTTTGGTGATCCTTATCGGTTACATCAAATCCTAACCAATTTGGTAAGCAATGCCGTTAAGTACACCGAGAGCGGTGATATCCTGATCAGTGTTTCTCTGGATTCATTTTCAGGGGAAAATGTATCCCGGATTCATTTCTCAGTGCGGGATAGGGGTATCGGGATTCCTGCGGACAAGATGGAGCGCTTGTTCAAATCCTTTTCACAGGTGGATTCTTCTGATTCGAGGCATTTTGGAGGAACCGGTTTGGGCTTGGCAATTTGCAAATGTCTGGTGGAGTTGATGGGAGGAAAAATCTGGGTGGTCAGTGAAGTGGGTAAGGGTTCGGATTTTCAGTTTCAGATTGTTCTGAATAATTCGAAACAAACAGATGAAGGTAGTTGTAGCGAAACCCAATCCGTCGGAAGAGATTTGAGTTCACCTGAAGAAATATTCTCGATGTTCATCGGTAAAAGGATGCCCATGGAGATCCTTATCGCAGAAGATAATCTGATTAACCAAAAGGTCGCAAGTCTCTATCTGAGGAGAATGGGTTACCAACCGCAAGTGGTTTCCAATGGAAATGAGGCACTTCAAGCCATGGATCAGAAACTGTTTGATCTGGTTCTGCTGGATCTTCAGATGCCGGGCCTGGGAGGTTGCCGGACCTGCGAAAAGATTCGAGAGAGGGGCGATTCTTCTTTCAGACCCTGGGTCGTTGCCATGACGGCGGGAGTCGTGGATTCCAACCGCAACGACGCGCTTGATGCAGGTATGAATGACTTCATCACGAAACCCATCCTCCCCGAAGATTTACTTCAGGCTCTGGAGAAAGGATTTCAAAACCTAAATACTGGGGCCTCACCCAAAGTTTCAACGTGAAGTCAGGTTGATTAATTTAGAGGGTTTTCCTGATGTATACTCCCCCGTATTTTAAGATCACAGAACTCGAAGAAATCCAAAGCTTCATCGAACAAAATGGGTTTGCGATTCTGGTTTCGGCACAGGGAGGGTGTATTCAGGAGACCCATACTCCCTGCTTTCTGGATGACCACAATGAATCTCTGTTCGGACATTTGGCACGAGCTAATTCCCAGTGGAAAACGTGGAGTGAGAATGAAGCAGTAAAGGTCATATTTCACGGACCGCACACCTATATATCACCTCAGTATTACAAGGCGGGTTTTCATGTTCCGACCTGGAATTACACCGCCGTGTCTGTCTCGGGAACGATTGAAATCCTGAATTCCAATCAAGAAAAATTACAGGTTATCCAATCTTTGGTTGAAAGGAATGAAAGTCGTTTTGAGAATCCCTGGAAATTCAGTTCAGATGATGAACGGGTTATTGAACTTCTTGCCGGCATCGTTTGTTTCAAGATTAAAATCATGAATACCGAAGCCAAATTCAAATTGAACCAGAACAAGTCTCAAGAGGATAGGTTGAGTGTTGTTTCGCGCTTGATGAAAAGTGAAATTCCTTCAGATCAACAGATTGGGGCATTGATGGAAAAGGCCATGAAAAAGAAGTCCTGATAAGTTCCGAATCCAATTAAATCCATTTTAATTTGAAGACAAGACTGCAGATAATTTTATGCCTTTTGGGTGCCATTCTCTTTGGCGACCCAGCTGAGGGAATTGAGGAAGAAAAGCTCGGACCGTCCAGTCGACGAACTCCTTTGGTTATATCAGAAATCATGTACCACCCGGTCACCCGGGAAGATGGATCGGATGGAGAGTACATAGAATTGTTTAATTCTCAACCTTGGGATGAAGACCTTGGAGGATTCCGAATGGAAGGGGCCGTCGATTATGAGTTTCCTGAATTGACGGTCATTCCCGCTCAGGGATTTCTTGTTGTGGCCAAGTCTCCTGAAGGGATGCGAGAGATTCACGGATTGGACACCGTATGTGGACCTTATTCAGGAAGGCTTAACAATGGTGGAGACACGATGCGGCTGTTGAATCGCGCGGGTGCCGTTCTGCTTGAAGTCCCCTATGACAATGAAGCACCATGGCCCATTGCAGCGTCTGGAACCGGCCATGCGCTTGTATTGAGTAGGCCTTCTTATCATGAATCCGATCCTCGAGCCTGGTCCACCGGCAAGCATATCGGAGGATCCCCCGGGGTTTTCGAACCGAAAGGACTGGGTCCATACGAGTTTGTATTCATCAATGAGATTTTCATTCCTCAGGGCATATCCGGTGAGGGATTTGTGGAACTGATCAACTTGGATTCGAACTCCGTCGATTTAAGTGGAGCAAGATTGGTGAAGGACTCCGATTCTGTGTTTATTGCTTTACCGGAGGGGTCCGTATTGGAATCAAAGTCTCGATTGTTGATCCGAGATCAACTTTTTGATTCGGGTAATCACTTTCCTTCTCCAGTTGTTCACCTGGTGAGCCCTGACGGAACTCAGATCATCGATTCCATTCTTTACTTCCCAAACGAATCCGGGATTTCGTACGGTCGGTTTCCTGAAGGAGGAGATCGGTTTCTGCCTCTGAATCCACCTACTCCGGGAGGACCGAATAGGAAACCAGTCCTTCCGAATGTTATCTTTAATGAAATCATGTTTCATCCGATTTCCGGGGAGTCTTCTGATGAATATCTGGAACTCTATAATCGAAGTGATGAACCGGTTGACCTGAGTCAATGGAGAATCAATGGCGGTATTAGGTATGTGTTTCCTCAGGATTCCATGATCCAGGGAAAGGGCTACTGGGTTGTGGCCAATGACTTGAAAAGTATACGGGCCCACCATTCTCATTTAAATGATTCAAACTCCTCGGGCCCTTTTAAGGGGCAGCTCTCTAACCGGGGCGAACGCATCCACTTATCCAAACCGCTTGAAGTCGACCCTGCGGAAGAAGGAACTGACGGTGCAAATGATCGTGCCATGATTCTAGTGGATGAAGTGAATTATTCGGATCGAAGTCGCTTCAGCCGTTGGGCGAATGGTGGGGGCAGCAGCCTTGAGTTAGTGGATCCCCATAGTGATAACGATTTCATGGCTAATTGGGCAGACAGCGATGAATCGAAAAAGTCCGAATGGACGAGTCTCGATTTCACAGGGGACCTCATTCCGGAACCGGGTCTGAGGCCGCAATCTCTTCAGATCGGACTTCTGGGAGAGGGCGAATGTTTAGTCGATGATGTTCAACTTCTAAAACCGGGTGGACCTAATCGTATTCAAGCGGGAAACTTTGAAACTGGGCAGGGAAGCTGGGTATTTCAAGGAAACCATGTTCGGTCGGAAATTATTGAAACGGAAGGGACGGGGGGTGGCCAGGCGTTAATGCTGAGGGCCTCGGGAAGAGGTGACCCACATTCCAATCGGATTCGGTTCACCGTGCCACGCAGCGGGTTGACGGTTCCCGGTCAGGCGACAATTCGATCCAGAGTTCGCTGGCTTAGAGGGTATCCGGAAATACTCTTTAGATTGCAGGGGAATTTCATTGAAGCTTTTCATCGAATGGATATCCCGGAAAACCTTGGTACGCCAGGTATGCGAAACAGTCGATGGGCGGAAAACAAGGGGCCCGTCATTCGCGGTGTAAGGCACACTCCCGTCCTTCCTCAATCCGGTGAGCCGGTGGTCGTCTCGGCACACCTCACGGATCAGGATGGTGTCGGCAAAGTGTTTCTGAGTTATCGTGTTGATGTTCCCAATTTTGAAGTTGTTCGTCTGCCAATGAAGGATGATGGATTGGAGCCGGATAGAATTTCAGGTGATGGTATCTATACTGCAATTCTTCCCGGTCAGAGTCGTGGACAGGTTGCTGCATTTGCAATTGAAGCGGAAGATGCTGCTGTGAATCGGGCAACAAGTCGTTTTCCCTCAGAAGAAGTAGGTCGAGAGTGCGTCGTCCGATTTGGAGATCCGGTGGCCTCCGAGCAATTTGGAAATTACCGCATTTGGTATACCCGTAAAACCTTTGATCAATGGATCGCGCGTTCACGAACGCCGGCATCCAACGAGCCGCTGGATGTGACCTTTGTATATAATGACGAGCGAGTTTTCTACAATGTCGGCGCTTTCTATTCAGGAAGTTTCTTCAATAGCCCAAACTATACCGGTCCAACGGGAAGTCCCTGTGATTACAGCATTCGATTTCATGGAAACGAAGAATTTCTCGGTGCTTCGAAGATCATTGTTTCCTGGCCCGGTTTGACAGGCTTTCCGGACTCGACCCTTCAGCACGAACAGTTTTCCTATTGGCTGGCTTCGCGTCTTGGTTTGCCTTTCAACTACCGTCGCTATGTCAGCGTTTTTGTCGATGGTCAAAAGCGGGCTGGATTGATGGAGGACACGCAACGTCCTAACAACGACATGATTCGCCAGTGGTTTCCCGAGGATTCCAGTGGAGAATTGTTCAAGATTCAGGTTCGATACGAATCCAATGATGCTGCCAATTCGGTCGCGTCCTCGAATTTTGCCACGCTTCGAAACTTTGAAGATACAGAGGGATCCAAACGAACAGCTGCCTACCGTTGGAATTGGGCGACCCGTTCAGATGACCGTTCGGCAAATGAATTCGATACTGTCTTTCAATTAGTTGATACGGTGAATCTTCAGGAAGACGGCGCTTATCTAGAAACTTTCCGTAACACGGTAGATATTGAACAATGGATGAAGACTTTTGCCTTGGAGCATATTGTCGGAAACTGGGACAGTTATGGATATGGCAATGGTCAGAATATGTATGCCTACAAGCCGTTGAATGATACCTGGAAATTGATGATCTGGGATTTGGATATCGGTTCAGGTTCCAATATCGGTGAAGGTCCAAGGACACCATTATTCCGTTTGGGCAATTCGTTTTTTCCTGCTGCCAACGGGGATCGTACTATCGTGCAACGCATGTATCAGACACCTGAAATTGCCCGAGCCTATTGGAGCGCACTGTCGGATGCCGTCGAGGGTCCAATGCTGGTGGATAGAGTCAATGAATTTCTGGACCCGAGGTTTGCTGTTCTGAGATCAGTGCTTGGCCGTTCGGGAGTGAACGCCCCGAATGCTATCAAGAATTTTGTGAGACAAAGGCGCGATTTCATTCTGGGGCGGATGCCATTGTTTCAGAAAGAATTTGGATTGGCATTCCCCACGGAGTCCGTCTTGGAAACCAGCGAAACAAAGCTTCTGTTGTCCGGGTCGGCGCCTTTTGAAGTCCATACGATTTTAGTCAACGACATTTCTTATCAGATCGAGTGGACCAGTGTCTCCGAATGGCAATTGGAATATCCAGTTCGCCGGGATTTGGAAACACTTAAGATTCAGGGGATTGACGCAGGGGGAATGCCGGTTGAGACGGCTTCGGTAAGTTTGACGGTGCGGTTTACCGGAGCCGTACTGGAAAAGTTGCCCCGTATAAGAATCAACGAATGGTTGGCACTCAATCAAACCCAGGTAACCGATCCTACGGATGGCAACAATAATGATTGGCTCGAACTGTACAATGAAGGATTAGATGCTGTGGATATAAGTGGATTTACGTTGACCGATGAATTGGATCGCCCGGACAAATGGGCTTTCCCTGAAGGAACGGTGATCGAAGCAGGTGGATTCTTGCTGATCTGGGCGGATGGAGAGACCGGACAGGGTGAAGGGAATGATTCATTGCACGCCGGGTTTCAAATCAATGGAAATGGCGAGCTGATTGCACTGTTTACTCAAGATCGTGTGAGGGTTGATCAGGTCGAGTTTGCTGCCCAATCGACCGATGTGAGCATGGGGAGATTGCCTGATGGATCTGACTCAGAATCCTTAGCCCGTTTTACCAATCCAACTCCCGGTCAAGCCAATGTGCTAGACGACGGATTCAGGATTCTTAGTCTCTGGGTAAGTCGCCCGGACTCCGTGATGGTTTCCTGGGAGTCCTTACCCGGGAGCCAGTACCAAATCCAGTATAAGGATTCGGCTATTACCGCCTCTTGGTCTGATCTCGGTGAACCAGTAGAGGCAGAAGCAGATGTTTCAACTCAAGAGTTGGAATTTTCGATTGAAAAACCGTTGCGTCTGTTTCGAGTGATTCTGGATCCTGAAGCTGGGGGCGTTGACCCCGGACCATAGGAGGATTCAGTCATCAACCTGAAGCTGGGGGCGTTGACCCCGGACCATAGGAGGATTCAGACATCAACCTGAAGCTGGGGGCGTTGAC
>DUCD01000016.1:46002-47433 GCA_012959985.1 Verrucomicrobiales bacterium | reverse complement strand
CCCGGCGCGGGTAACACCCGGTCAACAAGCCCGCGCGTGACGGACTGCAAATCGGAGCCGCCGCATAGTAGTCGGTAAAGCGCGTCCCCGCCTTCGCCATCGCATCGATCCGCGGCGTCTTGACCTCCACCGCGCCATAACAACCCAGATCGTAGTAGCCCTGATCATCGACAAAAATGAAGACGATATTGGGGGAAGTCCGAGGTCCGTGACTGACTGTTGACGTTCCACCCAATGGCGGCTGCGCCGCTGTAACTGGAGAAGGCGTTATCAACCATGGAACACACAGAAGACACCAAAGAAGATCCTTTAAACGCGGATTGCACGGATGAATAAAAGGCGTCAATCGGCTCGTGAGCCAACGACCCAATAAGCAAAACGGAAGCGTTATTGAAGTCATGATATTGAATAGGATATTGCTGAAACTCGACCCCATTAAAGTTCTTGCTCCGGCAGATCAGCTCTAACACGGTAGAATTGTTTGTTGGCGCCAGTTTCTGTTGTTCGATGGAGTTTCAATAGGTTTTCAAGCCGAAGAGAAGAAGAATCAACATTTAAGGGAGGCGGTATTACCAAATTAGTTTTAAAAACAACATCGGCGCTCCTTTCAATATATATTGAACTTCCGGGTGTTAAATTTGTAAGGACTAAGTCATCTCCCTCAATACTGAGTTCAGGCCGCGGAATGGATAGGTTTTCCGATTCAAACAAGCCCACTTCCAGGCAAAGTTCTCTCCATCGAGTCAGGGTCCTTTCCAGATAGTCTTCCGGTGTTCCCGGTATTCTAAAGTTGATAAAACCGACGGGTCCCTGGAATCCGGATTCCTTAATGAGTCTCATATATGGCCTCAAATCGTAGAGGCTATCGTCCAGAGACCTGATGGTCGATTCGTTCATCGTCCTTACGCTCGCTCCACTCGTAATATTTATCCAGTCGATCCAGGGCCGCGTTGCCTCTCGCTTCCGCCGCAATGCCCGCGTAGCCTAAACGGCCCAACATTTCGACCGCGTCATCGATCTCCATGTTTTCGATCCCTCCGAAGCTATAAGTGTACAAAGCTCGTGGTTCGTCTTGAGCATTTCCGTGCTGAAGCGCGCCGACTCCAAATAACGCAGACAATACGATGAGTCCCAAAAAAGATCTGGAATTACTTATATAATTTTGTCTTTTAAACATTTTTTCAAGAATGGGTATTCTGAGCCGCTGACTCAATGGAAATGTCCCTCAAGTTTTTCTCAGTTTGGGTTCATCTGATCCTCTCGGGCACTTTTTCCGTGATCGGAATTTCGTCGCGCAGCATTCGGGTACCCTGACCCGTCAGCCAGAGGTAGTGGTCGCTGGGCAGACCTTCATTGGCAAGGAAGGCAACCCCCTTGCCGACAGGCGGATCATCGGTGCACTTGAAGATGGCGGTGCCTTCGTCCACTTCG
>DUCD01000016.1:38993-45974 GCA_012959985.1 Verrucomicrobiales bacterium | reverse complement strand
ATGGCGACGTAAATCATTTCCGCTCCGGCGCGTTTTGCCGCGGTCATTTGCGACCATAGGAAACGGCCACCCAGGCGGGGTATGGCATCGAGATCGGCGCCGTGAAGGTTGTGCCAACTGAAGCCTGGGAAGACGACGGGCAGGATGTCCAGGCCTTGAGCCGCGCCCCATTTGACATCGGGCGCCCAGTAACGCTTGCCGTGTTCGGCGACCTCCTTCGGGTTGTGATAACGACCCGGCGTCCAGGGACTCACGATATCCGCGAGTTTCAAAACCTCGTGGAGAAGGGGATCGTGAATCGCGTCGCGATTCAAGTCCCGCCAACCGGTCGGCACGCCGAGCATTACGGTGCAATCATCCTGTTTGAGAAAAGTGACGAGTTCGCGACACTCGGCCAGGGAATATCTCCGCGATTTGCCGCGACCGTTGAAACCGACGCCCCAAACGGCGACGACTGGTTTGTCTTCGTGATGCAGGTACGCCGGGTCCGCACCGATCCGCATTTTCGCACGGAGCATCTTCCAGTCGTCAATCACGCGTTTCACGCCACCCGAGGGCAATCCGCTGAGATCATACATCACGGCATAGGCGCGCCCTGCGTGATTGGCTCCCTCACGACAATTGGCGAGCACAACATTCTTGTGATGCACAGTGGTCGCGGACTTCAATCCGTTCGCGAAGCGCTGCACGAAGGCACCGTCGATCCCGTAGTCGCGCATCCATTCGAAGTGCCGGAGCACGGTCGCCCGGTTGAACGAACTGAACACCTCCGCGAATCGCCCATCGGCGAGCTTGAACCCGGTCGTATGGCGCTCTTCCGGGGAAAGCTCCGACATATCGGGCCACAGATCCACGGTCACGTTGCCCGGGCCAAATTGCTTGCGGCGGTTGCGCGCCCAATGGGTCCAGCCAAGCCCCGCGCCGTCGCCTTCACAATTGAACCAGCCTTGGTATCCGGTCATCACCTTTCCGGTCAATGTGCTGGTATCCACGCCATGAACATGGGGTCCCGTATAGGGCGCGAGCGGACTGGCGGAATCGGTGGCGGACAATTGAACGGCAACCAGGCTGATCAGGGCCACGACCCATGCCAACACACGTTTGGCTGTTTTCGAAGTAGGTATCATATCAGACTTTTCGAATTCGACTCTCTCGCCAACGGTCGAATTCATTTGATCTCCCATCGAAAACTTTCTCCTTCGGTTACGAGATGTTTGCGCCGGTTCAATTTAGTGGCCGGCGGGGCAAAGCTTTTCGGAGCCTGTTTTATCAGATTCGTCTTCACTTCTTCATGACCGGGTTTGGACGCCAGGTTCTCCCATTCGTTGGGATCTGCCTGAACGTCATACAGCTCTTCTCCGTCGAGGTAATGAATGTAGCGCCAATCTCTATTGATGATGGCGTATTCGCCGGGCTCCATGAAGGGCAGGTAGACACTGCGATCCCTGGCCGAGGCCGGATCCGTGAGCGTGTCGGCAATGCTTTTTCCCTCGAGCTTGTGCGCCGGACGAGGCAACCGACACAGATCCACGAGGGTCGGATACATGTCGATGAGACTGACTGTGACATCTGATTTCACGCCTTTGGCGATGCCCGGACCCGCCCATATGAAAGGCACATTTGAAGTTCGTTCCCACAGTGTATGCTTACCCCAGTCTCCCTTTTCGCCGTGGTGATACCCGTGATCGCTCCAAAGCACGACGATCGTATTGTCCGCATAAGGGCTCGTTTCCAACGCATCGAGAACGCGCCCCACCATCGCGTCCGCATAACTCATGCAGGCGAGGTAGCCATGAATCGCGTCGTCAACGGCATCCAGCTCAACGAGGCGCTTGTGGTGAAGTTTGGCACGGTTGATTTTGTTCTTCCGAATCCGGGGAGGCAGATCGTCAAGGTCATCTTCCTTGTAGGGCGGCAGTTGAATTTTCGAAGGATCGTAAAGATCAAAATATTTCTTTGGGCAGTAGTTGGGGAAATGGGGCGCATAAAACCCGACAGCCAGAAAGAATGGGGTGTCGTGCTTCTCCTTCAACTTCGAAACCGCATAGTTCGCACGCACTGTGTCAGCCATCTCTTCCTCCTTCTCATTCGGAAGGGGGCCCCATTCGAGAAAGAGTCCACCTTTGATCTCTTTCCCCCTGTTGTAGATACTGTTGGGAAATGGATCGGGAAAGGGTACCTCATCACTCCACGAGTCAAGTGGCCAACCTGATTCACGTTGGCGTTGACTGCGGAGAAAAAACTCGGTCCAGCCCCGTTGATCGATGTTGCCCGCCGGATGATGAAACAGTTTTCCGGCACCAAAGGTCTGGTAACCTCCCTTGGCGAAACTCACCTGCATAGGGCGAATGTCTGAATGGTCGTAAAAATAAGTGGCCGTCCGATAGCAACCCGTCGTGGACGCAAACTGACCCGTAAATATCGAACTGCGTGAAGGAGCGCAGAAGACACCCGCCGTGTGGGCATTGACAAAGTTCAAGCCACGCTCGGCGAGACGATCCATGTTGGGCGTCAGTGCGCTAGGTGTGTTGCCGAGGCTGCCAACCCAGTCATTCATGTCATCGACGGCGATGAAAAGAACATTAGGCTTGCCTGCCGCGGTACCGGTCCAGAATAGGGAGAGCACGAGACAACCCGTGACGATGAGAGGCGAATTCATTGATCTATTTCTTTCTTCGGAATGTTTCGTGTTGCTTGATGGCTCCAGCATCTAATCGGCGCCCCTGATCGGGGGATCATCCAAACCCATTACAGAGCGGACCGTTTAGGCGATCATTTTCTCGATCACGTCCCCGGAGACGTCGGTCAATCGAAAGTCCCTCCCTTGAAAACGGAAGGTTAAATCCAGATGATTGAGTCCCAGGAGATGTAATATAGTTGCGTGCAAGTCGTGTACATGAGCTCGATCTTCAACCGCTTCAAATCCCAACTCGTCAGTCTTCCCCACAATCGCGCCCTGTTTGACGCCCCCACCGGCGAACCACATGGTAAAGGCATCAATATGGTGATTCCGTCCGGTTGTCACCCGGCTCTCGCCCATTGGCGTCCGCCCGAACTCGCCGCCCCAAATCACGAGGGTATCATCAAGAAGTCCGTGCGCCTTCAGATCCTTGACCAACGCGGCACTGGCTTGATCCACATCGTGGCAGACCTTCTCAAAATCTCCCTGTAAGTTCTCTCCGGGGCCACCATGGCTGTCCCAATTTGTGTGATACAACTGCACAAACCGAGATCCTCGCTGAACCAGACGCCGAGCCAGTAAGCAGTTTCTCGCGTACGACGGTTCGTCACCCTTGATGCCATAGAGGTCTTTCGTCACCTGGGATTCGTTTGATATATCAATCAATTCCGGCGCGCTGGACTGCATCTTGTAAGCCATCTCATAGGCGGAAATCCGCGTGGAGATCTCCTGATCACCCGTGGCGACCAATCGCTTCAGATTCAAATCCCGAATCGTGTCTATCGCGCTCCGCTGTCTTTCGGGGGTGACTCCGGCCGGGTTGGATAGATTGAGGATCGGCTCTCCGTTGCCACGCAGGGACACGCCCTGATAGGTGGTCGGCAAGAAACCGCTGGCCCAATTCACCGCCCCACCCCGCGGTCCCCGAGGCCCGGACTGCAATACCACGAATCCGGGCAAGTTATCTGCCTCGCTGCCAATTCCGTAGGTCACCCATGCCCCCATGCTGGGCCGACCAAACTGAGCCGAGCCGGTGTTCATGAACAGTTTTGCGGGCGCGTGATTGAATACATCCGTGACGCAGGTGCGCACGAAGGTGACGTCGTCGACAATGGTCGACGTGTGGGGAAACAGCCCCGACACCCACATCCCCGACTGGCCGCGTCGGGTGAAAGACCGCCGAGAGCCAAGCAATGTTCGCTGATCTTTGAATGAGCTGTTCATGAACGCAAAACGCTTTCCCTTCACATAAGACTCGGGGATCGTTTTGCCGCTCAGGCGATTCAGCTCCGGTTTATGCTCAAACAACTCAAGTTGAGATGGGCCGCCCGCCATAAACATGAAAATCACGTTCTTGGCTTTCGCGGGATGATGTGGCGGTTTCGGGGCTTGAGGATTGTCGAGGATGAGCTCCGGAGTCGCGCCTAATCCCCGTTCGGACAGCAGGCGTGCCAAGGCGATCGAACCGATGCCCAGTCCACAATTGCTGAAGAAGTGGCGGCGCGTTCCTTCGCGCAGGAAAAACTGCGAACGGGCTGTGGTCTCGTGATTATTCAATTGGTTCATTGTCGGGAAATGGTTTCGTCGAGATTCAAAACCGTCCGGGCCAGACTCACCCATGCGGCCAATTCAATCGCCTCCTCCTCTTTCATCTTTGTATCTTGGACAAATGCGGCTGCCTCCGCGGGAGACCGTCCATAGCTCTCCCTCATGTCGACCAAAAACTCTTGCAGCCGAGCCAGTTCGCCCTGATCGGGTGCTCGAGCTACACAAAGCCGAAAGGCGCGCGTCAATCGATCCGCATCGCTTTCGTCCGTGTCGGCGATAAGACGTCGCCCGAGTCCGATCGCCAGCTCCAGGAACGAAGGGTCATTCAACAATGTGAGGGCCTGCAACGGGGTGTTCGATCGAACACGCCGGGTGCAGGAGCTGAAGGCGTCCGGAGCGTCGAACACACTCAATGAAGGGTTGGGTGTGGCGCGCCAGAAAAAGGTGTACATGCCGCGACGATAGCGATCCTCACCTTGACTCGGTCGCCATGTTTTTCGTTGCTGACCTAAATTCATAACACCCCCTGGTTGAAGCGGATAAACCCCGGGACCGCCCATTTTAGGAGACAACAACCCGCTGGTCGCCAGCGCCACATCGCGAATGATCTCCGCGTCCAAACGATGCCGGGATTGGCGCCCGAGCAATAGATTGTTCGGATCCTTCTCGGCCAGTTCCGACCGAACGTTGGAGGCCTGCCGATAGGTCGCTGAAGTGACGAGCAGACGGTGCATCTCCTTCAACCGCCATCCGCCCTGCTGGAATTCCACTGCCAACCAATCCAGCAGCCGGGGATGGGAAGGAGGCGAACCCTGCGTGCCAAAGTCGTTCTCGGTCTCAACCAGCCCTTTGCCAAAATAACGTTGCCAAAGGCGATTCACTGTCACCCGGGCCGTCAATGGATTGTCGCGATCAAACAGCCAGTTGGCTAAATCCAGGCGGGTGCGATTCTGTCCTTCGGGAAATGGATGCAGAACCGCGGGGGTCTGCGGCCACACACGCTCACCCAAGCGGGTGAAATCCCCTTTCACAAACAAATGCGTCTCTCTCGGCTTGGCACGTTCCTTCATTACCATTGTTTTCGCTTTTCTGGTGCCGGACGTTTTCCAACGATTGGAAAGCTCCAGGTTCGGTTCGTCTGCGTTGTTGAAGAACGCGAACATCTGATAATACTCCTTCTGGAAGATGGGATCAAATTTATGGTCATGACATTGTGCGCACCCAATGGTTAAGCCCAGCCAAACCACACCGGTCGTATTGACACGATCCACAACCGAATCGACGCGAAACTGCTCCTTATCGATTCCCCCTTCCTGGTTAATCTGGGTGTTCCGATGAAAACCAGTGGCGACCCGCTGCATCTCCGTAGCCTTCGGATAGAGATCTCCTGCCAACTGCTGTCGGCTGAATTCGTCAAATGGCATGTTCCCATTCATGGCCTGAATCACCCAATCCCGGTAGGGCCAAATCGATCGGGCGCCGTCGATACTATACCCGTTGGAATCCGCGTAGCGTGCCACATCCAACCAATGCCTTGCCCACTTCTCCCCATAGTGGCGCGACTGGAGCAACTCCTCTACCAAGCGTTCATAAGCGTCCTCGCGTTTGTCCGCGACAAAAGCGTCCACCTGCTCAATGGATGGGGGCAGTCCAATAAGATCCAGATATACCCTGCGAACCAAAGTCACCCGATCTGCCCTCGGCGACGGCGTCAATCCGTTCTCCTCAAGTTTCGCGAGCACGAAATAGTCGATCTCATTCCTAGGCCAGGATCGGTTCACCGTTTCCGGCAAGGTCGCCGGTGTCGGCGCAATAAACGCCCAATGGCTTCGCTTCGCATTCCGGAGGATTTCCGCCTCGTTGGCAGGATAACTCGCTCCTTCATCAATCCACCGCGAGATTGTCTCAATCTGCACGTCTGTCAACGGACGTCTTTTCAGCGGCATTCGTGGCAAATCTTCCGTCGTCCCGCGCAGGGCCTTGACCAGCAAACTCTGATCGGAATTCCCGGAAACAATGACCTTACCATTTTCACTCCCGCGCAAAGCGGCGACACCACTGTCCAACCGCAGTCCGGCCTTCTGCTCATCCGCGCCGTGGCAGCCGAAGCAATTCGCCTCCAACAATGGTCGAACGTCTTTAATGTAGTCGACACCCAATGCGGATGGACCAAAGCACACCACCGTTACGACTAAGACAGTGCCGCGAATCAAACCACTCTTCGACCCTCGTTTCATGGCTCTACTCGAAGTAAGCCTCTTGTTATCATTGCAAAACATTTATATAAGGAAGGGAGGCAGATTGGTGTCTCGAGTATAAACGGTCCAATTCCATGTCGTTGGAACTTGCCGAATTCGTGCCCAAGTCTCGTTCAAATCTTCGCTCTAATTCAATGCCTCATTCGATCATTTCGAACCCCCTTTGTCAACAGATCGTCCGACTTGTCGTATCCGAGTAGTGAATGGAGCAATCCGGTGTCGCGCCAGTAGAGTTTCGGGCTTTTCACGGTTCTCTTTCTGATGTTGGTTGAGTAGGCAGGAAGTCGCCGGATCATTAATTACAAATTTGAATGTAATTTCTAAATTGTAAGGAATTATTATGGCTTAGAGCTACAGCTGGGTGTGATTAATAGTGCGGGGAAAGGACAGGTTAACGTCTTGAACTGTAGTGTGCGCTGTCCTCAGCGCATTTCCAGTGAAAGCAGCGGTAATATCGGCTGAGGACAGCCGACGCTACAGCAAATTGTTCCCCGC
>DUCD01000016.1:36757-38918 GCA_012959985.1 Verrucomicrobiales bacterium | reverse complement strand
ATTTCCAGTGAAAGCAGCGTTAATATCGGCTGAGGACAGCCGACGCTACAGCAAATTGTTCCCCGCACTTTTAATCGCAACAGCCCTTCCGTTTCGTTGAAGCTTGCAGCGGGCCGGATTCGCGTGCTCGCCTGGTTCAGTACTTCGCTTTAATTTGTTCTCTCGATCGACCATTCTGAAGCCGCTTGGTCAACTGCTCTCCAAGATCCTGCTGATAGAAATAGGCGTTACGAGCCCCTCCGGTGTTCCAGCTGTGGATGAACAGCATCTGTTGGAACGGGATCCATCTGGCCGAGCCGTCCATGTAAAGATGGTTGCCACCATCCGGTAGGCCGCCTTTGGTTTTGTGCGGAGGCATGTCCTTGAAGGCGGTCGCCCGTCCTCCGCCCCATTTGCCGTCGATCTTGAGCACGGCATCCGCGGCCAGCGCCCACGATGGCCGAGACGAGGACGACTTGACCGGGCTCGCCGAAGTAAACGATCCTATCGGATTGGTCCATGTCTTGATACCGCCAAAGTATTGGTAGCCGATTTCCCATGCCGGAAACTGACGTTCAAACTGCGGAAACGTGGGTCGGTTGGGACAGGTCCAGATTTTGGCAACACCGCCCGGGATCACCTCTCCATTGTGGTCGATTTTCAGCCCTACACTAGCGGCCGCTGCGGCTTCAGGCGGGTTGAGAGAAACCTGTACAGACCCGAATCGGGCTTCCAGTAGGGTGTCATTGTTGTCATCGGCATAGATGGTCATGCCGATGCCGAGCTGACGCAAATTATTCACACATTTGGCGCGCTTGCTTGATTCCTTGGCCCGCCCCAATGCGGGCAGAAGCATGCCGGCCAGGATCGCGATGATGGCGATCACCACCAGCAGCTCGATAAGCGTGAACCCGCGACGGGGTGTTTGGATTGGGTTTTTCACTGGCATTGGCGATGGGTGTAATTATTAGTGCGGTGAAAGTCCTGCTGTAGCGTCGGCTGTCCTCAGCCGAATTCCACTGTAAATGCGCTGCGGACAGCGCACGCTACAGAGCAAATGGTTAATATTCCTCCCCACAGTTTTAATCGGATCCATTGGGTTCATGAGAGTTCCAATTACTTGACGCGGTAGATACGAACTGTCTGATCAGCGTTGACCGTCAGGGGGCTGTCTCCCGCAATGTCGCTGTAAGGACCGGTGACATTGTCCGAACCTTGAAGTGAGCCGGTCCATGTGAGGGTGACTTTTCCGTCGCCATTGTTAACGATCGTAATTCCAAATGCCGGCGATGACTCGGCGACCGCAAAGCGCATTCCGAGATAAACAGACCGACTGGCCGTCCCGTCCTGAACATCATCAATAAGGAAATTGACCTGATCTCCAGCAGAGACCGTTATCTGCCCCACAGACATTTCATAGTCGTTGTAGCCAGGCGTTCCTTTATATTCACCGTCATTGGCGTGCCATCTGACAAAATCTTCACCCTCCAGTGCAAAGTTCAAGGGAGTGGAGTTTTGAATGTTTTCGTCGGCGTTCACCGCGCCTGTGTCGCCAAGACTGAAGAAAACATCAAAGGTTCCGCCCGATGCGAAAATGACGGACGTTTGAAGGGGCGTGGCATCTTCACCGCTTAATGGAAAGGATTCCAGGATGGGGCCGTAAGAACCCAATCCCTCCCTGATATTCCAGAGATTATCCGCAGCTGAATTGGCGTTCACTGTCAGCCATTGATCCTGGGTTAAACTGGTGTCAACGGGCCCGGTCTTGAATTGGTTTCCGCTCAAATCGGTGGCCCAGTCAAACACTCCAGGGCTAACCTGAAATTCCTTGAGTTCCACTTGGGGACGTAAAACAAGTCGCATCCCAAGGTAAACGGACCGACTGGCCGTCCCGTCCTGAACATCATCAACAAGGAAATTGACCTGATCACCAGCGGAAACCGTTATCTGTCCCACAGACATTTCATAATCGTTGTAGCCTGGCGTTCCTTTGTATTCACCGTCATTGGCGTGCCATCGGACAAAATCTTCGCCCTCCAGTGCAAAGTTCAAGGGAGTGGAGTTTTGAATATTTTCGTCGGCGTCCACCGCGCCCGTGTCTCCCAGACTGAAGAAAACATCATAGGTTCCGCCCGATGCGAAAATGACGGACGTTTGAAGGGGCGTGGCATCTTCACCGCTT
>DUCD01000016.1:19706-36627 GCA_012959985.1 Verrucomicrobiales bacterium | reverse complement strand
GGCATCAACCGGCCCCGTCTTGAATTGGTTTCCACTCACATCGGTGGTCCAGTCAAAGACACCAGGGCTAACCTGAATCTCTGAAATGGCTCCCCCTAATTCAATGACGCGCAAGGTGATGCCTTGGAAAACCGATGCGGCATATTCGAAGGCCCCAATGTCCGGAACGGGGTTTGGGGCATCATCGATACGAACTCGAATGACTCCACCAGCTTCGGCTTCCGCCTCTCCCAGCGAAACGGATTGCCACCACATCGTTCCAGCCGTGGTATTGCCGGATACTGGATATGCCGGAGAGGTTCCTCCCGTGGCGCGGATCGAGTTCAATTCCGAATAGTCGATCAGAGCCCCGTCACCCAATGCCGCCAGAATGGGGCCTTCCCCCGGAAAGTCATTATTATCCAGGAAATTTAGAATCACTTCGTAAGTACCGCCGATGGCTACCGTGATATCCATGAAGATCTCAGGTGAATCCTCCGAACCAGCAGGGTTATTGGAGACAAGCAGAGTATTGCCGGGCACATCATAGATCAGCCATTTGTTGTCAAGCTCGATGAAGTCAGGCAGGAGATCTTCATGGCCGAAAGGTAGCTCCAGAATGGCGTCTTCCGGTCCTATGGTGTGAGTATTGCCGAAACGGTCCGGTTCTTCGCTGAAATCTCCGGCGGAGAAGAAGAACGTGAGGTCCTGGGCGGTCGAAGACGGGGTGAGCGCGACAAGAGCCGCAACGATTAGGATGGCGATATTCGGTTTCATTCTGAATAGATAGGTAATTTTATGTATTCAGCCCTAGCGACTGGTTTTCCCAAAGTTTTTTTAAAAATTGTGAGATCAGGCACCGGTCTGGATGATAATTTGAAAGTGTATCATCAACAAACCGTCAGAGGAAGCATGTTAAAAGGGTAGTACTGATGGATCTCGCCCCCATGCTCCGCTGATGCATTCCATTGTGTTTTTGATAGCGACATAAATGAAACACCCGGCTGCTGCCAATTTAGCGGTTGGCGGACACGAATAAAAAGTTGCTCAGCGCTTCCAGGCCGAATTCCTGAACTCAGTAAATTGTCTGAATCGAAGGATCAGAACTGCCCACTTGAAGTCCCTTTAAGTGAGCCTTCAGCATCGGTGCGAGCAATGGGAGGGAGAGCGTCCCCGCGAGCCTGAAAAGGCGTAGACAGAAAAGTATCGCACTCCTGCTTGTCTTCCTGTCCATGTATGAAGAAATCCATGAACGGCTCACGAGGACGCTCTCCCCACTGCCATTCGGTTAAGAAACTCAGTGCCCCTTGAAGCTGGCCGCGCTGAGGCCGGGTCGTTGAAAATTGCATTCATTCTTACCATAATCCGGGGTCAGCGCCCCCAGCTTCAGGTACGAAGGCCCTGAATTCCTGCGGAAATCCATTAACCGAATGGCAGTGACGCTCTCCCTCCCATTAGCTGTCGGGTTTTCAGGGAGTTCAAATTGGCATCGGACAGCACTGTATTTGCCTGATTTAATGAGTTCTGAATTCCTTTTAAAAATTCAAAAATCAGTGATAGGACAGGCTAAAGATCAGAAGACGCGAGGATTACAAGGTAGGAAGGCGGTTAGAATTCCAGGAGAATTGGAGCCATAGTCGCGGAAGGACGCGTCAATTCAAGGATCTCCCGATAGTCGGGTGGCCTACTTTCGCAAAGAGTAATTCCTATGGAAACGCCCTAATTAATTGTTGAGCCGCTCAGGAAGCTATTGGATTCTCAGTTACATAAAAATGTTCTATGCGTCGACGCGCATGTCTGTTTCAGTAGATGGAAAGCTGCATTGAACGCCGCTTTCCGTATCGCGGGCTATGAGCATTCACATTTGGTTAAGGGCAGAATCCAAACCGGCTGAAAAACGCTCTCCCCTGACTCCGGGTGATGCAGGAATCCTAGTCAAAGCAGGATTGAGGGTGACTGTGGAGTCGTCAAACCAGCGGGTTTTTCCTGCTTCTGAATATGCCCCACACGGTTGTGAAGTCGCCGATTGTCAAAGTTGGTTTCACGCCGATTCTGACGTTATTGTGCTCGGATTGAAGGAGCTTCCTTATTCGGATGAGCCCTTGGTGCATCGCCATATTTATTTTGCCCATGTCTATAAGGGGCAGTCTGGTTGGGGACAGATCCTGAATCGTTATGTCCTGGGCCGTGGCCTTTTATATGATCTGGAATATTTGACGGATGAAAACCATCGACGTGTGGCCGCCTTCGGGTATTGGGCAGGGTATTCCGGGGCAGCCTTGGCTCTGATGGCCTGGGTTGGGCAGAAGTTGAACAATAACCCGGTATTGCTCCCCGTGGAATCTTTCCGCAATCGCGATGAATTGTTGGCGAAAGTGAACGCTTCCATCGGCACGGCCAGGAGGGTTCCCCGGGTCCTGGTGATTGGTGCACAGGGTAAAAGCGGAGGAGGCGCCGTTCAGCTTTGCCGATCCGCTGGGGCGGATGTGACTGAATGGGATCTGAAGGAAACAAAAATGGGAGGTCCTTTCGCCGAAATACTGGAATTCGACATCATGGTTAATTGTGTGCTGGTCCAATCGAAGATTCCACCGTTTATCACCTCCACTTTACTGGATCGGACGGGACGTCGCCTCGGCATGATCTGCGATGTCAGTTGTGATCCTTATGGGGATCAAAACCCTCTGCCAATCTATGAGACCTGCACGAGTTTTGCCAATCCGGTGATTCGTCTGCCTCACACGCCTGATCCGTTGGATTTGATCGCCATCGATCATCTTCCTTCTTTGTTGCCTCGGGAAAGCAGTGAGGATTTCAGCAGACAATTGTTGCCGCATCTGTTGCAGTTGGACAAAATGGAGTCCGGAGTTTGGCAACAGGCTCGAAACATGTTCGAAATGAAATGCGAAAAAATCAACGAATCATAAAATGCCGCGAATTCACTGGTTAGGCGCGGGTCTCAGTTCAGGCCCGGGCATTCACAGGTTAGCCAGATGTGGATATCCTCTGTCCCTGTGGAATCGGACCCTTTCGAAAGCAGAGGAGATTCTCTACGGAACGGGATCTGCAGCTGAAGCGAAAACGTTGGATTGGCAGGTCTTGGCGAATAGTCTCAATCCAGGAGATATCCTGGTCTCCATGTTGCCGGGAACCATGCACCCCCAGGTGGCTCGACTGTGCCTTGAACAAAAATGCCACTTGGTAACAACGAGTTATCTGTCCCCTGAGATTAGAGCGCTTTCCGAGCAGGTTGCTGCCGGCGGTTTGTGTTTTGTCAATGAAGTAGGATTAGATCCGGGAATCGATCACCTGATGGCGCATTCTCTGATGGCCGATTATCAGAAATCCAACCTGTTTGACCCACTGAATTCTCATTATTTCAGATCCTATTGCGGAGGATTTCCCAAAACCATCAATGATTTTCGATACAAATTTTCATGGTCTCCGCTGGCTGTGCTGCGTGCTTTGAAGTCTCCGGCTCAGTGGATTTCGAAAGGGGAAACAATGAACTCACAAAAGGTATGGGAATTCATTAATCGGTATCACGCAGAGCTGTCTGGAGGGGCGGAATGGTTCCAATCTTATCCCAATCGTGATTCGATTCCTTATCTTGCAGAATACGGGTTCAGCAAAGACTGGAACGTGCAGGAATTCATTCGAGGAACCTTGCGCCTTGAAGGATGGTCGGATGCCTGGCAGCCAATTTTTGAACAGATTGAGCGTCTAAAGGGTGATTCGGAGGAGCAAGTACTGAATGATCTCAGTGCACAGCTTTGGGAGAATCATCAGTATGGACAGGAAGAATCGGACCGGGTCGTTTTATGTGTAGAGTTGGAAATTCAAAAAGAAAATCAGCCGATTTGGCATCAATTGTACACGCTGGATGAAACGAGGAACGAACAGGGAACCGCCATGGCAAGATTGGTGTCCTGGACCTGCAGTATCGCAATTGAGTCGATCCTGAATGATGCCATTAAACCCGGTGTTGGGACGGCTCCAAACCGTCCTGAACAAGTCAAAAATTGGATGAATCAGTTGAGAGGATTTGGGGTTCAAATCCATCGAACAGATCTTGTGAAGCCCGCAGGAAATAGACTGCATTAAACCAACCGTACAATTTTTTCTTCACCATGTCGGTTCTCGAATACACGCCCACTTTTACAATTCCTGAAGCGGCGGGTATTGCCCGTGAACTTTTTGGGGTCGCCATAAGCGACATTAAAACACTGCCGAGTGAACGTGATCAGAACTTTCTTTTGACCGATCAAAAGAGCTGCCGGTTTGTATTCAAGATATCTTGTGGAACCGAACAGCGTGCTTTCCTGGAATCCCAGAACATACTGATGCAGCACCTTGCAGATCAGGTATGTTTTTGTCCCCGGGTTCTTCCGACACTGGAAGATCAGTTGATTGGGGAAGTCCGGAATACGGAGGGTCGAACTCATTTGGTCAGGATGGTGACTTTCATTGAGGGAGTCCCGATGGCTGAACTTCCTTATCATGCTCCCGAATTGCACCTCGATCTGGGATGCTGTATCGGCCAATTGGATACCGCCATGGAAGGCTTTGACCACCCTTCTTTTCATCGTTCCTTTCCATGGGATCTTGCGGAGGCTAAAGAAGTAATCAATGCAAGAATACATTTAATAAGCGATACGGAGCAACGATCTTATCTGGAGTATTTCCTCAATCAGTATGAACAACATACGACATCTTGTCTGACAGAATTGCCCAGGAGTGTCATACATAATGATGCCAATGACGGAAACCTTGTCGTTCATGGAGGAGATTCAAATGGAGTGCATTTCAGAAAGATTGCCGGGATCATAGATTTCGGAGATACCGTGTATTCCTGGACGGTCTCCAACCTGGCGGTGGCGGTGGCCTATGCCATTCTGGACAAAACGGATCCACTGAACACGGCCTCTGAAATAATTCGAGGATATCATTCCAAACATTCCTTGAGCGAAGCTGAGATCGACGCAATCTTCGGATTGGTATGTATGCGCCTGAGTGTAAGCGTCGTCATGGCGGCTGAACAACAGCAGGCCCGGCCTGATGATCCTTATCTCGGAATAAGTCAGGCACCGATTCGACGCACGATGCAGGGGTTGGTCGGTATTTCATATGGTTTCGCAACGGCAGTGTTCCGTGTAGCGGCGGGTTTTACTCCATTGAGAAAACATAGGAGGATCTGTGAGTGGATCCGTAAACAGGCACACACCTTTGATTTTCCAATTCCCATTGAATCTAAAACTAAACAAATTCATGTTCTGGATCTCGGTGTGGAAAGCTCAATACTCGGTAGCGATGACGCGGAATTATCCGAACCAAAACTGACTCGCTTGATTAACAATGATATCGAAAAGAACAACGCCCGGATTGGAGTAGGTCGTTACCTGGAACCTCGGTTGTTTTACACGACGGAACAATTCAGTGCAGGTGCTGATCAGCAGGAGGAACGTCGCACCGTTCATCTGGGTATCGATCTTTTTGACAAAGCGGACACTGAGGTGAGAGCTCCTTTGTCGGGCTTTGTCCATCTGGTGGAGGAAATTGACAAACCATTGGATTATGGAACGGTGGTCATTCTTCGGCATGAAACCACCGGTGGTGAGGTTTTTTTTACCCTATACGGGCACCTCGCCAGAATAACCCTTCGTAATTTAAAGATCGGCCAATCTGTCCAGAAAGGAGAGACCATTGCCCGGTTGGGGACGGTTGAAGAAAACGGAGGTTGGACTCCCCATCTACATTTTCAGTTGATTCTGGATCTGTTGGACTTCGGTCATGATTTTCCCGGAGTCGGGCAGGCATCCAGGATTGAAGTCTGGTCAGCCCTTTCACCGGACCCCAATTGCATTCTTCGGATTCCAGATGAATTGTTTCCGGTGTCCGGTCCGAAAAAGGATCAAACGCGACGTAAACGTGACCGTCTGATCGGTTCCAATCTCAGCATAGGGTATCAGGAACCCATCAAGGTCGTCCGTGGTTGGATGCAGTATCTCTATGATGAAAGCGGGCGAAAATATATTGATGCCTACAATAATGTACCCCATGTCGGGCATGGCCATCCGGAAGTTGTCGAAGCGGCCCTGCGCCAGATGAAATTGTTGAATACCAATACCCGTTATCTAAGTGATCTGCTCAATGATTTTGCGGACCGTTTGGTGTCCACTATGCCCGATCCTTTGAAAGTCTGTTACATTCTGAATTCAGCCAGTGAGGCCAACGAGTTGGCTTTACGGTTGGCTCGCGCCTACACTGGACATAAAGATATTATCGTTACGGAAGCGGCCTATCATGGCAATACAACTACGCTCATAGATATCAGCCCCTACAAGCATTGCGGTCCGGGAGGACAGGGAGCGCCGGATTGGGTTCATGTGGTGCCGTTGGCGGATGTCTTCCGAGGGAGATTCAGAGATCCCGCCACCGCCGGCGCTGAGTATGCGTCTCAGGTCGGAGATGTAGTGGAGTGGCATAAATCAAAGAATCGGAATATGTGCGGATTCATAGCCGAATCCTGTCCCAGTGTCGGCGGGCAGATTCTATTTCCCGAAGGATATCTATCCGCTGTCTATTCGGTCATTCGAGAAGCCGGTGGCGTGTGCATCGCGGATGAAGTTCAAACAGGATACGGTCGTCTGGGAGATGTGTTTTACGGATTCGAACTTCAAAAGGTGGTTCCCGATATAGTTGTTCTCGGGAAACCGATTGGAAACGGACATCCGCTGGCGGCGGTTGTGACCACCCGGGGAATTGCGGATGCCTTCGACAATGGTATGGAGTATTTCAGCACCTTCGGAGGCAATACGGTTTCTTGCGCTGTAGGTGCCGCGGTATTGGAAATAGTAAAACGTGATGATTTACAACATCATGCTCAAGTAGTCGGCAGACATCTTTTAAAGAGATTCCACCAAATGAAAGAGACATTCGATCACATTGGCGATGTCCGCGGTTTGGGGCTGTTCCTTGGAATTGAGTTGATACGAAACCCTCAGTCTTTAGAACCGGCGACTGAGGTGGCCGGTTTCATTTCAAATCGAATGCGCGATCGTGGTATTCTGATCGGAGTTGACGGACCGGACCATAATGTCCTGAAGATTCGTCCTCCCCTGCCGTTTTCCATCAAAGATGCGAATATTCTGGTTGAGCAATTGAAGCAGTGTTTCATGGAGGTACCACATATTTAATGTGGCACAAATCCCACACCTCCCATGATTTACGCTATAGGAACAGTTGATGAGGTAAGCACTTCAGTCTATCCAGTATTCATTGAACTCTCCAGGATAAACCTACTTTTCCGAATGAAGTCTACCTAGACCGAATTGGTCACCGGCATGAGTTGCCTTGCCGTCTTTCATAAACAGTTCAATCATCTTTTCGCTGGAAACGGTGTTGTAGTTTTCATCTTGCAGAAAATACAATACCTTCCGGGTTTTGGTATGAATCACTTCTCCACTGGACGGATAAGCATACTGACCATCCACACTAAAGGTGACCCAGCCCGGCATATCACTCAGCGGGATGGTGGTGAGCTGTTGGTAGGGTGATTCACCGCTGAAAATATGCATTCGCATGTTATGGCCATCGCTCAACCAGATTTCTTTTTCATCCGGTGTCAATCCGATGCCGTGACTCGGATTGCCGTGTCGCCGTACGGGACCTTTGTCCCAACCCAGAACTTTGACGCTGGCTACTTTTTTCCCCGATTTCAAATCACCCACTTCAAATCCAAGCAATTCATTGACGTTCACGAAAACGAGAGACTCGTCGCTATTGACGGTAAACGGTCGGATTCCCGCACTGAACGGGCCGACAGTATGTGAGATTTTGTGCGTCGATGTATTAGCAACATGCAACAGAGGAGAACCGATATCAGCCATATATGCCTGTTTCCCGGAAGGACCGTAAATTGTATTGTGCGCCCTGGAATGCACCTTAATTTTGCTAATGATATCACCGGTTTTGCAATTCACTACATTCCAAAAATCCTTTTCCAGGGACGGTAGATACATGGTCATGCCGTCCGGTGAAATTGACATACGATCACAGCCACCCTCATAGCGGATTTCCCAAATCAGCTTTCCCGTACTCAGGTCTATCCGTTGCATGGATTGCAAGGTGGTGATGAAGACACTGTTGAGTGAGACACTGACATCGATGCCTTTGACATTTGAGGGCTTACCGCTTTTGTTAAGGCCTTTGGTGGGAATTCGTTTTACGAATTTATGATTATTGTCTACGTCAAAAACCAATAAGCCGTGGCCACCGTACCCTAAGTAGTTCCTGATACCAGGCGTGGCTACATACAGGTAGTGACCACTACCTCCACTCGGTATAGATTCAGCTGTTTGTGCGGAGCTTGGTATTATCCCGGTAGCGCCAAGGACCATAATTGCCATGCTTAAAGGCGTAAAGAAGCTCGTTTTTTCTTGTCTCATCAGTTTATCCTAAAAAGTAAAAATGATTGAAAATTACTTTTAACAGATTTCCCATCATGGTTCCAACATAATTGATGGAAGCGAGGGAGGAGGGGTGCGATTAGAAGTGTGGGGAATGATTTGTTGGTGCGTCGGCTGTCCTCAGCCGAAAAGTCCGCTGGTATCATGGGAAATGCGCTGAGGACAGCGCACGCTACAGTTCAAGGCGTTAACCAATCCAGATGTTGCGATCTCAGAATCTTGACAAAACCATCGTCAATATGCTGTTCTCGTATCCTCCCCCATCGTCAGAAAACTAAATAGACTGGAATTGAGATGCGACTACTAACATTTTTATTCATCACGGCAATAGGGCCTGCTATCGGCAATATTAATGCTGACACCCTCAAGCCGACCGAATCGGAAGCGCTGAAATATCCACCTTCCCTTCTGCCGGGGAATTACAATCCGGCCATAACGACACCGTCATCGGTGCTCGGGTTTCCGGTTGGAAGCCGGACATCAACGACGGATCAAATTGTTGAAATAATAACGAAAATTGCCTCAGAGAGTGAACGAGTTTCCTTGACTGAGTATGCGCGCAGTCATGAGGGTCGGCCGCTCCATTATCTGGTTATTTCCTCACCTGAAAATCTCGCCCGTATCCCCGAAGTGAAAGCTGACTTGGCAAGGCTCGCTGATCCCCGTGGTCTTTCCGAGGCCGAAGGGAATACCATTATCGACAGGTTACCCGCAGTCGCCTGGTTCGGCCATTCAATTCACGGCAACGAAGCGTCCGGGTCCGATTCGGCTCTTATCTCTATATATCATCTGGCGGCATCGCTGGACGAGGATGTCGTTTCGATGCTGGAGAAAGAAATCGTCATCATCGATCCCTGCATGAATCCCGACGGGCGTACGCGTTTTATGAAGATTATGGAAGAAGCCAGGGGCGTTGCACCCAATGTGGATGATCAGTCCAGGCTGCACACTCAATCCTGGCCAAAAGGGCGTTACAACCACTACCTGTTTGATCTTAACCGTGACTACATTCATGGCGCACATCCAGAGACCCGCGGGAAGGTTGCGGCCATGAACGAATGGTACCCTCAATTGGTTATTGATGCCCATGAACAGGGGGCACAAAGCAATTACCACTTTTCGCCATCCAGGCAGCCCATCAATTTCAATGGGCCACCCCAGCATGAAAAATGGAATGAGGTATTCGCCAAGGATCAGGCGAGCGCATTTGATCAGCGGGGATGGCCGTACTTCAATGGCCAGAATTACGATGATTTGTACCCGGGTTACACGAATTATTCAAAGTACCGCGGCGCCGTAAATATTCTATATGAACAGCCGGGAATTGATGAAGACGGTGTAAGACGGCCTGATGGATCGATATTGACTTACAAGGAATCGGTACACCACCACCTGACCAGTACACTGGCCAACCTGTATACTCTGGCGGAACATTCCGCCGAACTCTACCGGGACTTCCTTGCTGATCGCCGCTTGGTGACTTCCGAATCCGGTCCCTACGGCAACCGCACTTTCGTTGTTCTGCCCACCCGCAATGAATCGCGAATGCTTTCCTTTGTCAGGACCATGAAAATGCAGGGTTTTGAAATGTTCACCGCTGAGGGGGATATCGAGGTAGCCAGTGTGACCACCCAGTTGGGAAAAAACCTCAGCAACATGACTATACCCAGGGGCAGCATCGTCCTTCCGAACCGCCAGCCCGAGGCACGCCTGTTATCGGCCATGCTCGAGTTCGATACTCCTTTTACCGATGGCATGATGTTGGAAGAGCGCGAAAGCCTGCTGCGCGGTGAGGGTAGTATGATGTATGAAGACACGGCTTGGAATACCACCATGCTGCATGGGCTGGAAGCGTGGACAGTCAATGCCCATATCGATCAAAACCTGGTTCATTATCAGGAAGCGGTCGTCGATTCCGGATTGAAGGATGTTGATGGCTCAATTGGTTATATTATCAATGGCGATGATGACCGTTCGGTTGGTTTTGCAGCCCGGGCAATGGAATCAGGGATCAGCGTTCGCGTATTGCAGCGGGCAACCCGTTTAGATGGTAATGACTGGCCACGGGGTTCGATAGTCGTATCGCGCAACGACCACCGCACATATGATGGTGATCTTGCGGCTGATATCGGTCGCCTGGCCGACGAGCTTGGCCTGTCTATACAGGGCTTCGCCCATGGTACCGCTCCGGGTGACCTGCCTGATGTGGGCGGCCGATATTTTACTCGACTGGTACCGCCAAGCATTGCATTTGTTTCGAATGGAAAAGTGAACCCGTTAGACCTTGGTGCCATGTGGCACGTTATGGATACTCACCTGGGGATCCGCCACTCTCAACTGGTTTGGAAGGGCTTGGCTAAATTTGATTTGCGACGTTACAATGTCATTGTATTACCGGATTCCTGGGAGCCTGAGATTAGTGATGCAGCACTCACCCGTCTTTCAACCTGGGTTAAAAATGGCGGTACTTTAATTGCCAATGGAGGTTCTGCTGCTGCGCTGAGTGCCGTAGGAAGGAAGTTTACGTCCGCCCGCCATATCAGCGATACCTTCGAAAATCCGGGCAAATATGACCTGGCCCTGCAAAGAGAATGGCTGGCCCTTCAAAAAACGATTCCTGACGATTCACAGATTTGGTCAAATGTCGTTCCACAGGATGTGACTTATCCATGGAATTCGGAGTCCAAAAGTCCCGGTAAAGACGCGCTGAAGAAACTTGATGACTGGCAGAAGATTTTCATGCCGAAGGGGGCTGTTTTAGCTGCACGTACGGATCAAAAACACTGGCTAACCATGGGGATCGGCAAACAATTACCTGTGCTGTATCGCAGGCCTACCGTTTTAATGAGCGATGGAAGTGCCGACGTGCCGGTCAGATTCGGCGTGCTCAGCCGGATCGGGCAGGAACGCTGGGATCAGATGCAGGAAGAGAATGAAGGCAAGAAATCTGCTCGCAAAATCGGATGGTCCACCTTGCCCGATCAATACGAGATGAACTTGCGAATGAGCGGTCTGGTGTGGCCCGAAGCCGCACAGAGGTTGGTAAATACGGCTTACGTGACCCGCGAGCGCAAGGGTAATGGCCAGATCATTCTATTCGCCTATTCGCCCGTATTCCGTGGATCGACGCCGGGCACGGGCCGACTACTGCTCAATGCATTGATTTACGGTCCCGGATTGGGAACCTCTCAGGCTATAATCCTTTGAATATATGGAATGTATACTGCTCGGCTTCAAGTTTTCGGAAAATCCCCGAAGTTGAAATTGACGGACTTGATGGGCAGGAGTCATAAGGATGCGGCGATTCCTGAAGCCCGGGGCGTTGAACCGGAACCTTTGCATGGAGCCTATGCCTGTGATTTTCCATGACCGGCCTCAGCGCGGCCAGCTTCAGGAATCGTGCACTACCTCGCATCAAGGTTGTGAAAAAAACAGAGGCTGAAAACCGAAAACTTGATGCGTAAGAGTATATATGAAAACCGGAATGCGTCTAAATACCTATTTGGGACCGGCGTAGTGTGCCTGGCGTTTTCATGCCATAATTATTGACGTCTGAAATGCACCTACCCTAATGGCCTGCCCTAATACACCCAGGGCCTTGCTTGCTTGATCAGCAAGTCCCCTGCTTCGGTGATCTTATACTCAATCTCCATCGCAAAGACATCGTCTTTTCCGTGACCATACAGCGTACGAAACCGCGCATGGATTCGAGCCAAATCGTCCCTTAACTCATCCAATTGGGATACCGACAACAACAAACCATCCTCTTTCGCTTCGCTAGATCGCCGTACGATCTCATGCCCATCGCGTTCCCACCATCCGAGAAGTATCTCTTCGGGCGAGGAGGTCCCGTCTGGATTGGTTACCAGATCCTCACCCATCTGTGTATTCAAATAGTAGTTTCCCTGTGTCTCGTAAAGGATGTCATCGGTAACCGCTACTCCGTTTGCTTTTTCCCCCTTGAAATTTTGATGAAACAGGACCCCCATCGCCGCTTTTTTGTGATCAATTCGATAGAACTCCCGCTCTTCAAAGGCTCGAAAATTCCACAAGCTTGCGAACACCTGTCTAACAGACTTCGACAGATGCCCTTCACGAGGATGATGGGTATATGAATCGTAGAGCCCTGCCCCACTGAAGCCCGGGAGATCTTCGTTATTCGTACTCGATCGACAACGAATCGAAATCCCCTCCCCGAATGATTTCTGTAGCTTTTCGATTGATTTCAGCATCCAACCAGGCATTTTCCCTTTCTCAATTTTTGATCGCAGGTTCTTTAGTTTCTTTCGCTGCACCTCACGGTCAGACTGAAACACTTCGTCAGCAAGCATCTCATCGACCTTCTGATAGAATCCATTGTAACTCATGAATTTATCATAAAAGTAAAAGGGCATCGCAAAACCATTCGGAAAAGTCCCTTCCGGCAATTCGAAGGAATGCATGGTCGCGAGGTTGGACGACTTCACCCCAAAACCGGACGCATCCTCAAACGCGATCTCATTCAGTGGTAGAATCCCTTCCTTACTTAGATCTCGCACCGGAATCAGCGACTTCGTCGGGCGGAGCGCCTTAAAATGTTCGTCCACTTCGTTCTGCGAAGCTTCTCGGAGGTTGAATCCCCCATCCGAAACCCGGTAAAATACCAGTTTACCTACCAACGACTTCACTGCATCCTTTTGCAACGCACCCTTTATGAAGGCATTGGGGATCTTGTCCTGGACTGCACGAAGATTCACATGCGACAATGGCGTTTGCCTGACTTCACTGATAACCCCCGCAACTCGAGGCATCTGATTAGGAAGCGTCTGACATATGACGATGTCACGTGGAGAGGGACGCGTTTCATTGTCCATCACCCGGAGCAAACCAAATGATTCCGCCATGTTGAGGGGCAAATAGGATATGTTCCGATACAGGTCTTCGTCCAAGTGCACGGCAACGTCGGAGGCATCGTATTTAGCCTTCTCACTGCGATAACGTTCCACGTTTCCCTCTAAAGGATGAAAAGCGACTTTTCCTTTTAGTATCGGTACAAACTCAGTCAATATCTTGCGAATGGCTTTAATCTCCTCAAACGTGTATGAATCAAATGGCTCGAAATCCATGATGTAGAGTCCGGCATCTTTATCTGGCGCGGTTAACCTGGGTAAATAGGTGAGGGCCCCTCGAACGGCTCCCTGCCGATTAATTCCAACCATGGGCATAAATCGAGGATGAGCACGATGGTTGTTGGTATTCATGAAATAAACCTTCTCCTTATCCGTTCCAAAGGCCTCGATGATAAACTTCACAAATTCAAGATCTGCTAAATAGGCATCCCGCATCACATCCGGGCCTTTGTAGGAGAGCTTTTCGAAGGTCTTCCGGTCTGGGATTCGACCGACACCGAGGTCAAAAGTGAGGTCCTCAGGCTCAATCCGCTCGCCTTGCTGCGCCCCCCCGAAACCCCCGGGGCCGCGACCACGCCTCTCACCACTTTGAGCGGACAGGGAGCTCTCAAAGACCGAGATTGCCAGACACAGAACCATCCAAGCCGGAAGCCAGGTTTGACGAAATTGTCGAATGTGTTTTGTTTGTTTCATACCGTTCAAAAATTATTAATGATACCGTCGTAGAACTCAGGTCGATTTTTACGCTGCTTTCATCATCAAGACGGTCAGGTTAATTTACAGGTTACGGGAATGTTGAGAGCATTACCAATCATCATTCAACTATGTCCAGGTCGGCCGAAGGTCTTAAAAAAGGCAAAGGTTCTTCGCTGAATGCCTGCCTGTGTTCAAAATGGTTTTGAGCCGACCGCAATCAGGCTGTTTCTGGTTCGGAACAGGAGTAGGCCGTTGGAGATGGCCGGAGTAGCCATGCAGATTTCATTCAATTCATTGACAGCACTAACGGAGAAGGTATCGGTTGCGGGAACGACGATGATTTCTCCCTGTTCACTGCAGATATACAGATGTCGGCCATCCGAAACAGGTGAGGCCGTATATCCTCGCGGCAGGTGGGCCACTCTTTCCTCAAACAGCCGTTTGCCGTTTTTGAAATCGAAACAGGAAAGGATGCCGGAATCTCTGCATGCATAGATCCGACTGTTCACGAAAATCGGCGTCTGCATGTAATTGCCTCCCCGATTGGCCCAAACAATCTGCTCGTTGGATACATAGGGTGTTCTCGGGGAGATGTCTCCCCGGGCTGTCAGCCGGACCGATCGAATAGGGCTGTAACGGCCGTGTGCGCTGGTGAGAATGACGCAGTTACCGACCAGAATTGGAGAAGGAACTGGAATATCGCCGCCGCCCTTCAGTTTCCAGATCTCCTTTCCGGAAAAGTAATCGTAGCCCCCAGAGTGCTTCCATCCATTGAGAATTATCTGCTTTCCAGTGGGCGTGTCCGCCACCAAGGGCGTAGACCAAGTCGGCACATCGACTCGCGAAGTCCTCCAGAGTTCTTTGCCGGATTCGGCGTCGAACACAGCCACAAAGGAATCATCCTGGACATCGGACTGAACGATGATTCTGGAATCGTGTAAAACCGGCGAACTGCCGAATCCCCATTGCGCTTCTCGAACTTTGAAATAACCTGAATTCATATCTCCAAGTTCCTTTTTCCATAAAAGCACTCCATCCATTGAAAAACAGAAAAGACCTTCGGACCCTAGAATCGCTACAATGCGTTTTCCGTCTGTAGCTGGAGTCGAATTGCAGTGAGTCGCCTTCGTATGCCGTTTCACTTTAGGGATTTTTTTGAATGCCAAAGTATTCCAAAGAATTTCTCCGGTTTTACCATCCACACAAATCAGTCGCCATTCTTGTGGATCGGATTCTTCAACTGAGTCGATGTTCCCGTACAAACCCACCTTGAGCGAAGCAGATGAAGGAGAAACGGCGGTTGCAACATAGATTCGGTTTTCCCAGGCAATGGGTGATGCATGGCCCAATCCCGGAATCGCGGTCTTCCACCGGATATTTTCTCCCGTGGTCAGGTTCCATACAACAGGGAGCGGAACCGAGTCATTCACGCCGGAGCTTTGCGGTCCTCGGTACTGCGGCCAATTCGACTCAGCCGAAAGAGATCGAACCATGCCCGCCAGGACGAGCATCCATACTAATCGTTTCATTTTTGTCTTCGTGATCGGGAGGGTTGACAGATTGCAATGGGTTTAAATCTGCCACAATGAATCTATATCACAATAGCTAATTTCCTCAGCGATATCAAGAAGGATTCAAAAGATTTCCGTACCCTTCGAGGCCCCATTTTTTGTTCAATTGCCAGCCAATTTACTTTAGGGAGGCTTACTCCCCGCTCACTTCATAATTGAGCCCGCTCCGCCGAAAAAACTTTCCCCTTTGGCTTGGTTGGCAAGGTCGCCTTCCAGTCTTCCAGCTTCTTCAACAACTGCTTCACAACCTCCGGCTGAGCCTCCTTCAGATCCTTTTTCTCAAAGGGATCTGCAACGATGTCATAAAGCTCAACGTATTCCGATTTCTGACTCGTCACCAGTTTCCAGTTCTGAACCACCACTGCATAAGACACCCAATGATCCGGCTTGGCTTTAACGGCCGGCCAGCGGGCTCCTGACTTCCAGAAAAGTGGCTTGTCACGGTTGGCTTTAACATGGCCCATCAACGCAGCCACCTGGCTCACCCCATCCGGGCGATAACTGGCAGGCAGTTGCACACCGGCAATTTCACAAAAAGTGGGAAGCAGATCCACAGCAGACAGCATGGTCGTCTTATCCACCTTCCCTGCGGCAATCTTCCCCGGCCAGCGCGCAATGAAAGGAACACCTATTCCGCCTTCGAACAAGGCCGCCTTGTAGCCTTTACGGCCTCCGGTAATTCCTTTGGAAGCCGCACTGCTATAGCCAGCCCCGGTCGCTGTATCATGCATCAAGGTAAGTTTAGCATTCTTTCTTCCACGCGCCGGGCCATTGTCCGAACTGAAGATCACCAAGGTGTTCTCTGTGAGGTCCAAGCGATCAAGGGTGTCCAGCACTTCACCGATCCGGTCATCCGCGTGTGAAAGCACGGAAGCATAGATATTGTCAGTCTCCTCCAGATCACGGAAGCGCCAACGATACTTGGGAACCGTATGAAATGGAGTATGCGGCTCATGAAGCCAGAGATTGATAAAGAAGGGCTTTCCTTCACGTTTGCTCTTTTTGATTACCTTGATGGCGTTGTCAGCATCCTCATGTACCGGCATCTGTTCACCGGCACAATTGAAGGCTCCATAGGTATCGTAGCCGTAGACGTTCGGAAGCGGCGAATCAGGGATCATGTTGTTCGCCAAATGCCACTTGCCAAAATGAGCCGTCACATAACCTGCCTTCTTCAAGAATTTTGGAATCGTCGGAGCCTCGGTATCAAGCCAGTCAGGCATATTCCGCTTGGCATTACTTGGCACCCATGCGAAATGCCCGTCGATGTTGTATCGCGCGGGAAAATGTCCCGTGATAACCGCCGTCCGGCTCGGTG
>DUCD01000016.1:5905-19696 GCA_012959985.1 Verrucomicrobiales bacterium | reverse complement strand
CCACTTGCAACCGTGAACCGGTAAAAGTCCGTCCCCTCCTTCGCAAGCCGGTCAATATTAGGCGTCTTTACATAGGGGTGCCCATGACAACCAAGATCACCCCAACCCCAATCATCCGCGAAGATAAACAGGATATTGGGTTTATTCGCAGCCATTGCTTGAGAGGCAATGACCAGACTTAAAACTAAAGAGATGAGTTGTATCATACCGGTCAGCTGCTTTGGAACCTATTGGGCGAATCATCGACCTGCCCCGATTCCTGTCGGACTGTAGCCAATTTGCCTGCAAAAGAACATAAGGAATCCGAGGTGCTACATTGCCATCGCTTTCAACAGGTTCTGCAAGGCACTTTTGCCCCTGTCGCAAACTAACAATCTGTCTCGAATGGCACTCAGTTAAGGAGGGTAGGGCGTGCTGTCCCAGCACGCCGCAACCAGTAATGAATACTGGATAGTCGGGGTAATTGGGTCTGGGATTGACATGACCAGAACGATGTCAGATCCGGCCTCACCGCGGCCAGCTTCAAGTTTGAAAAGGCCCTGGACATGCTGTTGTTCCTGAAGGCGGGGGGCGTCGACCCCGGACAATGCATGATTTTGTTCCTGAAGGCGGGGGCGTCGACCCCGAACAATGGAAAACCAATCAGGATGGAATAAAAGGCCCTAACGTAGTGCCATTCAAATCTGTCGCCGATTACCAGCAGACCTGAAACGGAGTAATCCGTGAATACAGTGACCCCAAAATTTCCGGTCCCACCGATTCGTCTTTGGGTCGATTCTTCCCGGCGTAATGGGTAAAAAATTACCATAGTCTCTTGACAAACTCCCCAACAGGGTAAATTATTGCCATGTCTAGTTGGTGAAAGTATGGATATGCGTGGAGAAGAATTATTAAATCAAAGTAGGCGTGAGCGGCAGATCATGCGGATTGTGTATCAGATGGGTACCGCCACAGCGAACGAGATCACCGAACGGATGCCCGATCCCCCGAGTCATTCAGCTGTTCGGGCGATGATACGAATTCTGGAAAGCAAGGGGCATCTGACTCATCGTAAGGATGGGGTTCGCCACGTGTATCGATCGACGCGTTCTGCGAAAACCGTACGCCGGTCAGCCTTGAAGCGAATGTTGGAGACCTTTTTTGGAGGGTCGGTGGAACAGGCGGTTTCCGCGTTGATTTCCTCATCAGACAGAGGTCTGTCCGATGAGGAATTGAACCGGCTTGAAACCCTGATCCACAGTAAAAGAAAAGGAGGGGCAAAGTGAGCGGTCTTCTTTCTATGGCTCCGTTAGGGGGCGGCGTACCGGCTTTCGATCTGATCGTGCTGCTATTCAAGAGTTTTTCGATTTTGGCCACGGTGTTCTGTGGTCACTTCATTTTGAGAAAGTGTTCGGCTGGAACCCAGTCCTATCGGATTGATCAGTCTGCTGCTGCTACCGTTCATGGCCGGAACATTACCGACTTGGCAAGTTCCGGGTTTTTTCTTTTCGGACACTAATTCCTCTGAGATTCCCACAGACGGGACGGTCATTGTTTCACGACCGATTACCGTTGGGATTACCGCGACGGACGTTGAAAGCAACCTGTCTCAGAATCTGGAAATCCGCGACGAGCGAGTGACGGCGGACAGAATCCTTTTCGAGGAGGCTCGCGTTGGCATCTGGAATTGGAACTCTCTCTTTTTGGTGTTATCTGGAATTTGGTTCAGTGGAACCTTGTTTTTTTCGGCATCGCTTTTGCTGTCGGTTCGTCGAGTTATTCGATTGGAAAGCGTCTCGAATGAAATTACCGAGGATTCATGGACACCGCTAATCCGGAAGGTTTGCAGGGAGCTGGGGATGAAACGGAAAATCCGGTTTCTGACCGGACCCCACGGCACGGTTCCGATGACTTGGGGGTGGTTGCGTCCGGTTATCTTTCTTCCATCTGAATCCAGTCATTGGTCCTCAGCCAAACGTCTAAACGTCCTCAGGCATGAATTGGCTCATGTCGTGCGGGGGGACTGCGTAATCCAAGTCCTCGCGGGCATTGTATCAGCCGTCTATTGGATGAATCCGCTGGTATGGTCAATCTCGAAGAGACTCAGACTCGAACAGGAAAGAGCGTGTGATGACCGGGTCCTTTCCAGTGGATCGACGGCCCAGGATTATGCCGACTGTCTGATAGAAATGGTGAGGGAGTTTCAGTCGGTTCCTGTGAATCGATCAGCCGGTTTCGCCATGGCCCGGGCATCGCAGTTGGAGCCGCGCCTGAAATCCATTCTGGAAGTGGGCAGAGTCCGGAAACCCATTGGGTTGTGGGCGAAGGGGTTGATTGCATCCGTCATTCTGGCCATCGCAGGCGTGTCTTCGGCGATCCATGTATCACCAGATCCTGAAGAAGCTGAAGTAACTCAAAGTGAATTTTCAACGAAGACGACTCAGAATCCAGGTGTAGAACCCCTCCCCAACTTCCTGCCGGGGCCTGTATCAATCGAAAGATTCGAGTCTTCTGAGCAGAACAGCTCGTTGATAACCCGTTTTTTTGACATGGATCTCGCGACCACTCTCCGATTTTTTGAGGAAGAAATTCGGTTGAATCCCAATTACAAGATAGCGGAGTTTCCACCCAATGAGGCCAGAGACTTATTGGTCGAAACCATCCGCTTGCTTCGGGATGAAAGTGAAAATGGCGAGGGACTGTTTATCAGTGGCCTTGGAAAACTGATGATCCGGTCTACCCCGGATAAATTGAATACGCTTGAAAAGTTATTCCGTGAAATGAAATCGACTACGGAACAGATTAGGGTCGAAGCCCGGATATTTGAATCGACTGAATTCATTGAAATTCCCATTGAATTCCATAAAACTATTTTGGATTCCTCGAAACCACCTATTGCCAACCTTGCTGTTGATCCTCCAATTGATCGCAAGCGCGGTTTCCTGAGTGCATCGGAAGTTGAAAAAATCTATCGTCAATTTGAGCAAATTGAAACAACGTTTCCATTGGGACCACTTCGAGTCACTACCTTAAGTGGACGAAAGGCGCAGTTGCTTTTGTCCGAAAATGACACGCTGAGTACCCATGATTCAGAACTGAATCAGTTGTCGGAAATTAACGGGAACGAGGAGGAGATCGAGATAGAGTTAACGATTCGACCGCGAGCAACGGTTTTTCGAGGCTTATCAATTCTGATGGACTATTCGGGGTCGTTTTCATTTTCAAAGGATGCTCATGAAAAAACGGACATAAAAAATGCCCTTTCTGATCCGTCAGCAATTGAGGATTTTAAGAAAAAAAGAACCGTCCGAGTGAAGGATGGACATACAATGTGGATCAATGGATTCCGTCGCATTGATGCACAGGGAAACAATAAATACATCGATATTTTCATCACTCCGACGGTCATCGATCCCGCTGGTAACAGGAAATATGTTGACGAGTCAGGGGATCTTGAATTGTAAATTCTAGAGATTCGTTGAGGGAAGCAAGCGGCGAAAACACACCGATTCATCACGTTGAATACACGACGCCCTCAAACAAGGGAACACTTCTATTTTACAATCTTCAATGCGCGCCACTGGACCCCGGAATTACCCCAGGAATACAGGGCGATACCACCTTGTGGAAAAATTGAATCGGAAACTTGTAATTCCTTTTCTCCATCAAAATAAATGGTTATCTGTGGACCGGCCAGTTCGATCTTCACCTGATGCCATTGACCGGAGCGGTAGGTTCTTTGGTTCTCTGCTAAAAGCTCATAACGTCCACCCTTCATTCGAGCCAGGGAATGAAAGGAGCGTTCTTTGTGCATCGTCCAGAGGTAGTAATTATCTTTGTCCTGAACCCGAAAGGCAAAGCCCACGCCGTCATCATCCGAGGAATTTATCTCAAATGAAATTTCACCGTTTGCCATAGCCTTTGAGTTTTCCGGTTGAAGGATCCGCAGAGTTCCCGGTCGATGGACGGCTGGATTTTTGGACATCGTCTCCTCTGTATTGACAAATATATTCGAGGATTGGGAAGCAACCCCTCCTTTGATACTCCAACTGCTTTCCGTCGGATTGGCGCCAGGCGCATCCCAGACATGCCAATTGTCTCCAGTAAACGGAAGCAGATTTGAATCGATGATGAACTCGGCTGATACCACACGACTGGCTTGGCCACCTTGATCGAATGTACGGGCAAGAATGGTCTGAGAACCGGTTAATTTAAGTGATGGCTCCAACTTCGGAGAATCCATGGAGGGTTGGCTCCCATCGACGGTATATCTTGCTGATTGTTGCTCCGGATGATCAAGAGTCACCGTGACATTCACGGGTCCTTGATAAACACCACCCCTGGGATGGATGGATGGCGGCCGTATCCCATCGGGCTGCAATGCAATCCAGGCTTGGTTTTGATAGCTGCAGCGACAACCTGCCGAAGCGTCCGGAGCAAAGACCAACCCACCGGCAGGAATAACATTGATCCAACAACCAGGCCGTATTCCACCGAAGTCTTCATTCTCCTCATTTTTGGTGAGATCGAAATAACCTAAAGTGGCAGAGCGGTAAACCAACATATTCTTTGCCGAGGCAAGAATTCCACAACCGTAGGACCGCGAGAATTTGAATGGACGATCTTCTCCTGTGATCAAATCCCAAGCGCCTCCCTGTGCATAAATGGTTTGGTCATTGATGACGGGGCGCGAATCGTAACGGATACTTTTTTCCCAAAGCCTCTCACCATTCGTCAAATTGAAAGTACTGATTTTCCCTCCAATTTCACTGGCCAATCTGAAACGAGTGGGCTGGTAACTCATCATGGCAATTTGACGATCAGTATTGAGAGCCACGAGAGTTCCGTAGACATTATCCTTGTTTTCCCACAACAGGTTTCCACGTTGCGCGTTGAGAGCGACCAGTCGTCCACCCTGTTCGTCGGTGCCGGGTTTACCTCTTCGGTCCCGGTCATACATTGCCAGTGGCTTATCAATCAGGACTACGAAATCTCCCCCAATCGCAATGGTGTTGTGTCGAATCGAATCGATGGCGTCGTAACGCCACTTCACTTCCCCAGTTTGATCATCCAAGGCAAACAACGTTTTGGACTCGGTCAGCTGCTTGGTCATATCGCCACTGTTAACATAGCGGTAGGTCACCACATGCTCCTGATTTGCCAAAGAACCATAAATAATGCCGTCTGAATGGGCGAGAAATCCCCATACGCCTGTTTGGCCATCCGGAGTTTTCGGCGCCTTGATCCGGCTCAATTCTTCACCGGTCCTGGCGTCGATCTTGAGACAATAGTCTTCCAGACGAATAAAAACACTGTCCCCGGACAAGCAGAATGGGCTGCCGGTTCCGCTGGTGCCCATCAAGTGATCTCCATTAAACGCCGTGAGAATATCCGTCAAAGGGTAATCCCAAATCTGAGTGCCATTGTAAGCGTCCACAGCCACTAAATTATTGAGACCAAGAGAGTAAAGAATTCCTTGGCTGAACAAGGGTGCCGGTCCTCGGCCATGACGTTGAACCATGGTTTGATTCATATCCCGGTACCACAGCATACTCAAAGGTCCCTTCACCAAGGTATCGTCGGAGCACACCGTATTTGCAGCATTGGAGTATTGGTGCGTCCATTGTCCGGCCCCCGGCAAGGCACCACGAACATAGGTTTCCATGGAACCTGGTTTACCGACACAGAGAACGCCTCCATATGGGCGCAGCATGCGTTCGGCTTCGATTCGTGGAAACGCTGCGTTTCCTTTGGTAATCGATCGATTTGAAACGATTAAATTTGCGAAATAAATCGGAAGGCCGGAATCCGCCGGATCACGATTCAGGACGATCACCCGGGAGCCATAAATTCCAGCCCGGCTGAGGTTTCGCCGTGCCATCGCCGCCAACTCCGGATCGGGTTCGACGGCGATGATAAAAAGATCGGTCTGTGAGGCCAGATCGAATGCCAGGCTCCCGTCCCCACTACCCAAATCAAGACAAAACCCTTGGGTCACCCCGAGGTGTCGAATAATTTCAGAGGTGGCTTTGCTGATGGCGATATCCTTATCATATGCTTTCGGCTGGATTTGCTGTCGATGATGATCAGGTCGGCCTGTATAATCGCTGAATCCGTAAATAATTCCCTGATCGGTGCTGACGATTAGATTCAGGCTGTCCGCTGCCAGGCCAAGGGCGGTACCCTCAACCTTAGCTGACCAAACCAGGTTGCCAGTTTGTCGATTAATTCGCCCCACTTGATTCTCTCCACCGGCGAAAAGGTCATCGCCCATTACGATGACACTGCTTCCGAAACCCGGTAGCTCCACCCGGTAACTCTTTTCAAGTTCTCTGACACTCTGTTTGGCTCCTTTGCGATCAAACTTTTCATGGTTTGCCCATTGGTAGAATTGTATGTCCTGTTGTCCGGCACGCACTATCCCTCCCGGAAAGGCTGCCATGGCCCCTTGGCCGATTGTGGCGTGGTGTCCTCCGTTCAACAAATCATAGTAAGAACCGTTATTGATGCAGAATTTATCAGAGATAAACGCTTCGCTTCCGCCTCGGTGGCCGTTTCCCTGTAGATGAAAGTACAGAAACTTCCCTGTTTTTCGCTCAAAAGCAGCGGGAACGGCGCGGCCCGTAGGTACCAGAAGTTTATCCTCGCTTGCCACCAGATAACCTTGGGCCGAGATCCCGCTATTGGCAAAGGCGCCTCCATGCGGCTGAGCAAGGTATAAATAACCTGCGGTATCATTATGCCAAATTGTCTTACCCGTCACGGGATCAAGGGCGTATAAATGAATCCCGTCTGAAGGCCAGATACCGGCGGCAAAATAAAGAGTATTCTCGCGGATAACCGCTCCTCCTCGAATGGGCCATTGAGAAACCATGCGTCCATTTCCCAATCCCATACGGTCATTGGGGCCCGCCAGTTTTTTCCAAATCAGGTTGCCGGAACCCGCTTCCAAACAATACAAATAGCCATCGTCACTACCTACATACACTCGATTATTCCAATAAATGGGAGCGAACCGAATGGGACCCTCGGTGTAGAAATCCCATTTGAGATTCCCCGTCTGAAGATCCAAGGCATTAACTTTTCCGGACACACTACTTCCCCAAAATACCATTCCATCTGCCAGAATAGGCTGAAAGGTGCGGTCATAGGTCATGCGTGGTGATCGAGGCCAGGCGGATTGAGGAGCCGATGAGGCATGATATGCCCATTTCAATCTCAGGTTCGTGGATAGAGTTTCTGCGCGGTAGCCCGATCGTTCGGCATCCGCACGATAGGCCGGCCAATCTCCTAAACCTGAAATTGTCCAGAGCACCAGGCCAAGGAGAGGTAGCACGACCGTATTATGAAAACCGAAGGAAAACCGGAAAATGCTCATTTTGTATGCCTTGTTTTTTTGTTACGCTAGGATGTTATCGAATTTTACCCTGCGTTGGTCAACGACATTTATTGTATCCTTGGGGATTCCGTCAGTGGCCTTCAACTCCGAAAGCTGTTGCTCCATGAGAACTTGTTTAGTAGAGTCACCCCTCAAACCGCTCCAGTTTTGGTAACCCAACCATGCTATCTAAAGGACTCATCATGAAACACCTACTCGCATTCTTCCTCGTGGTCGCCGTTGTTTTTTCCGCGGAGGCGCAGAAACGTCCGAACATCGTAATGCTTATCTCGGATGATCAGGCGTGGACGGATTATTCGTTCATGGGGCATGACCAGATCGACACGCCGCATCTGGACAAGCTGGCGAGCGAGTCGGTGGTGTTTCGCCGGGGGTACGTGCCGACGGCGTTGTGTCGACCCTCGTTGATGACGATGGCAACGGGGCTGTACGCTTCACAACACCGGGTGACGGGCAACGATCCGTCACCTGCGAATTACAGCAAGACGCCGGAGGTTAACGCAGCGGCGCGTGAGAAGTTGATCTCGAACGTGGATCGCGTGATGACTGTTCCGCGTTTGCTGGGGACGAAGGGTTATCTGAGCCATCAGAGCGGCAAGTGGTGGGAGGGCAACTTCTCGCGGGGTGGGTTTACGCACGGGATGACGCGTGGTTTTCCGCAGCCCGGTGGGCGTCACGGGGATGACGGCTTGAAGATCGGGCGTAAAGGCCTGGCACCGGTGTTGGATTTTATCGATGAGGCTGTGGGGCAGGAAAAGCCGTTCTTTGTGTGGTACGCGCCATTCATGCCGCACACACCACACACACCTCCGGCTCGGCTTCTTGAAAAGTATAAGGCGATGGGGCTGAGCAATTTTGTGGCCCGGTACTACGCGATGTGCGAGTGGTTTGATGAGACGTGTGGTGAGCTGGTGGGGCATCTGGACAAGAAGGGTGTTCGCGATAACACGCTGATCGTGTATGTCTGTGATAACGGCTGGATCCAGAAGCCAAGTGCCCGCGGTTACGCGCCGCGTTCGAAGCAGACGCCTTACGAGGGCGGTGTGCGAACCCCGATCATGTTTTCGTGGCCGGGCACGTTGAAACCGGCGGATCGCAAGGAATTGGTCAGCAGCATTGATCTGGTGCCGACGATGCTGGCGGCGGCGGGCGTGGCGGTGCCGAAGAACCTGCCAGGTCTGAATCTGCTGGAGAATATGAAGACCGGGCAGGCGATTGAAAGGGACACGATTTATGGTGAATCGTTCGCGCACGACATCGCGAACATGGACAACCACGAGGACTCGCTGCTTTTCCGTTGGTGCATCCGTGGCGACTGGAAGCTTTTGTTGACCTATGACGGGGTGGTGAATCGTTACGCGACCACGCACCCGCGCCTGGAGAAGCGGCCGCAGCTGTTTAATCTGATCAATGATCCGGCGGAGACGAAAAACCTGGCCGGTGAGAACCCCAAGCTGGTGCGTGAGCTATCGGGTGCACTGAACCGTTGGTACGAGGTGAAAGAGCGGAACACGATCACGGTATTTTCCGACTGATCCGGAGAGGCCGATGAAAACACTTTTTCTTTTCACCCTCGCGGTGCTGCTTCAGAATCCGGAATTTTCTCAGGCAGAAAACCGCCGGGTGATGTTCTCGAGCCGGCCCCTATGGACCAGCGGAAGCGCGCATTGCGGCGGTGACGGTAACGCGAGATTGCTGGATGTCGATCTGGACGGTGACCTGGATCTGGTGACGAGCGCGCCCAATCCTCGACGCTGGGTTCTGTTCAAGAACGTAAACGGCAGGCTGGCGTCGGAACCGTTCTGGAATTCCAAAGAGACGACCGACTGCGATCATATTTCGGTATTGGACTTCGACCAGGATGGCTTGACCGATCTGGCGGGCACCCACGAATCTCATTGCGCACTTTACTTCAACGACAAGGGGAAAGGTAATGTCCGCTTCGGCGACCTCCCCGATTGGGAAACCGGAATCTACATCGACGCCAACGAGATCAACTTCGGTGATTTTGACAATGACGGTGACCTCGACATGCTCATGGCTGCCGGATTGCCGTTCCTGGGAATTGCGCTTTTTGAGAACACCGACGGCGTTCCATCAAGAAAAGTCAGCCGGCGAATCGGCATTCGTGAGTACAGCGAGTCGTCCATCTTCGCCGACTTCGACTCAGACGGCGATCTCGATATCATCGCCACTTATCCCAGGAAAGGGACGGTCGTTATCTACGACAACGTTGGTGGGGTGTTCGACAAATCGACCTTAGTGTATTCCGATCAGAAAACACCTCATTGCCAGCGCGTCTATTGCCTTGATATTGACAAGGACGGTGTCAGGGAAATCTTCTGCGCGAAAGGACCATGGGGGCCTCCAGGTGCCAGTGTGGCGCTGGCCCGGCAACCTAACTCGAAGATGATGAAAGTCATATGGCGCAGTGCCGCTGATACCGGTTTTCATGGATTCGATTTCCGAGACGTCGACAATGACGGTGATCTCGATATGGCGGCGGCCGACTGGCGCGGGAGAAGTGTCTCCATTTTCCTGCAGGAAGAAGGCGTGTTCTCTTCCACACCCGTGTGGAAGGCGAAGACCAAAGGACAGGCGCACGAGGTCGTGTTCGGAGATATCGATGGAGATGGCGACCTTGATCTGGTGGCCGGCTGTCGTGACCAGGCTTATGTCTTTGAGAACCTGCGCGAATAGTCCGGAAACATTCAAAAGTAAGAGATTGGAAGTATGATGCGGAACGTTATGTTGTTTTCTATGGCGCTGCTGACGGGTTTTCCGGCCTTTGTGATAAGCGGGCAACAGGCTCGGGAAGAAGACGCCAGACAGATCCTACAGCACGCCCTCAAGGCCGCCGGCGGGCGATTCAATGCGCTGAGGGGTCCGATGATGTGGATGGAGCGAGGCGCCTATTACGGAGAGGGTGCAGAAGGCTCGCCCTTTATCGCCCAATACGCGAGCAAGTGGCCTGATTGGTTCCGTTGTGAGATCGAGGGGGTTTTCACCCTTACGGTAAGCGGACATAAGGCCTGGATGATCAATGATGCTGGCACTCAGAAATTCGCGGGCGACGAGTTGGCAAATGTCATGAGGCAGGTACGGATGGCCTGGGCGTCGTTTCTGTTTCCGTTGACCGGCAAGGAATACACGCTGAAGAAGATTGATGGAATTCGAATCGAGGGTCGAGCGGTGGTGGGGATCAGGGCCATCCATGCGGACGGCGGCGACTTCAGACTTTACTTCGATAAGGCGAGCCTATTGCTTGTAAAGATGGAAGCAAACGTGATCATACCACAGTTTGGCCCTTCGCCCGTTCTGGTCGAAGCTTACTATTCGAAACATAAGTCACTCGGCGGTGCAAGGTTGCCCTTTAAAATAAAATTATTCTGCGATAAGAAGTTGTTCGTTACGACCGAGATCGTTGCCTCCAAGACAGGTGCGACTCTGGACCCCGCCTACTTCGAGGAGCCTGAGTGAGAATCGGATCAACCTCGCCATCGCGATGCATTCGATGGGCATCCCTGGGTCAGTCCAACAGCTCCCGCCAATAAACCGCGCATTTGATCAAAGAAAAATGAGGACAATTCTATTAATTTTTATTATCGGCGGTTGGGCATATCCTACGGTGCTTTGGGCTGCGCCCACCAACATTGTTTTCATCCTGGCCGACGACCTCGGGTGGAGCGATACGACTCTAAATGGAACCACGAGCTTCTACGAGACGCCGAATATTGAGCGGCTGGCCAGTCGCGGGATGTTGTTCCGCAACGCCTACACGGCTCACCCGCTTTGTTCGCCCACGCGTGCCAGTATCATGACCGGACTTGAACCAGGCCGCACCGGTTTCACCAGTGCGGCCGGTCATACGGCGAATGTGATTCTGGAAAAGAAGCTGAATCCCAATGCCCGTCCGGAACACAAGGTCCTGACGCCGCAGAGCGTTTCCCGGCTCGACACGAACTATGTCACGCTGGCTGAGGCCATCAAGGGGGCGGGGTATGTCACAGGGCACTTCGGTAAATGGCATCTCGGCAGGGAGCCTTACACTCCGCTGGAACATGGCTTCGATGTGGATATCCCACATTGGTGGGGCCCCGGTCCGGCAGGATCGTACGTCGCTCCATGGAAATTTCCCGACGAATTGGACTTCGATCCCGCCGTTCCAAATGAACACATCGAGGATCGCATGGCCGATGAAGCCTGCGCCTTTCTCGAAACCAACAAGGACAAGCCGTTTTTCCTGAACTATTGGGCGTTCTCGGTGCACGGTCCTTGGGATGGAAAAAATACGCTCATCGAAAAATACGCGGCCAAGGCCGATCCGAAAAATCCCCAGCGTCTGCCCGTCTACGGCGCGATGGTGGAAAGCCTTGACGATGCCGTCGGCCAACTGCTTGATACTCTTGACCGGTTGAAGCTGAGTGACAATACCATCATCGTGTTCTTTTCCGACAACGGCGGCAACATGTACAGCCGTATCGACGGCATTCCACCCACCAGCAACGCACCCTTGCGCGGCGGCAAGGCCATGATCTACGAAGGCGGTACCCGTGTGCCCTGCGCGGTCGTTTGGCCCGGTCGGACAAAACCGGGCAGCCGGACGGACGCGTTTCTCAGCAGCACGGATTGGTACCCGACCCTGCTCGATATGGTGGACATCCCCCGGCCCAAGGGCGTCTCATTCGATGGCGTCAGCCAAGTCCCGGCCTTGACCGGTGGAGCCGCTCCGCGTGATTCCCTGTTATGCTTCGTGCCCAACTACTACCCACGGCCGGGCACCATCCCTTCCACCTATCTGCGCCGCGGTCCGTGGAAGCTCATTCGCTTTCATGGCGACGGAGAAAACCGTGCCGATCGATTCGAACTTTATCATTTGGGGAACGACATTGGCGAAACGAAGAACCTCGCGACGGTCCATCCGGACCGTGTTCTCGAAATGAACACCGTAATCACTCGACAACTGAAGGAAATGGACGCGGTGCTGCTAAAGCCGAATCCCGGCTATCGTTCCGATGCGAAATCAGCCCCCGCATCCAGATCCATCCGGGCCAAAGGCAAAAGCAATCGACCCAGCCCTGAAGATTTCCTACGCCGCCGCGACACCGATAGCGACGGCTTTGTCACCTTGAAGGAATACATCGGTAATCCAGCCAATCGAAACCTGCCCGCCCTCAACCGCCAATTCAAGCAGAGGGACAGGAACGCCGACGGGAAGCTCTCACTGGACGAATTGCGGGGTGGAAAATGAAGGACAGTCGAAAACCATACTAAGAGACCTCTCAAAAATAACATCGCCATTTGCTGGAGGCGAATTGGGTTTCTGGCAAGGCGCGATGTTACGGCCCACGCTATTCACTGAAATTGGATTATAGTGAAATTTTCAATTCCATTGTGGCTTCCCTATCTGATGATAATGGGGGAGGACACGGCACTGGCCAAGGAGCCGTTGCCCCATCCACCGATCGTTTCGATCATTCGTGAGGACGGGCGAAACACGATCCATTTCACCGGAGAGCTCCAGTCTGCGGTTACTGTTCTTGGCCCATGGGAGGATCTAGTAAATGTTGTGAGTCCCTACAAGCCGGCTTCGATAAACCAGGGTCAAATCTACCGCTCACATAAAACCGCACTATTTTTCTCAACAGACTCCATAGCAGAGCTCAATCTCAGAGGCCCTTTCCAGGAGCACTTCAATCTCGCCTTCGCCGGATTACCTGATGGGATCTTTCCGCCGGTTCGAGAAAAACCGTATTTCTCCGGAAGCCTTCAGATGGGTGGCCTTGTACTTCCATTACAGATTCGGGTGCGGGGCAACTCCAGTTTGCAGGAATGTCCATTTCCGAAATTAAAGATAAAGATTTCCAGGAAAGACCGGGAAGGTACGACATTTGCCGATGCCCGAGAAATAAAGATCGGGACTCATTGTGCTGAAGGTGGCCAAGGAAATATTGGGCGATTACGCCATGAAACAGCAACCTTCCGGGAGGCCCTGGCCTATGAAATCATGCAACTGCTGGACTTTATCGGACCGCGCGTCCGACGGCCTGTTATCAATTATCGTGATACAAGTGCGGAAGATACGGTGAACAACGGCGGATGGCAGGTCACCCGGATGGCTTTTCTGATGGATCATGTGGAGGTCGTAGCGAAGCGATTGAATGGGCGTGCTCTGGAGGATGAGGAAACAACTAGCCTGGAGGATGCCGAATTCGACGAACAACTGATCACTGATCTCAAACTTTTCCACGCCATGCTCGGAAATTGGGATTATCATTTATCCTCAAATGGTCAGGGACTCTGGAATACTGAAGTCATTGAACTTGAAAATGGAAAATTATACTCTTACGCATCAAGTTTTCGGATTTAAACCTCGGAATTCTTCACAAACTTGATGCCGGGCAGAACAGGGT
>DUCD01000016.1:0-5765 GCA_012959985.1 Verrucomicrobiales bacterium | reverse complement strand
TCCGACAATTTCAGCCCCTGGGATTTTCCGAAAACTTGATGCCGATCAGTATAGTTCCTATCGCCGGTGATTTTGATCTGGCTTCCTGGGTAACCGGCGAAATTCGGGTGACGGCACCGCGCGACTATTTTCCCGAACTGGAGGACCTTAATCGCCAGACAAGGTTCGAGATTCAAAAAATCATTAATTCAGATGGCGTTCAGCGTTTCGAGATGGGAGCAACTCGATTCCAATCGCTTCAAGGTGAGATCGAATCAAGGATACGTTCTTCAATCATCGACGAAGAAGGCAGGGACAACGCACTTCGACACGTCTCCGTGTTTTTCAAATGGCTTGTGAGAACTAGGGGGCAGGTCTGAATGGCACTAAGTTAAGGCGGCTCGTCGATCAATCCTGAGTTTCTGAAATCTTCCAAGTAAAGCATCACAGGTAAGGCTCACTCCACTGCCTATCGGTTAAGAATAAAGATTATCAGACCTCCTGACTTGCTGCTCGGGTTTCCCGAGGATCTCTCCCGATCCAAAGCGGCGACTTCGTCGCACGCAGTCCAAAACCTGCCGGAATATCAGAGCTTTTTGGACAAACGCGTCAGCGGTCTGGACTGCGTCGACGAGTTCTACGAAGTCGCCGCTTTCCGTTGAATGACCAGATCAGGCTTAACCGAATGGCAGTGGTGCTCGCTCTCCGAGTGCGCCGCCTGAGCAGTGAAATTAAGCAGGAGGATTGAGAAATCACCCCCAACCCTCCTTAACTTAATGCCATTCGGGACAGGTCTTTTCTTATGGATCCGAGCGATCATGGATTTCTTACATAGATCGATTTAAAAATTGGGAATCAAACTTGGTAAATCCGATCCCTCTATACAGCCATGGTACCGAGTTCCGCGATTCGACTTCACAATCATGTTTTCAAATAATCGGTCCCAATGCTACACTTTCGACGAACCGTTGAAAGTGGGATGAATCGAAAACAGCCGAGACAGTTGCGAAGTCTATGTGTTGTTCTTGTCACCTTGGCTTACGGCTGCCTGAATTCCGGAGAACAAAAGAAGAAGAAATTCTTCAACCAGGAAATCAAACCACTCTTTCAAAAACACTGTATCGAATGCCACGGTCTTGAGGAACGTGAAGCCGGGCTCAACCTGAGTGAATTTCGCAAAATCATTTCAGGCGGTGCAAGTGGTCCGCCGATCGTTTGGGGAAAACCCGAAGAAAGCCTTTTGATGGAAATGATGGTTGGCGGAGAGATGCCGCCGAAAGGGAACGGCTTGAGTTCAGAGGAAATTTCAACCATCAAACAGTGGATTCTGCTTGAGATTGGACCGGATTGCGATTGACATTTCACCGCCGCCACTTTAAATCCGGAATAACCTAATCCCAAGCGAATCATTTGGCTTGTCAAGCATCACCCATGAATTTTAAGGAATCTCGGTTATGAAATCTTCATTTTCCATTGAATCCCCAAAAGAGGCGCCCGCCCTGACTCGAAGGGCATTCACTCTTCAATCCGTTCGAACGCTTCTGTCTTTTTCCTTGATTGAGACACTGTGCCGACAGGAGCTGTTCGCCGAGAATGTCAGTCCCGAGATGATAAAATGGCTCAACGATGTCAATGAATTGGGAGCGATCCTCAAACAGCGGGACATAGAACCCACAGCCTGGCAACCTCAGATCGAAACTTTGTTCCGCCAGGTTGATATGACTGAAATATTCAAATTCATTGATTTCGATCGGATCGACCGGAAAGCAAAGCCGCCGAAGCGTGGAGCTCAAAGCATCCGGTTCAAATATCCTCAAATCGCCGGCGTCCCGGAAAAGCTGGCGTTCGGACAGCAGATCTTTGCCCTGCGGAAAGGCAGGTCGGTGGTTCCACATGGTCATAATAACATGGCAACCGCATTTCTAATATTGAAAGGCGAATTCCAAGGTAAACATTACGACCGACTGGAAGATGAAAAAGAGCATTTGATCATCAAGCCCACGATCGATCGGAAGTTCACCCCCGGTGATTATTCAACCGTTTCGGATTACAAAGACAATGTCCACTGGTTCAAGGCGCTCGAGGAACCGGCTTACATTTTCAATATCCATATTCTGGATGTTGCGCCCAAGGCCAAAAGGAGAACCGGTCGGGTTTACGTTGACCCGAACGGAGAGAAGATTGCTGACGGACTCATTCGTGCCCGACGCATCAATTACGAAAGGGCGCATAAACTTTACGGTTAGAATGGGGGCGTGCAATAATTTTGGGAAACACAAATGAACGGCGAGGTTATTGCGCTTCAGCACAGAAATTTAGTTTGTAGGGCCCAGCGCTGATCGTCCGATATTATTTAGGGGGAAATATAGCAATGATCTCCATCCCGCTTTCTGATTCAAATTTGACAGGGCCGGTCAGGTAAGGAACAAAGAACTTCGAACCTTCGTTAACCGGATAAACCTCGTCCCCACTAACCATTGTGCCGGATCCCTTTGAGACGACGCCGATATAGAATGAGTCAGCTTCTCTTATATAGCAATCCTCGACGTTGATACGGTTGGCGCTGAAGCAAAGCGTTTTCTGTTCATCAATCAATGCATACTCAATGCTCTGATTTTGCGTTTCCAGTACGCGCGGTTCACAGAAAAAGTGATCTTTGATCGCCTCAACCGGAGTGGGTTCATAGCTGAACATGGAGAGGGCAAAATCGATGCCCCGGTTCATGAAACGCGACTCAGTTGGCAATACGTAGCCGCCACGCTCGAACTCGATCCGAACGGCAAAGTCAGTTGGCTCCATGATCTCAATCATGAAGACGCCTTCACCGATGGCGTGCGGCATGCCTCCGGGAACCATGAAAACATCACCGGGCTTGATCGGAATCTTTTCAAAGCAGGCGAGTATGGCATCGCTATCCTGCTGCTCAATCATCCGTTTGAACGCTGCTTTTTCCGGCGGGTACTGGAAACCCATATAAATATAGGGGTCCTTCACGTCGTCGCGAATACTCAAGATAATGTAGCCCTCGGTTTTTCCGGAGTTGCTGTTGAGATGTTTTTGAGCGAACGGAATGGTCGGATGGCACTGGATATGCAGTCGGATCGCTGAATCGAGGAATTTAAGCAAGACCTGGGTATTCGTACCGTATTTTTTGAAATGTCTCGCTCCGAGTAAGGCATTCGGCTGTTGTTCGCAGAGCGCTTTGAGCATTAGCGTTTCATCGGCGACCGTTATTTTAGACAAACCTTCCTCGACAAGATGTCCGCGTCCTTTGTTTATGGCGAGGGTGGTGGAACCGATCCAATCTTCGGGGAAGTGCCCATCTACGGGATGTTCGCAACCCTCCATCAGGTCGAGCTTCATGCCGCCGGGATAGGTTCGCCACACACGGTTGGATGACAGTAAAAGTATCGATGGGATTTGCATGAGAGTTAATCCGGTTAGCCGGAGATGAGTTGCCAAACGCCTTTGATACCCATCGAGGAGGTCACGATGGAAAAGATTGAAATGGCGGTTAGGAGAATATTCGTCGTCAGTGAGGGGGTGTGTTCGTCCATCACGCATCCGGTACCGATATGGATGCCCGGCATAAAGAGACCGGAGAGAAATAGTGCCGGAGTTCCGGTGAATTTTTCGCGAATCCTTGTTTCCATGTTTATTCCTTGAATAGTTCGAATACCAAAGAATTCAAAAACTTATCATTGACCAAGTCAGAAGAAAACCAATGAGCTTGGATTACTGATCCTTCAGTAGTTTCCTTTGATAGGCAGGAATGCGATCGTAACGCAGCTCACCTCCAATGAGGTGCATCAATGGGCGACTTTCTCCAGGTGCCGGTTCGCGGAACATGTAGTCCAATTTGGGTTCAGGAAACTCTCTTACCTCAGCGTTGGTTTTATCAAACAAAGCCTTCAATCGTACGACCACTTCCGGATACTCGTTAGCCACATCGTGCTGCTCGCCGGGATCAGCCTCCAGGTTGAACAGCATCATGGCGCGTGGAGGGTCTCCAGTCATCAGCCCTGGCAATTCATAGGCTTTGGCTTGTTCGAAAGGAGCAAGAATACTCACTCCATTGGGTGCACGAGGGTCAATCCAGGTCAAGGCTGCTTCATCAGAAAGTTGTCGCATGTCTGAGGATCCTGGATTGAGGACATGGAGCTTCCACTTGCCGGATCGCACGCAGGCAAGTTTACCACCTTTCATGGCGAACACGCCTTGGTGTGGACTCGGTGCGTTGCTGTTTTTCAACATGGGGAAAATATTCTTCCCATCAATGGTTCGATCAGAGGGAAGCTCTATGCCTGCCAAGGCGCAAATGGTTGGGAGCATATCGATAGTGGCCGCCGGTTGAGAGTTTTCGATTCCGGGTGGAATAGTCCCAGGCATATGGGCGATAAAGGGGACTTTGAGACCTCCCTCCCAGGTTCTTCCTTTCATACCGCGCAAGCCCCCAGAGGACCCCCCTTGGTTGGGCCCGTTATCAGAAGTGAAGATGACAAGCGTCTTTTGTTCCAGGCCTTCCTTTTTGACGGCATCCAACACTTGGCCAACGCAGTGATCGAGTTCTGAAATGACATCGGCATATAAGTCTTTTGGGGTATCGGGAGTATAGAAGTTGTCCGAAACCGCCAGGGGTTTATGAGGCATCGCATGAGGTAAATATACAAAGAAAGGGCGATCCTTGTTTCGTTTTATGAAATCTATGGTCAGATCCGTGTAAGTCTGTGAAAGCTTTGATTGAACTACCGGGTATTCCACGACCTCTTCGTTGTGAACCAGTTGAACCGGGTACATATCGTTGGAGTAAAGGATGCCATAGTATTCGTCGAATCCCTGGCTCCGGGGTAACCAGGGCTCCCTGTGGCCAAGATGCCATTTGCCATAGGCCGCCGTGGCATAGCCTTTTTCTTTGAGCAGTTCAGCGATCGTGATTTCCAATGGAGGTAATCCGATATTGTTATTCCCGGAGTCGGGTGATGGATTGCTTACCAGGGAATGTCTAAACGGATAGCGTCCCGTTAGAATGGTTCCCCGTGATGGAGCGCAATAAGGAGTGGGAACATAGAAGTTGGTCAACTTGGCTCCTTCTTTGGCCATACGATCGAGATGAGGTGTTTTAAACGGACTCTCCTTATAAAATGAGCCTACTTCTCCATAACCCATGTCATCCGCGAAGATGAGAATAATGTTGTCATAATCAGTTTGAGCCGAAGCATTTTGAAGCAAGGATCCTACGACCCAAAGCAAACCGCTAAGCATGCGTAGGGTGGAAAATAAAGGGTTCATAGTTTTATCATGTACGGTTTCTCCAACGAGTTCGCATTCCGATGAGTTCGGAAACCCAATCCGGTTTTCGTTCAACACCTTATCTCATTGAAATCGGACACTTTTCGGAGTATAGCGACGCTGGGGGTTAAATGATCAATCAAGTGTCCAATGACCGTAAACAACCCAATCATAAACACTTTCTATTTTTAGACAAGACAAGCCCCAATAGAAGTCTGAAACGTCGAGGAATAGGGTTTGTTTAGAACAGGACGCACAGTGGTCAATTATGAGAACCCTAGGACATTTCACCACCGGTGCTTCCGCAATCAATGTTAGATTCTAAGCTGTTTGGGACATTGTCCGGGGTCGACGCCCCCGGCTTCAGGAACAAAATCATGCAGTGTATTGTCCGGGGTCGACGCCCCCGGCTTCAGGAACAAAATCATGTCCAGGGCCTTTTCAAACTTGAAGCTGGCCGCGGTGAGGCCGGATTTGACATCGTTCCGGTCATGTCA
>DUCD01000015.1:36084-47911 GCA_012959985.1 Verrucomicrobiales bacterium | reverse complement strand
TGATGGGCTGGAATATAAGTCCCGGCGATTTCCTGAAGCCCGGGGCGCTGAACCGGGACCTTTTCATGGAGTATAAACACGTGATTTTCCATGAACGGCCTCAGCGCGGCCACCTTCAGGTACCCTGTTCTGCCCGGCATCAAGTTTGTGAAGAATTCCGAGGTTTAAATCCGAAAACTTGATGCGTAAGAGTATAATCCTTCTTATCCGGACTGTCTTTCTGAATCTTTCGATTCTTCTTCAGTTGTCTCTGTCTCTTGTTCAGAAACCTCAGGCTGCTCTTCCTTGACTTCTGCACTATCGGATATCACTTCGGCTTCCAATTCCACCTCCTGGGATGAATCATCCGCATCTGTTTCAGAAGCGTCTGCACTGCCTTCAACCCATTCTAAGATGGCTTTCTGGGCCGCGTCTCCTCGACGTTGTTCCAATTTGATGATTCGGGTGTAACCCCCAGGACGGTCCTTATAGTCTTCAGCCAGTTCGTTGAAGAGCTTGCGAACCATGTCTTCCTGATGGAGACGAGATGCAGCATTCCTCCGGTCGTGCAAGGATCCGTTTTTGGCCAAAGTCATCATTTTCTCGGCGTAAGGACGAGCTGCTTTCGCTTTCGCAAGCGTCGTTGTGATTCGTCCATGCTTGATTAGGCTACAAACCATATTGGCAAGCATCGCATTGCGATGCTCTCCGGTTCTTCCCAACTTAGCGGTTCTTTTCCCGTGTCGCATATTCTAATTCCTTATATATAGGCAAGCTATCCCTAAACTATGAAGTAAGACTCTCTTCAACTATATCTTCAAGTAATGAAGGTTCAAACTTCATGCCCAACGAAAGATTTAATGAACTGAGCTTGTCTTTGATTTCGTTCAAAGACTTCTTGCCGAAGTTTCGATATTTCAGCATTTCTGCTTCCGTCTTCATTGCCAATTGTCCAACACTCGTAATGTTGGCGTTGTTGAGGCAATTCGCAGCACGAACGCTGAGCTCAATCTCGTTCACACTCATATTCAACAGGTTCTTAAGTCGATTCTGCTCATTGTCCTGTTTCTCCACGACTTCTTCGAATTCTACGACATTTTTGTCGTATCCAACAAATACATCCAAATGATGCTGCAGAATAGCCGAGGCCTGAGTTAATGCATCATCAGGTGAAATCCTTCCATCAGTCCAAATCTCAAGCAGGAGCCGGTCATAATCAGTCCTTTGTCCAACACGGGCATTCTCAACGAGATACCTCACTCGAGTCACCGGTGAAAATATGGAATCAATCGGAATTACTCCGATAGCCTGATCAGGTTTCTTGTTGGCGTCACCGGGACAAAACCCGCGACCGACTTTGATCTCCATCTCCATCTCAAACCGCTTCTTTTTGTCCAAGGTGAGGATATACTGCTTGGGATTGACAACCTCTATATTCTGGTTGCCTGTAATATCTCCCGCAGTCACAGCTCCATCCTTTGTAACCGACATCAACAAGGTTTGCGGTTCTCGGGAATGGCACATGAATTTGACATTTTTCAGGTTCAGAACAATGTCGGTAACATCCTCGACAACTCCATCAATCGTAGTGAATTCATGCATCGCACCATCGATTTTAATGGACGTGATTGCCGCTCCCTCAAGGGAAGATAACAAAACACGCCTCAATGAATTTCCGATTGTGTGTCCGTAACCCGTTTCAAAAGGTTCGGCAATGAATTTTGCATAGTTGTCCGTAGCGGTTTCTTCTTCTTTAACCAACCGTTTCGGCATTTCAAATCTACCTAGTCTTACAGGCATAATAATAAAACGAGTTTAAACTGGGTTGAGCCCTTCTGTTCCCGCAGAACTCGACCCCATATACTCGTTATTCCTTTCTACGTTTTAATTTATTGAGTCAGGATTAGCGGGAATAAAATTCGACCACAACCTGTTCATTGGCTATGGGTTGTATTTCGTCTCGAGTCGGTATGCGTTGTGGAACACCACGAAATGCATCCTTGTTAAAGGATAACCAGTCGGGAACCGTCCGGCTGGTTGACATTTCCAAATGATGAGTGGCCAACTGCCTGGATACACTGGAATCCTTTACCTCCACGACATCATTCACTTTAACTTCGTAGGATGCTACATCCACTTTTCCACCATTTACCTGAATATGACCATGATTGACCATTTGTCTGGCAGCGGCTCGTGTCGAGGCAAATCCAAGAAGATAAACAATACTGTCTAAGCGTGTTTCCAGGATCTGGAGCATGATCTCTCCGGTCACCCCGCGCTTGCGCTGGGCTTTTTTGTAAACACCGCGAAACTGTTTTTCAAACAGACCGTAGTAAAATCGGAGCTTCTGCTTCTCCATTAGTCCCAAGGCATAATCCGTCGTTTTGCGGCGGAACTTGGGACCGTGCATCCCCGGAGGATAATTCTTTCGATCAAGGTATTTGGACGGCCCAAAAATGGGAAGACCGAACCTTCTGCTTATTCTAGTGCGTGGACCTGTATAGCGAGCCATAAATTCTTCCTCTATCGTTTAACTAGACACGACGTTTCTTTTTGGGACGACACCCATTATGTGGAACCGGAGTGACATCCCTTATGGACGTAATTACCAAACCCACGTTCTGCAAAGCCCGGATAGCGGAATCCCTTCCGGATCCAGGCCCTTTCACTTGCACGATGATTTCTTTTAAACCGTGCGACATGGATTGGCGCGCGGCATCCTGAGCGACTTTCTGGGCAGCAAATGCTGTGCTTTTCCTCGAACCTCGAAAGCCCACCCGACCAGCACTGGACCAACCGATAACATTTCCCTGCATGTCAGATATGCTGACTAGAGTATTATTGAATGTGGCCAGGATATGCGCCAGTCCTGATATAACATTCTTGGCCTTCTTGGCCTTGATGATCTTTTTAGGCCCAACATCCTCGGCCAGCAGTTCTGCTGCAGAAGGTGCTGCAAGTGATGCCGGATCGACTTCTTCACTTTCCGACTCAGTTTTCCCCTTCTTGCCTTTTCCTCCGGTAGCTTTAACAGCCTTTCCAGATTTTCCAGCAGCTTCCGGTTTTTTTGTGTCTTGCGACTTTTCAGCGGCTTCCGGTTTTTTTATGTCTTGCGACTTTTCTGCAGCTTCCGGTTTTTTTGTGTCTTCCGACTTCTCTGCTGCTGGTTCAGTCTCTACGGTCGTCTCTTTCTTAGGTGCCTCAGTGCTGGGTTTGGAAACCTCAGGCGTCTCAGATTTTTCAAGACCCGTTTCTTTCGAATTATTTTCGTCTGCCATATGGATACGTCTTCGTTTCGATTAGTCTATTAATGGATTCCCGCTTTGGCATTGGGATTCTTTTGAATACCGACCGTTTTAGTCTTACCTTTACGAGTGCGTGCATTCGTACTGGTTCTCTGGCCTCTAACGGGCAGTCCCTTTTGATGTCTCAGACCTCGATAACTTCTAATTGCTTGCAGTCGTCTTAAATTTTGACCTATTTCCCGGCGCAAATCCCCTTCAGTGACATAATCACCTTCTTGGATGACGTGCACGATGTCAGAAACCTGATTATCATTCAGGTCCTTCCCTCGGGTTGCAGGATCAATTTTCGCTTTTTCCAATATTTCTCCCGAACTTTTGGGACCAATCCCATAGATTGACAAAAGTGCTATGTCGACCCGTTTGTGTCCGGGAATATCAACTCCAATTATTCTTGGCATAGTGATGCTCCGATTCAGCCTTGCTTCTGTTTATGACGTTTATTGCTGCAAACCACTCGAACAACTCCTTTTCTTCGAATAATCCTGCAGTTCTCACAAAGTCGTTTTACTGATGCTCTGACTTTCATTTTAACTTGGTTCTATTACTTATTTAATTCCAACTATTCTACCCTTCGACATATCGAAAGGGGACATCTTAATCCGGACTAATGTCCCGGTTTTCAATCCTGACAAACTGTCTCTTAATCTAACCGGTACAGCCGTTGTCACTTTATGTCCATTCGGCAACCGGACGGTGAAGGCATGATCCGAGAGCATAGCCTCGATCTCGCCCTTCAATTCAATGCCATCTTTTCCCGGCAAGTAAGAATCTCCGGTTTGGATTCCGTTATCAAAATCGTATGTTCAAAATGTGCTGACGGCAATCCGTCTTTGGTAACGACGGTCCAACCATCTTTCAGGACTTTGACTTCAGGTGAACCCATATTAACCATTGGTTCAATTGCCAAAGTCATTCCTGCCCGTAATTTCGGTGAGGACTTTCCGTCTACATAATTTGGAACCTGTGGTTCCTCATGCATACTTCGGCCAACCCCATGTCCGACAAATTCACGAACGACACCAAAGTTGTTCGTTTCAACAAAATTCTGGATGGCTGTCGATATATCCACCACCCGATTGCCAACGACAGCTTTAGCTATGCCCTCATACAGGGCACTCTTGGTGACATCCATCAATTTCTGGTTCTCCAGGTCACAACCACCTATCGGAATAGTACGTGCATTGTCACCTATAAAGCCTTTAAGAACCACACCTACATCAATACTCAACAAGTCACCATACTGTAGAACCAAATCCCCGGCCAGACCATGAACAACTTGTTCATTCACTGATAAACAAGCGTGACATGGGTATTTCTGATATCCGAGAAAGGCACTTTTGGCGCCGTAACTCTTGATTATTTCAGCCGCATATTGGTCTACTTCTCGAGTAGTAACACCAGGTTTCACCCATTGGCACACATCGTCCAGCACCGTATTTGCTACGGCACAGGCTTGGCGCATCGCCTCCAGATCTCTTCCTGATTTTAAAAAAATCATCTTTTTAACAGCGGTTTTCGGTGAAATCAATGAAAATATGGAATTTTCCTAATACAGAACCTATCAGCGTTGATTTCCGAATCGTTTTTAGATGCGTCCCCGCATTCTACCCTTCTTGAGGAAACCATCGTAATGCCTCATCAGCAGGTGGGATTCCATCTGTCTCATGGTATCCAGCATAACACCAACCATGATTAAGACACCCGTTCCTCCAAAGAAAGAAGAGACATTGAAACTGATATTCAGATTGGTGGCCATAATGACGGGAATCACGGCGATGATCGTTAAAAAGACGGCACCGGCAAAAGTTATTCGACTCATCGTGTTATGAAGAAATGTTGTGGTCGCCTGCCCGGGTCTAACTCCTGGAATATAGCCGCCGTTTTTCTTTAGATCGTCTGAAATCTGAATTTCATTAAATTGGGTGGCTACCCAGAAATACGAAAAGAACATGATCATGGCACTGTATAGCAACAGGTAATAAAAGGACCCATATTGCAGTTGCCCTGCCATTTTCTGCAGGATAACAAGATCGAATGTTTGTCCCAACGCATTTAATATATAGGAGGGGAACATCAGAATTGCTTGTGCAAAAATCACCGGCATAACCCCGGCGTAATTCACACGTAAAGGCATAAAGGAACTTCCTCCAGCATAAACTTTCCTGCCGACACTGCGCTGTGCGTATTGAACTGGGATTTTCCGCTGAGCTTGAGTGACGGCAATCACACCGGCAATCACTGCAATCAAGGTAACGAGCAAGCCGGCCGCGTGAATAATAGTATATTGTTGTTCAACCCCTTCAGGAGGCAAAAACATATCTTTCAGCCCCTGATAAGCCAACGGAAGCCTGGATAAGATACCGATGGTTATGATCAAGGAAATCCCATTCCCGATCCCCCTTTCAGTAATCTGTTCCCCCAACCACATTAGAAGAACGGTACCCGCTGTTAATAAAATGGCCGTTAGTATTCGATACCCCCAGACATTGTCAAACAGTACCAGTTCACCTTCAAATCCACTAAATATTTTACCGGGATTTTCAAAGGTGAGGGCCATCACGTAACCTTGGCCCAAACAAAGAACAACCGTAAGAAATCGGCCGTATTGGACAATTTTCGTTCTACCACCTTCTTCACGGGCTAAACGAGCCAATCTCGGCAAGACGGCTGAGAGCAATTGAATAATAATGGTCGCACTTATATATGGCATGATACCCAGTGATCCTACCGCACAGCGCCCCAAGGCACCGCCAGTGAATAGATTGAACATTCCGAGAATACTGGCATCTGTATTCTGAGGCAGGGAATCGAAATATTCCTTTAATGCCCCCCCATCCAGCCCCGGTAAAGGGGCCATAGAAACCAGGCGACAGATAAGGAGGACTAACAATGTGAACAGAATCCTTGATTTGAGCTCAGGGATTTTGAAACAATTGGAGAATGTATCGGCGATTGAACGGAGCATGGCCTAGAAAAAACAGGATCAGACTTTTTGTGTGGATTCCTTTTTAGCCGGATTTCGAGTGATCACCCGGCATTCCCCACCTTTACCTTCAATTTGCGCTTTGGCGGACTCACTGAAAGAATGGGCGTTTACAATTAATTTTCTACTTATCTCACCTTGCCCCAAAATCTTAATCCGATCCGTGGTACCATTGGTTAGACCCGCTTTTTTCAGATCTTCCAAAGTGACTTCGGTCGCATCTTTAAACTGATTCAATGCTGTAACGTTTACAGGAAGATAACTGATTCGATGAGCTGCATTGCTGAATCCACGTTTAGGCAATCTTCTGACAAGAGGCATCTGGCCTCCCTCAAAACCAATCCGGTTCTTACCGCCAGATCGACTCATTTGCCCTTTGTGCCCTCGGCCACTTGTTTTGCCTTGCCCGCTCGCCTCGCCGCGACCAATCCTTTTGCGGGGTCTCTTCGCACCATGTCGTGGTGATAAATCGTGTAAACGCATATTGATATTTAAATTATAAGTTTATTCAGTCTCGCTTGCTTCAGATTTCTCTTTTTCAGGCTTGTCAACCTGGAGACCTCTTAATTTAAGCACATCATTTCTCAATCGCAACTGCTTCAGTGCTTTGAGAGTCGCCTTCGCGACGTTGGCTGGGTTTTTCGAACCTAATGACTTGGTCAGGACATTCTTTACTCCAGCAGATTCCAGAACAGCACGAACCGTTTTACCGGCAATAACTCCCGTTCCTTCTGAAGCCGGACGCAAAAGAATCCTTGCACCATCGAAAGAGGAATAGATCTCATGAGGAATTGTATTAAGTCCCAGAGAAACCTTTTGAGTCGCATTTCTAGCGTTGATATTTGCTTTACGAATAGCCTCAGCAACTTCATTCGCTTTGCCCAATCCAAGGCCTACCACCCCTTTCCTGTCACCGACAACTACCAGTGCGCTGAAATTGAATCGTCGTCCGCCTTTGACAACCTTCGATGAGCGGTTGATAAAAATGACTTTGTCCTTAAGATCATCATCATTTTCATCACCTCGCCTACCGGAACCTCTTGAGGGTCCGCCAGGACCACGGCGCCTATTATTCCCTCCGAAACGAGGGCCTCCCGGCGAATTACCAAAGCGTCCTCCGGGGCGATTACCTCCGCCTCCGGGTCCTTGTCTGTTGTTATTTACTGGAGCCACTTTTTATTGTTGTTTGGGATTATTTAAAATTTCAAACCAATTTCACGGGCACTATCGGCCAAAACTTTGGCCTTTCCGTGAAAGGAGTTGGATCCTCTGTCAAAAACGACTTTCTCTATCTTTTGCGCAAGCGCTCGTTTTGCGACGATTTCGCCAATTAGTTTTGCGCTTTTTAAATTTGCAGAAAGCTTTTCCCGGTTTTCCAGGGTCTTATCTGTCGTCGAAGCGGATGCCAGATTTCGACCGCTTCCGTCATCAATGACTTGAACGTAAATATTCTTACCACTGAATTTCACCGTTAATCTCGGTCGGTCAGAAGTTCCAATAATTTTTTTCCGAACCCGCCAATGACGGTGCTGTTTTAATTTTAGTTTCTGTTGAACTTTCATTCTTATACCAAAGATGATTTTACGGATTCAAATAGATTCAACATCACAAGCGAATCGAGCAACTGCCACTCTTACTGGACAGTCTTGCCTTCCTTACGGACTACAACCTCGTCTGAATACCTCACACCTTTACCCTTGTAGGGTTCTGGAGGATAAAAACCCCTCAGATCTGAAGCGACTTGACCAACTAGTTCCTTGCTTGGACCTTCTATTTTAATTTTTGTATTGTTGTCAACTGTGATCACAATTTGGTCCGGGATGTTATAATCACATGGATGCGAATAACCAAGGTTCATTGTAATCATTTTGCCTTTGACCGCCGCCTTAAATCCAACCCCTTCGATTACGAGGTTCTTGACATAACCTCGATTGACCCCGGTAACTAGATTATTCAAAATTGACCGACTCAAACCGTGCATTGCTTTGGCCCTTGAGTGATCTCCTTTACGCGTCACTTTCAAGATACTTCCTTCAAGTTCAGCTAAAACCTCTTCTGGCAGGGTAAAATCAAGTTTCCCTTTTGGCCCTTCGACAGCGACGGACTTCCCTTCAATGCGGACCTTAACATTATCCGGAACTTCGATGGGTACTTTTCCAATTCTAGACATAAATAAAAGTTAGTTTTTCACCAAATGTAAAATAATATTTCGCCACCGTTGTTCTGCTTCCTGGCATGATAAGCCGTCATCAACCCATTTGAAGTCGATATGACGGCAACACCAATTCCACCGAGAACAATCGGGATTTTAGCGGCTGCAGAGTATTGTCTCAAACCAGGTTTGCTGATTCTTTTTAAACCACGAATAATCTGCTTTTTGCCTTGATACTTCAAATTAAGCAATAATGATTTTTTACCTTTCCCCGCTTCTTGCACGGAGAAATCCTCGATGTAACCCTCTTTCTTGAGGATACTCGCGATACCTTGCTTCATTTTGGAAGCAGGCATTTCAACCTTCGGAAGCAATGCATTGTTCGCATTGCGTATCCGGGTCAGCATATCTGAAATTGGATCGGTCATAATTTTTTACCAACTGGCTTTTGTGACCCCGGGAATCAGTCCGTGAAGAGCTCCCTCACGAAAAGTAAGTCGGGAACACCCGAATTTTCTAAGGTAGCCATGACGTCGGCCAGTGATTCGGCAACGATTAACTACCCGAACCGGGCTTGCATTACGGGGTAAATTGGAAAGGCCTTGGTAATCACGCTTGGCGATCAGCTCCGCCCGAAGTTCAGCGTATTTATCCACCTGCTTCTGCTTCTTCTTGTTTCTTGCTATCCAGGATTTTTTTGCCATAATTTTAAAGGGTCGAAAGAGGACCGAAGTTACTCGGCGAAAGGCATTCCCATTAATTTCAATAATTCTCTAGCTTCGCCATCAGTCCCGCCTGTGGTGACAAAGGTAATGTCCATTCCTTGCGGACGTTTTATTCTATCCGGATCGATTTCCGGAAAAATGGTCTGTTCTGACAATCCAAGTGAGTAATTTCCACGTCCATCGAATGCCTTGCGAGGTGTTCCTCGAAAATCGCGAATCCGAGGCAGGGCTACCGAGACAAGGCGATCCATGAATTCGTACATTACAGCTCGCCTCAAAGTGACTTTACATCCAACCGGGTAACCTTGCCGCAATTTGAAATTGGAAATGCTCTTTTTTGCTTTTGTTACGATCGGTTTCTGCCCTGTGATCTTAGTCAGATCACTGGCTGCGTCTTCTACAGCACTTTTTTCTAAACTCGCGCTGACTCCCATATTGATCACTATTTTCTCAAGACGAGGGATTTGGTGATCATTCTCATATTTCCGACTGTTTTTCAGTTCGGGAGCAACCGTTTCTTTATACTTGGTAAATAATCTGGGTACCATGACTTTAATTAATTGGAATCCGTGGGTATCTCCCGCCGTGACGCTTTGGCATCATATTTATCGGCAGCCATCACGTTGCTGATATGAAGGGGACCTTCCCGCTCTACAATCGCACCCTGTGGATTCTGCTGATTCTTTTTGACGTGCTTTTTTATCATTTTCACGCCTTCAACAATGACTCGATTATCTCGCGAGAGGATTTTGAGGACTTTTCCTCGATTTCCTTTCTCGGCACCTGAAATGACCACTACCTCCTGGTCCCTTTTTACATGAAACCGTTTCATATTATAATACCTCCGGTGCTAACGACACAATTTTCATGAACTTCTTCTCTCGTAATTCGCGGGCAACCGGGCCGAAAATACGGGTTCCCCTCGGATTTTTATCCTTGTCGATAATTACAATCGCATTGGAATCGAATCTCAAATAAGACCCATCGGGGCGACGAATTGCTTTCTTGGTGCGGACAACTACAGCATCCACCACTTCGCCCTTTTTAACGGTTCCATCTGGAGTGGCTTCCTTAATATGTGCTTTGATTATATCCCCAATCTCAGCGTAACTCTTATTTTGTCCCAATACACGAATCGTGGCAGCTTTCTTAGCTCCTGTGTTATCGGCGACTTTAGTAACTGAACGTAATTGCAACATTTGTGAATTCTCCTGTTTGATTCAAGCCTGGACCGAATCCACACTATGCGTGGTGATGTCGAGCAAACGCCAACGTTTCAATTTTGAAAGAGGCCGGGTTTCCTGAATTCGGACCTTATCTCCGATCTTGGCTTCACTTTTTTCGTCGTGTGCATAGAATTTTTTGAAACTCTTCACGACTTTACGATAGCGTGGATGGGCAAATCGGCGCTCAACGCGTACTACGATTGTTTTGTCCATTTTTGAGGATACCACTTCCCCGGCTTTTATTTTCCGATGACCCCTTTGGGCTGACTGTTCAGACATATTTTCTAAAGTTGAATCCTAAACTATCAAGGAGTTGATTTCCTTACGATTGTCAACTGAGTCTCTAGTCGGGCGATATCCCGACGCAGGGTTCTCAGTTTGGCAGGTTTTTCCAATTGGCTACTGGCTTGTTGGAGTTTCAGATTAAATAATTCCTGTCTCAAATCCCGACTCTTTGCGGATAATTCCGCTTTCGTTTTGTCCCTAATTTCCGACATTTTCATGATGTAAAAAATACCTAAGCTAACGGATGTCGTGAAATCATTCTGGTTTTAATGCCAAGTTTCATAGCGGCGAGCCGCAATGATTCTTTCGCCACAGCCACAGAAACTCCATCGACTTCAAAAAGCATTCTACCGGGTTTAATAACGGCGACCCATTCTTCAACAGCCGCTTTACCTTTTCCCATTCTTGTTTCCAACGGTTTTTTGGTAACGGGTTTGTCGGGGAAAATCCTGATCCACACCTTACCATGGCGTTTCATGTTTCGGGTAATTGCAACACGTGCGGTTTCAATCACCTTATTGTTCATCCAGGTTCTTTCCAAAGCTTGCAGACCAAACTCGCCGAAAGAAACGGTGTTTCCACGTTGCGCCAGTCCTTTGCGATTCCCTCTTTGGACTTTTCTATATTTAGTTCTTGAAGGCAATAATGCCATGGCGGTGATTCCTTATTATTAGCTAATGGTTGATTCAATGGCGCCGCGAGCAGGTTCAGTAGGAGTCGTTGTTGATCTCTCCCCCTTACAAATCCAGCATTTAACCCCAATGATACCGTAGGTGGTTTTTGCTTCTGCAAAACCGTAATCGATATCTGCTCTGAGTGTGTGAAGGGGAACTCTGCCCTTATGATAAGATTCAACTCGAGCAATTTCTGCTCCCCCCAGTCTTCCAGCACAACGCAGTTTAATACCCTCCGCGCCAAAATCCATGGAAGTCTGAATGACTTTTTTCATAGCTCGTCGGAAAGAAATCCGTCTTTCCATTTGCAGAGCTACGTTTTCCGCCACCAATTGTGCGTCGGTTTCAGGTTGTTTTACCTCCTGAATATCCACGTAAATTTCCTTACCGGTCAACTTGCTCAAATCTTCTTTGATTCGATCAATCTCTGTTCCTTTGCGACCGATGACCACACCTGGACGTGCGGTCAGGATTGTGACTCGGCATCGATTGGCGGCC
>DUCD01000015.1:34440-36074 GCA_012959985.1 Verrucomicrobiales bacterium | reverse complement strand
ATAAGTATCTTTGGCACGGAAGCTGATTCGAGTCTCTTTTTCAGAATATCACGGATTAGCCGGTCTTCGGCCAGTAACGTTCCAAACTCTTTTTTATCGGCATACCATTTGGAACGCCAATCTTTCGTGACGCAGATCCTGAAGCCTATCGGATTTGTTTTTTGTCCCATAAGTTATTCGTCAGTCAAAACGATTTTAATATGTGCATTTCTTTTGATGATCGGTCCGGAGGAACCCCGTGCTTTAGGAACGAACCGTTTCATCACTGGAGCTTTGTCAGCAACTGCCATCCTCACCCGAAGATCGTCGGCGTCCAGTTCATGATTATTTTCAGCATTGGCGATAGCTGATTTCAGAGTTTTAGCCACCAACCGTGCCGACTTTCGGGGAACAAAACTCAGAATCGCCTGAGCGTCCACAGCCTTTAACCCTTGGATTTTGCGGGTGACCTCACGAATTTTTCGCGGTGCCATCCGAACATTATGCGTAATCGCTCTGACTTCCATACTTAAAATTCCTTATTTTTTAACTTTTGCCGTATGCGACCCATGACTTCTAAAAGTTCGCGTAGGTGCAAATTCACCGAGTTTATGGCCTACCATGTTTTCAGTGATGAAAACACTTTGAAAGACTTTGCCATTATGCACGTTGAAAGTAAGACCGACAAAATCCGGAGAAATTGATGATCGACGAGACCAAGTCACAATTGGTTTCTTTGACTTTATTTCGGCCTGTTTCTGAACCTTCCTTATCAGGCTTGGCTCAACATAAGGACCTTTTTTAATTGATCGTCCCATAATAACTTAGAGTCAAATTTTTGTTGGTTATCGTTTTTTCAATGGTTTTCCATCTCGGCGGAGAACGATTAACCGGTTAGAATGTTTGTATTTTTTGCGGGTTTTAAATCCTCTGGTGATCACTCCCCAAGGAGTCACTGGGTGCCCACCACCTGATGTTTTCCCTTCTCCACCACCCATAGGATGGTCGACAGGGTTCTTCGCAACAGCACGTGTCAAAGGCTTTCTTCCCATATGACGGGAACGGCCTGCCTTACCGATTACAATTTTTTCATGGTCCTGATTTCCCACTTCACCAATAGTGGCGTAACATCTTTCCAAAACCTTGCGAATCTCACCCGAAGGAAGTTTCAATTGTGCTAAGCCTTCGTCTCTCGACATCAGTACGGCACCGGCACCTGCTGCTCGGACCATTTGGCCTCCTTTACCTGGAAGCAGTTCAATATTGTGAACCAGCATTCCCAAAGGAATCTTGCTTAGAGGAAGAGCATTTCCTACCTCGGGTTCTGCCTTTTCTCCACTCATCAACGTTGAACCAACAGCAAGTTGATGAGGAGCAATGATATATCTTTTCTCGCCATCCGAGTATTTCAAAAGGGCGATATTGGCCGTCCGGATCGGGTCATACTCGATGGCTAACACTTCGGCACGGATATCGTGTTTTTTACGTTTAAAATCAATGGTTCGGATTTTCTGTTTATGGCCCCCTCCGATTCCACGGGCCGTAATTCGGCCATGGGCATTTCTGCCTCCGGAACGCTTCTTGATGCGTACCAGTTTTTTCTCGGGTTTGGACTTAGTAATTTCCGAAAATGTCGAAACGGTTTTATACCGTAC
>DUCD01000015.1:28998-34397 GCA_012959985.1 Verrucomicrobiales bacterium | reverse complement strand
ATACCGTACGGCAGGAGTGATTGGGCGAAAACTTTTAATTGGCATAGCAGGAAATAATTAGGTCAGCGTAATGCTGTCTCCATCTTTCAGTGTAACGATTGCTTTCTTCCAATCAGAAGTCCAGCCTCGTTGGTGTGTTCGCTTTCGTTTCTCTTTACCGCTCACATTCATTGTGTTGACCCGGAGGACTTTAACATTGAACAAATCTTCGACGGCAGTCCGGATCTGAATCTTATTGGCCTTAAGGTCTGCCACCACTGTGTATTGATTCAACGAATCGGCCTGAGTCGTTCCCTTCTCAGTAACACGGACAGTTTTAATGATATCAAAGGAATTCATAGTCTTTAGCCAGCTTGGTTCACACGTTGGCTGATATCATCCAGTGCGCTTTGGGTAAATATCAGGAAATCGCTTTTTAGAATTTCGTAAACATTTGCAGAATCGCTAGTGGTTAATTCTAAATGAGCAATATTTCGGGCACTTAAAGCCAAATTCCGTTCTACATTTGAAACAACGATCAACACACTACCGCTGACTTTCAATGTCTTGAGTATACCCACCATTTCTTTAGTGCGGTGGGTCTCGAGTTTCAGGTCGTCAATAACAATGACATCACCGCTGAGAATCCTGGCGCTCAGTGCTTTTTTGAAAGCGAGTCTTCGGGCTTTGCGATTTACCTTTTTATCGTAATCCCGTGGTTTTGGGCCAAAAACAACCCCTCCGCCACGCCATATTGGAGACGAGGCTGTTCCCGCTCTAGCTCGCCCTGTTCCTTTTTGTCTCCAGGGTTTGCGATTGGAAAAGGAAACTTCACCTCTCGTTTTAGTACAGGCGGTCCCGCTTCTCTGCGCAGCCCGATAGGCCACCACCACATCATGCACAACTTGGGTGCCTTTCCGGTTCTCAATCGGCGTGAAACCAAGTTCGATTTCACCCTTTTCATTCCCCGAAAGATTGCAGACTTTCAGTTTCATCGTTTTAAATTCAGTAAGTTAAAATTATTTGTCAGATTTAGGGCGTTTTTTAGCTTCGCGAATTATCAAGTAGTCACCATTCGCTCCCGGAACCGCTCCCTGTATTAAAAGTAAATTTTCTTTTTCACGAACCTGAATGATTTTCAGATTCTGCACGGTTCGACGTACCTGCCCCATATGTCCGGGCATTTTCTGGCCTTTTTTCACATGCCCCGGATCCGTTCCTTGACCGATACCACCCGTACGTCTGGTAAAACCACCATGGCCATGACTTGCCGGTCCACCACCGAAATTGTATCGTCTGACGACTCCTTGGAAACCTTTACCTTTAGTGGTTCCAATTGCATCGATGTAATCTCCTTTGGAGAAAATATCCACACCTAGTTTGTCCCCAGGTTTAACATCAAGTGTAAAATCCCTGAACTCCCTTATTCTTCTCAATGATGGAGTTCTGAATTTTTTCAAATGACCTTTCAACGGTTTATTCAGCCGGTGATCCTTTTGGCTATCAAAGCCGAGCTGGACAGCTTCATAACCGTCAGATTCCTGAGTTTTGCATTGTATCACATAGTTGGGGCCAGCCGCGACTACCGTAACGCTGTGACACTTCCCGTTCTCGTCATAAACGCGGGTCTGTCCAATTTTTTTTCCGATCAATCCAACCATTGCTAAATCTTAATTGTAATATCCACCCCGGCAGGGAGATTCAGTTTCTTCAGTTCATCGACTGTCTTTGCTGTCGGATCCAAAATATCCAGAAGTCTTTTATGTGTTCGCTGCTCGAAAGCTTCACTGGATTTTTTATCGACGTGAGGTGAACGGTTCACACTGAACCTTTCAATCCGTGTTGGTAAAGGAATCGGGCCGGCAACACGTGCTCCTGATCTCTTGACCGTTTCAACGATATCATGCGCTGATTGGTCGATCACACGATGATCATAGGCCTTCAAGCGAATCCTAATTCTTTGTCCTGCCATAAGTTAAATGAGTTTTTGTGTTATTATGTACGAGCCGGTTTGTTTTCCACACTGTCGAGAATTGTCTCAGCAATACTTACCGGAACAGGTTCGAATTTCAAAGGTTGCATGGAATAGTCTGCACGTCCTTTCGACAACGACCGAGCCGCGGTCGAATAACCGAACATCTCGGACAAAGGAACTTCTGCATTGAGAATCGTCATTTTCACATTGGACTCAATGGAATGAATCCTTCCACGACGTCGATTCAGATCTCCCAAAAGGTCTCCCTGATATTCATCAGGCGTACTGACTTCAACTTTCATGATAGGTTCAAGCAGAATCAGGCCGGCCTTTCTTGTGGCCTCTTTCAAGGCAAAAATCCCGGCCATTTTAAAGGCCAGTTCGCTGGAATCGACTTCATGAAAACTGCCATCAATGAGGCGGATTTTAAGGTCAACCACCGGGTAACCGGCATAAACCCCACCGGCAATGGCCTCTTCCATTCCTTTTATAGTAGGTCCAATGAATTCTTTAGGAATAACTCCACCTACGATTTTATTTTCGATTTCAATCCCTTTACCCCGTTCGTTGGGTTCGATTTCAATCACAGCGTGCCCATATTGACCACGACCACCGGACTGTCGGATAAATTTACCTTCGCCTATAGAGTCCTTAGTGATTGTTTCACGATAAGCAATTTGAGGAGCATTGGCGTCTACCTGGAATTCTCTCAGGAGTCTGTCCCGAAGAATTTCAAGATGCAGCTCTCCCATTCCGGCAATAATCAATTGCCCTGTCTCATCGTTGGTGAAAACCTGAAAAGTGGGATCTTCTTCAGAAAGGCGTTGAAGCCCAATAGACATTTTATCGCGATCGGCTTTTGTTTTTGGTTCAATTGCCATCGAAATGACCGGTTCCGGAAATGTGGGAGGTTCCAGAAGAACGTCGTAGTCGTCTTCGGTCAGTGTATCTCCAGTAGTTATGTTCTTCAACCCCACCAAAGCGGCGATATCGCCGGAAAAGCATTTGGTTACCTCGATTCTTTTATCCGCCTGAATAACCATCAAACGATTGACTCGACTCTTTCTCCGAGTTCTAGGGTTGTAAATAGTGTCTCCTTTACTAACGGAACCACTGTAAACCCTAAAAAAGACTAATTTTCCAGCGAAAGGATCCGTCCATAGTTTGAATGCCAGAGCGCAGAATTTGGCATTGTCATCCGCAACGATCTCCATCACTTCATCCGGTTCATACGGATTCTGGGCTGGAGTTGGAGGACACTCATCAGGAGAAGGTAGATAGTCAATGACTGCATCAACCAACGGTTGGACGCCTTTGTTCTTAAAGGCGGATCCAGCAAACACCGGAACCAGTTCTAATTTACTGGTCAGACGTCGGATCGCTCGGCGCAATTCTTCTTGGGGCACAGGTTTTTCTTCGAGGATGTAATCTCCAATCACGTCATCCTTATCCCCTACAGCATGGAGAAGTTCTTCATAAGCCATCTCCACATCCTCTTTCATGTCCTCGGGGACCTCCTCAACGGAATATTCAATTCCTGTCGGGTCATCCTCACCCCAGATAATGGCCTGTTTACCGATCAAGTCTACTACGCCTCGTAAATTCTCCTCACTGCCAATAGGAAGATTGATTGGGTAAGCATAAGCTCCCAGTTTCTCCCGCATGTCTTCGACAGCACTCATGAAATCCGCACCCGTTCGATCCATTTTATTTACGAATGCGATTCGGGGCACATTGTATTTCGTCGCTTGTCGCCAAACGGTTTCTGATTGAGGCTGAACCCCGGCAACTCCGCAGAAAACAGCTATCGCACCATCCAGAACTCTTAGGGAACGTTCCACCTCAGCTGTGAAATCGACGTGTCCGGGAGTATCAATAATATTGATCTGGTGCGGAATAGAGGTGTTCAGTTTGACGAGGCCGTCATCCTTTTGAATCCACTCGCAGGAAATTGCAGCAGAAGTAATCGTGATACCGCGCTCTCGTTCCTGGTCCATCCAGTCCGTAATCGTATTACCATCATGGACTTCCCCTATTTTATGGGTCAGGCCGGTATAAAACAGAATTCGTTCTGTTGTCGTTGTTTTCCCGGCATCAATATGGGCGGCAATTCCGATATTCCTAGTCTTGGTCAGGTGGAATTTTCGCTCTGACGAGCTTTTGGATTTTGGTTCTTCTACGGCTGTCTGCATTTTACTAATTCAAAAAATAAAAATGCCCCGATTCTATCCAGCGTTCGGGGCTGATAATAAATAATTGTGGTTACCAACGAAAATGCGCAAAGGCTTTATTGGATTGGGCCATTTTATGGGTGTCATCCCGCCGACGAATACCACTGCCCTGTCCTTTGTAGGCATCCAGAATCTCACCGGCTAAGGCTTCTTTCATCGGCATTCCCTTTTTCTTTTTAGCAAAGCTAACCAACCATCTCATCGCCAGGGAAAGTTGTCTATCCGAAGCGACTTCCAACGGAACCTGATACGTTGCCCCGCCGACACGTCGTGATTTGACTTCCAAGCGCGGTTTCAGATTTTCAACAGCTCTTGTTACAATATCAACCGGCCCCACAGCTGCATGCTTGGCAGATACGATTTCAATCGCCCCATAGACTATTTTCTGGGCAACACTTTTCTTGCCACTGGTCATAACCATATTCACCAGTTTAGAAACTAAGTTGCTGTGGAACTTAGGATCCTCAATTATGGGTCTTTTTACTGCTCGACGACGTCTTGACATAACTTAACTCAAAATACTTATTCAGGCCGTTTCAGGCATTATTTCTTCTTGGCGGTGACCTTCGGTCGTTTGACTCCGTATTTGGAACGGCTGCGGCGGCGTTTCTCCACTCCACCGCAATCAAGCGTTCCCCTGACGATGTGATACCGAACTCCCGGAAGGTCTTTCACACGTCCTCCCCTAAGAAGCACAATGGAGTGCTCCTGGAGGTTGTGGCCCTCATCAGGAATATACGCAATAACCTCAAACCCGTTCGTCAATCTCACTTTAGCCACTTTCCGCATAGCAGAATTTGGTTTCTTGGGTGTTCTTGTCATTACTTGGGTACAAACACCACGACGAAAAGGACAATTTTCCAAAGCCGGAGACTTCGATTTGACTCTGAGCCGTTTCCGGCTTTTACGAACTAATTGATTAATGGTCGGCATTAGACTTCTTTCCTAATTCCTCGCCCTTTCTACTGAAACGGGAGGCGGATAATAACAAACAAAGTTTGGGTTGCAATAAGTATTTCAACTTTTTTTAAATTCTTTACGCCGTCTCATCCAACAAAGGATTTGGCTGATCGGATTCTTCATCCAACTCTTCAACTAAAGGCTTAACTTCCAAGTTTCTATGGTAACTGAAACCAGTCCCAGCGGGAATGATGTGCCCCATGATCACGTTTTCCTTAAATCCCTTCAGGAAGTCGATTCGGCCCATTGTAGCC
>DUCD01000015.1:18500-28957 GCA_012959985.1 Verrucomicrobiales bacterium | reverse complement strand
AGGATGCCGCACTGAGGAAACTTTCGGTTTCAAGGGAAGCCTTAGTAATCCCTAGTAGAACAGGCTGAGCCTCGGCAGGTTTGCCCCCCATATCATCGACTCGGCGATTCTCAAGTTCAAAAGCAATTTTATCGATCTGTTCTCCCCAAAGGAAATCGGTATCACCCGCCTCGGTGATGCGTACTTTACGCAGCATTTGTCGGACAATCGTTTCAATATGTTTATCATTGATGGTCACGCCCTGCAGACGATAGACCTCCTGGACTTCGTTGACCAAGTATTCCTGCAGGTCCTGAGGACCACAGACATCTAGAATTTCATGAGGGACAACAGGCCCCTCAGTCAACTGTTGACCTTTCTTGACGAAATCACCCTTAAAAACAATGACATGTTTTCCGATAGGGATCAGATGTTCTTCTTCCACACCGGTTTTGGGATCTGTGATGACAATGCACCGCTTACCCCGAACACTGGCCCCGAAGTCGACCATACCATCAATCTTGGAAATTTCCGCGGCATCTTTGGGACGTCGCGCTTCAAACAGCTCGGCCACCCTCGGTAGACCCCCGGTGATGTCCCTGGTCTTCGAGGTTTTACGAGGAGTCTTGGCCATCAATGTTCCAGCGACGATATGATCCTCCTCATGGACCACTATATGTGCTCCTGAAGGAATCGGGTAATGCGCCTGCTCCTTACCGGTTTCATCAACAATAATAATCTGCGGATGAAGATCCTCTTTGTGGTCAACAATAACCATAGCCTCCTGACCAGTCGCCACGTCCAGCTCCTGATTCATCGTGACCCCTTCAATGATATCATGAAAAGTGACAATTCCAGCTTTCTCGGAAAGAATCGGCACGTTATAAGGATCCCATTGAACGAAGGTCTGCCCTTTCTTGACTTTTCCCCCATCAGCAACAGCGATAACGGCCCCGATCACGACATTGTGAGTTTCCAGTTCGTTGCCTTTATCATCCATCAGAGATACCGTGCCGTTTTTATTCAGGACAATACTATTGCCGTCCTCAAGTTCCACTTTACGGATATCGTTATATCGAATGGTCGCCGTTATCTTGGATTTGATTTTAGGCTGTTTAAAGACCGCCGATGCAGTTCCTCCAATATGGAAGGTCCTCATCGTCAACTGAGTACCGGGCTCCCCAATGGATTGGGCAGCAATAATTCCAACGGCTTCTCCCGGTTTGACAAGTTTTCCGGTCGCAAGATTCCGTCCATAGCAGTAAATGCAGATACCTTCCGAACTTTCACAGGTCAATACGGACCGAATCCGTATTTTTTCAACATCAATATCTTCGATTCGTTGGGCAATCTCCTCGTTGATCTCCTGGTTGGTATGGCAAACGATTTCTTTTGGATCCGACGGATTCACAATATCGTCACAGGAACAACGACCGATGATACGGTCGCTCAGTTTGACGATTTCATCTTCTCCTTCATAGATAGCCTGCACCCAAATACCGTTGGTGGTGCCACAGTCAACTTCCCGAATGATGACATCCTGTGCTACATCGACCAGCTTTCGAGTCATGTATCCGGAATCAGCGGTTTTCAGTGCGGTATCCGCCAAGCCCTTACGAGCCCCGTGAGTGGAAATAAAGTACTCCAGAACCGTCAATCCCTCTCGGAAATTGGAAAGAATGGGTTTCTCGATGATATCTCCGGAAGGTTTTGCCATCAGGCCTCGCACCCCAGCCAACTGGCGAACCTGTTGCCTGTTACCCCGTGATCCCGAATCAACCATCAACCATACAGGATTGTATTCGTTTTTACCTTGATTATGCTCAAGGGTCTTCAACATCACGTTGGAAATTTTATCTGTGCAGTGAGTCCAAATATCGATGATCTTATTGTATCGCTCCCCGGGCGTAATGATACCTTTGCGATACTGTGCTTCCACTCCATCAATCTGTAGTTGTGCGCCTTCAATCTCCTGATTCTTTTCCGTCGGGATAATCATGTCATCGATCCCGATCGAGATACCGGCACGCGTCGCTTCCTTGAATCCCAACGCCTTCATCTTATCAAGGACGATCACTGTTTCGTTGCGACCTACATATTTGTGGCAAGTCGAGATGAGTTTCCCCAGTTCCCCTTTACCCATGACTTGATTCGGAAACCCAACCTCATCCGGCCAGATTTCACTGAAAATCACCCGCCCCACTGTCGTGTCGATGATTTTGTCTGTTTCATTACCGTAGGCTGTCTTGTTTCCATAATCCGGATTCTTCAGACGAATCTTATCATGAATCTTGAGTTCACCATCCTCGTTAGCAAAAATCACTTCTGTCGTCGTTCCGAACAAACAGACATGGCTATCCTTCGGAAGGCGTTTCTTTCCTATTTCTCTGGGAACAGCCGTCAGATAATAGCAACCCAGAGTAATATCCTGGGATGGTGTAATGATGGGCTTTCCACTGGACGGGTTGAACATGTTCTGCGGCGCCATCATCAACATACGCGCTTCCATCTGCGCCTCGATCGACAATGGCACATGGACCGCCATTTGATCTCCATCAAAATCAGCGTTATATGCAGTGCAGACCAACGGGTGAATCCGGATGGCCTCCCCTTCAATTAACAGGGGTTCGAAAGCTTGGATAGAAAGACGGTGCAATGTCGGAGCACGGTTCAAAAGAATGCAGTGCCCATGGGTGACCTCTTCAAGAATATCCCATACCTCTTCAGACTGCCGTTCAATCATCTTTTTGGCCGAACGAACCGTATGAACGTAACCGAGTTCTTTCAACCGGCGGATAATGAATGGTTCGAAAAGAACCAAAGCCATTTTTTTAGGCAATCCACATTGAGTGAGTTTGAGTTCCGGACCGATGACAATAACTGAACGACCGGAATAATCCACTCGTTTCCCAAGTAGGTTTTGGCGAAACCGGCCGCTCTTTCCTTTGAGCATATCGCTCAAGGACTTCAAAGGACGATTGCCGGCGCCGGTCACAGGTCGACCATGTCGACCATTGTCGAACAACGCATCGACGGCTTCCTGAAGCATCCGTTTCTCGTTTCGGATGATGACGTCAGGCGTCTTGAGTTGAAGCAGATTCTTCAAACGGTTGTTACGGTTAATAACCCGCCGGTATAAATCGTTTAGATCGGAGGTGGCAAAGCGACCGCCCTCAAGAGGAACCAGCGGACGCAGGTCCGGCGGAATAACAGGAAGTATGTTCTGAACCATCCACTCAGGTCGGCTCTTTGAAATCTGGAATCCCTGGACGATTTTAATTCGCTTGGAAAGTTTCTTACGGATCTGCTTACTGCGGGTCAACGTCATGTCTTCCTGCAGCTGAATGATCTGTTCATCGAGATCAACTTTTGACAAGGCGACCTGAATAGCATCCGCACCCATTCTGGCCTCGAACGAATCCCCCCCGTAAGTCTCAATGGCTTCGCGGTATTCCAATTCACTCAGCAATTGGTTTTTCAGTAGAGGAGTCGACTTCGGGTCAATGACCAGATAATCCTCGTAATAGATCACCCGTTCCAGATTGCGTGCTGTCACGTCCAACATCAAACCGATTCTGGATGGCATGCATTTAAAGAACCAAATGTGAGAACACGGAACGGCAAGCTCTATATGCCCCATTCTTTCGCGTCGAACTCTGGATAGAGTGACCTCCACCCCGCACCGGTCACAGACAACGCCCCGGTGTTTAATCCGTTTGTACTTTCCGCAGGAACATTCCCAATCCTTTACAGGACCAAATATACGTTCGCAGAATAGTCCGCCCTTTTCGGGTTTGAAGGTTCGGTAATTAATGGTCTCAGGGTTTTTAACTTCCCCTTTCGACCAAGCTTTAATCTTCTCCGGTGATGCAACGCTGACTGAAAGGGACTCGACCTGATTGACTTTTTCCAAGCCGAGAAGGTCACGTGCTGATGCTCTGGAACTGATCATATTAGCTTCGTGGTTGGATTTGAAAATTTTAACTTAATAGTTTGATTGAAGAGGACCGACCAGAGATTTCTGAACTAATCCGTCTTCTGTGATATTGCCCACCTTGACGTCCAGTCCAAGGGACTGCATTTCTTTGACAAGTACGTTGAAGGATTCAGGAATGCCGGCTTCTAAGGTATTGTCACCTTTAACAATGCTCTCATAGATACGCGTTCTCCCCTGTACGTCGTCCGATTTGGCAGTCAGAAGTTCCTGTAGAGAATAGGCGGCTCCATAGGCTTCCATAGCCCAAACTTCCATTTCACCAAATCGTTGTCCACCATACTGAGCTTTACCGCCCAATGGCTGCTGGGTGACCAATGAGTAGGGTCCCACGGCTCGTGCGTGAATTTTGTCTGCGACCATGTCACCGAGTTTCATCATGTAGATATATCCGACGACAATTTCCTGATCGAACTGATATCCGGTTAAACCGTCAATGAGGTGAACTTTCCCGTTTTGAGGGAGATCCGCCTGACTCATGAATTCCCGGATAGCCGGCTCTTTAATTCCGTCAAAAACAGGCGTCGCAAACTTCATACCCAGGATTTTGGCAGCCCACCCGAGATGAGTCTCCAAAACCTGTCCCACATTCATACGGGAAGGCACACCAAGCGGATTCAGACATATCTCAACGGGTGTTCCGTCTTTTAGATAAGGCATGTCCTCCTCGGGAACGATTCTGGCCACGACACCTTTGTTGCCATGTCGCCCTGCCATTTTATCGCCAACGGATAATTTCCGCTTGGAGGCGATATAGACGCGAACCGATTTGATGATACCGGGATCGACATCATCCCCCGATTCAACTCTTTCGACTTCCTCATCGTGCTGCATCTGCAGATCGTTGAATTTCTTTTGGAAGCTACCAATGATCTCGTTGATTTTATTTCGAATCGGCGATGGGTCGATCTCTATTCGATCATAAACAATGGCGAGCTTGCGCAGAAGCGTCTTCGTGATTTTCCGGTTGGCGGGAATAATAATTTCTCCCGTTTCTGAGTTCACCACATCGAGAGGGATCTTTTCTCCAAGCAGGATATTACTCAACGACTCCGTCAACTGTTCCCGAAGCTCATCCAACTTACCTTTGAAATCTTCCTGGACTTGTTTCAGATGCTTCTTAGCTTCCCCCGGGCTGACCCGATTGCCGCGTTCAACTTCCTTTTTTGCAGACACTTGGACATCCATCACAATGCCTCGACTACCGGATGGCACTTTAAGCGAAGTATCTTTAACATCCGCCGCTTTTTCGCCAAAAATAGCCCGAAGCAATCTTTCTTCGGGCGCTAGTTCCGTTTCACTCTTGGGAGTGATTTTACCGACCAATATATCGCCCGGCTTAACTTCCGCACCCACTCGAATGACCCCGTCAGCGCCAAGATTCCTGAGAGCTTCTTCTCCAAGATTCGGAATATCACGCGTGATCTCTTCGGGTCCCAGTTTCGTATCTCTGGCACCCACTTCAAACTCCTCAATGTGAATGGAGGTATAAATATCCTCTTTCACAATCTTTTCACTCATTAGAATGGCATCCTCAAAGTTATATCCATTCCAAGGCATAAAGGCGACGAGAACATTTCTACCCAAGGCAAGCTCTCCTCCATCGGTACAGGGCCCATCCGCCAAGAGTGTTCCCTTTTTGATGACGTCCCCTCTTCTCACCATAATTTTCAGGTTGATACAAGTCGCTGCATTGGATCGGCCAAACTTGCGTATGGGTATGAAATGAATTCCCTCTTCCGGATTGGCCTTCAATTTCCGTTTACTTTCCGGGATTTCCCCATCAGGAGTCACAATGATCAGGTCCCCGCTAATTGAGGCAACGATGCCTTCAACATCGGCGACGATAACCGCTTGAGAATCCCGCGCTACTTTCCCTTCCATTCCCGTGGCTACTAAAGGAGCTTCCGGTATCAGAAGTGGAACCGCCTGACGTTGCATGTTCGATCCCATCAACGCCCGGTTGGCGTCATCGTGCTCTAGAAAGGGAATCAGACTCGCCGCCACAGACACCAGCTGTTTTGGGGAGACGTCCTTGAAATCGACATCAGCTGGCTCGATATCTATGAAATCTCTCCGACACCGGCAAGTAACTTTGGGGTTGAGAAAATTTCCAGAATCGTCCACTGGGGCATTTGCCTGTGCCACGATGTAGGATTCTTCCCTATCCGCAGTGAGATACTCGATTTTATTGGTAACCCGCCCTTTGGTAACTTTGATATAGGGCGTTTCAATGAATCCGAAATCATTGACCCGTGCAAAAGTCGCCAGAGAAGCGATCAGCCCGATATTCGGACCCTCAGGAGTTTCAACCGGACAGATTCGACCATAATGAGATGGATGAACGTCACGAACTTCAAATCCGGCACGGTCCCTTGATAATCCTCCAGGACCCAGTGCTGATAGACGTCGCTTATGAGTCAATTCAGCCAATGGATTGATTTGATCCATGAACTGGGAAAGTTGGCTTCGTCCAAAGAAATCGCGGATTGCTGCCGACAGTGCTTTCGGATTAATCAATTTCTGAGGTGTCATTGTATCAACACCCTGATCAAATAACGTCATCCGTTCCTTGACCAGTCTCTCAGTCCGAGCAAGACCCACTCTACATTGGTTGGACAGCAACTCTCCTACCGTCCGAACACGCCGACTTCCCAGATGATCAATATCATCCAAACTACCTTCACCTTTTTTCAAGCGAAGAAGGTATTTAGTGGCGGCAACCAAATCTTCCTTCACTAAGACACGAATTTCCTGATCACATTGGGTACCGAGCTTCTGATTGATCTTGTAACGACCAACACGTCCCAAATCATACCTTTTGGGGTCAAAGAACAATCGTTTAATCAAGGCCCTGGCATTGGCTGCCGTTGGGGGATCACCGGGACGCAATCGACGGTATATATCCTTCAATGCCTCTTCCTCGTCCCGTGTGGGGTCTTTTTTCAAGCATTTGATGATGATTCCATCGTCTACCGTAGTATCGACTACCCGGATTTTTTTAATACCAAGGTCAACGAGTTGCTTAAGAACCGCCTTGGAGAGAGGTTCAAATGCACGGGCCACCACAATCCCTTTGTCAGGATCAACAGCGTCATCCACTAGAACTTTGTTCTGTAGGTCCTCAGAATCTTTGACCTTTTTAATGGAAACTTCCTCAATATCGTAGAAAAGTGCTAGAACTTCAGCATCACTGCCATAGCCAAGCGCCCGGAGAAAGGTAGTTGTTAAGAATTTTCTGCGGCGTTTTTTCCTATCCAGGTAAACATAAAGCAAATCGCTGGTATCGAACTGCGCCTCGTACCAGGATCCACGATCGGGAATGATTCTAAACGAGTGAAGGATCTTACCATTAGCATGAACGGAAGTTTCAAAGGCAATTCCAGGGGAACGGTGAAGCTGACTGACGATCACCCGTTCGGCACCGTTAATAACAAAAGTGCCCTGGGGGGTCATCAGAGGCATTTCTCCCATGAATACTTTTTCTTCTTTTACACTCCCCTCTTCCTTAAGGAGGAAAGTTACATGAAGAGAGGTACCGAAAGTTATCCCGTCACGCAATGCCTCCAACCAAGTCAGCTTCGGCTTGCCTATTTCATAACTGTGGAAATCTAGGACGACCTTGCCGTCGTAACTTTCAATTGGAAATACTTCTTTAAATACGGCTTGTAAGCCTTTGGTTTCCCGTTCCAATGACGGGACTTTTGCCTGCAGGAATTCACGATAAGAATTGACCTGAAGTTCAATGAGATTCGGTGGAGCCAGAGGTTCCTTAATTACGCTGAAATCAATGCGTTCACCTGCGTTTTTGGCCATGATGATCTTCGATTAATATATTCCTGACAATCGCCTCAACTCCTTGAGACGACAAAAAGCAGTCCCCTTTGACGTTCGGTCAAAGGTCCGCTATTTATCAATTCCTGCTTTTCTTTATTCGGACCCAGTACAACCCGTATTCAACTCGAAAATTTCGGTTGAACTCCGATCTGTAAGTTCTTGACGCCGGCTTTTCAACCGGCGTCAATGAGCTTATTTCAATTCAATGAATAAAACGGCTTTCCACGAAATACCGAACGCTACTTACTTGATCTCGATTTTAGCACCGACTGCCTCAAGCTTAGTTTTAGCGGCTTCAGCCTCTTCTTTACTGACACCTTCAAGGATGTTGGCAGGTGCACTCTCAACTAGCTTCTTAGCTTCAGCCAGGCCTAAACCTGATTTCACTTCACGCACGGCTTTAATAACCGGGATCTTTTTCTCGGACGGGGATACCGCCAAGACAACATCGAATTCGGTTTTAGCTTCTTCAGCCGGAGCATCGCCAGCTCCACCCGCAACTGCAACTGGTGCAGCCGCAGAAACACCCCATTCTTCTTCGAGTTTTTTAACTAATTCAGCCGCTTCAATAACGGTGAGTTTACTGAGTTCTGTTACTATATCATCTAATTCAGCCATAATGTTTTTGTTTCGTTGTCCTACTGAGCCCAGTAGAGCTTAAGTCTGCCAGCCGGCACACCGACGATTCATTTTAATGCCTCGCGCATTCGAGCCTTTCACACCGAAAACCGATTCGGCTAATGGACTCGAAAATTTAAGAAATACTATTCTGTGCCTCCATCTTTGTCGATTTTGGCCTTGAGAACCTGTGCCAGTTGGGAGGCAGGTGTCTGGATCAATCTTGTCAGTTTGGTTGCAGGAGCAGCCAAAACGCCGACGAACTGAGCGCGCAACTGTTCCAGTGGTGGCAGGTCGGCAATGGCCAGCAAATCTTCCTTTTCCAGCCGTTCAGCGTCCATATACCCAAACCGGATCTCACAGCGTTCTGAATCTTTATGGAAAGCTTTAAGAGTTTTAGCTGCTGACGAGATATCACGTTGACCTGTCGTAACGGCCAGTTGCCCTTTCAGATCGACATTCTGAACACCCTTGATACCGGATTCTTCAGCGGCAATCTTGAACATGGTATTCTTGAATACATGGATCTCCGCTTCAAGCTCGGCTAACGCAGTTCGAAGTTCGCTGAACTGCGGCATACTCATTCCCGAGTAATCAGTCACGATGAAAAACGGAGAATTCTGTAGCCTTTCCACGTATTCGTCACTGATGATCTTTTTTTCTTTTCTCATTCTGTAAATCTCCCGGAAATTTCAATTAAATTAATTTTTTTCGAACTCTCACACATCCAAACGGATTGGAGGGCTCATGGTCGAAGAAAGCGTGCAGGATTTAATGTATTTACCCTTCGCGGAAGCTGGTTTGGCTTTGGTGATAGCCGTAATGGCAGCAACTATATTTTCATGCAGTTTTTCAGGTGCGAATGACTTTTTACCGACAGGAAGGTGCAGGTTAGCGGTTTTATCGATTTTAAACTCAACGCGACCGGCTTGAATTTCCTTGACTGCTTTTCCAGTATCCTCGGTGACCGTTCCGGTTTTAGGGTTGGGCATCAACCCACGAGGACCCAGGACGCGACCCAACTTACGCACTTCACTCATGGCTTCCGGTGTCGCAACCGCCACATCAAAATCTGTCCAACCTTCTTTGCACTTGGTGATAAATTCGTCAAACCCAACGAAATCTGCGCCCGCCTCTTTGGCCGCATCGGCCGCTGCTCCATCTTTAGCAAAAACCAGGACCTTTACTTTCCGTCCACTACCATTGGGCAATGACACTGTACCCCTCACCATTTGGTCGGAATGCTTGGGATCCACTCCAAGGCTAAAACCCAGTTCCATGGTTTCGTCAAATTTAGTCGATTTGAATTTGGCTAAAATTTCAATAGCTTCCTTCAAAGGGTAGGATTTCTTTCGATCAACCTTATCGGCGGATTCTTTGTATCGTTTACTTGGTTTTGATTTTGCCATCTCTTGGTAGGCGGTGCCTGCGAGTCGAACGACTCTCCCGCTTTGTGCCGATTATCTGAAATCAATCAGCCCTTTATTTCTATCCCCATGCTTCGTGCCGTTCCCTGAATAATCCGGGAAGCCATTTCGCTGTCCGTAGCATTGAGGTCCTTTTGCTTAATCTTTACAATTTCCAACACTTGAGCCTTGGTAACTTTTCCGACCTTGGTTTTATTGGGCTCTTTGGAACCACTCGCAATTCCCGCTGCTTTCTTCAATAGAATGGCAGCCGGCGGTGATTTGGTAATGAACGTGAATGACTTATCCTGGTAAACAGAAATGACGACCGGAATGATCATGCCGGCCTCGTCTTTTGTCTTGGCATTAAACTCTTTGCAGAATGCCATGATATTGACTCCCTGTTGTCCCAGAGCCGGTCCCACAGGAGGTGCTGGATTTGCCTGTCCGGCGGGTATCTGCAATTTTACTATGCCGGTTACTTTCTTAGGCATAAATTCAATTTAACTAGTATATACAATTACGACGATTATATAAATTTTGTAGGAGGAGCAGCATCCCCCTCTCGAGCCCCAGTGGCAGGGTGATTAATTTCTAGGGGCGGTGAGCGAGGGTACGGGGGA
>DUCD01000015.1:14525-18490 GCA_012959985.1 Verrucomicrobiales bacterium | reverse complement strand
ACTCCAATTCGACTGGAGTATTTCTACCAAAAATATTGACCGTGACTTTTAGTTTGCCACGATCAGGTTCCACTTCTTCAATGACACCACTGAAATTAAGAAAAGGTCCATCGTTGATCTTAATGGTTTCACCCAATTCAAAATCAGTTTTGGGTTTTTCGTTCTCTTCCGAATCAGATATTTGGTCCTTAATAACCTGAATCTCATGACTCGGTGTGGGACTCGGACGGTCTCCCCCGACAAAACCTATAATTCCCTGAGTTTCACGTATAAAATACCATGGTTTATCGAGGATTCTCTGTTCTTCATCCAGAAGGACAATGTCAATAAAGACATATCCTGGAAAAAATTTCCGGTTGGTCACTGTTTTTTTTCCACTCCGGACTTCTGCCACCCGTTCCATAGGCACCAGAACTTCCTTAATGTATTCTTCCACTTCTTCCACGCCCATGCGCTTCTCAATGCTGTCCTTCACCTTCTGTTCCTGACCGGACAGCGTATGTATAACGAACCATTGACTTTCCATTTCCATATTAAATTACCTGGATTTGCTCAGTCGATCAGGCCAATCCGTTGAGCACCTGCACAAAAAGAGCAATTAGTATGTCCGAGACCACGGTAAAACAACCCAACAACGCGACCGCAACCAGAACCACCAGTGTCGAACCCTTCAACTCAGCAGTTGTAGGCCAACTACACTTTCTCAGCTCTTCTTTTGTGGCGGAGACGTATTGAGAAAACTTATGAATCATTCCCTTGCGCCACAGCAAGGTAAAGACAACGACGGCGATGATTCCCCAAATAATGGTTCCTATATTATCTTTCACAATTTTATCCTGGCGGAGGGGGAGGGATTCGAACCCTCGAAGGCTTTGACACCTTAACGGTTTTCAAGACCGCCGCATTCGACCACTCTGCCACCCCTCCCGTATCCGGGATCTGGTAAAATAATGGCAGGGCGGAAGGGACTTGAACCCCTAACCGACGGTTTTGGAGACCGTTACTCTACCAATTGAGCTACCGCCCTACCCGCAAAGTGATGAAATTCGACTTCAATTGAAACTAATCAGCAACAATTTCGCTAACACGTCCCGCACCAATAGTTCGTCCTCCCTCTCGGATGGCGAAGCGTTGACCTTTTTCCATTGCAACCGGAGATATCAATTCAATGGAAACGGATACATTGTCACCCGGCATGACCATTTCAGTACCTTCCGGCAAGGTCATTGTTCCTGTCACATCACTGGTGCGGAAGTAGAACTGAGGACGGTATTTGGTGAAAAACGGCGTATGACGTCCCCCTTCTTCCTTGCTGAGAACATACACTTCAGCCTTAAATTTTCCATAAGGCTGAATGCTTCCCGGCTTGGCCAACACCATGCCCCGTTCAACCTCGTCTTTCTTGATGCCGCGAAGGAGAACCCCGACATTATCCCCAGCCTTGGCATCGTCCAGCAATTTGCGGAACATCTCAATATCGGTGGCGGTCGTCTTGCGGATTTCTCCTTTACCAACGATTTCGATTTCGCTCATTTTCTTAAGGATGCCCCGCTCAACACGACCGGTCACCACGGTGCCGCGGCCTTCAATGGCGAACACGTCCTCAATACACATCAGGAAGGGTTTATCTTCTTCACGCGGAGGCATCGGAATAAATGAGTCCACGGCATCCAACAACTCCTGGACGCAGCGGTTTCCATCGTCCGTTCCATCAAGAGCAGCCTGTGAACTCCCCCGGATCACCGGAGTATCATCGCCCGGAAAATCGTATTTACTCAACAAATCCCGAATTTCCATGTCAACCAGATCCAACAACTCAGGATCATCGACAAGGTCGATCTTGTTCATAAACACCACAATGGCAGGCACTCCAACCTGACGTGCCAGAAGGATGTGCTCCCGTGTCTGGGGCATTGGCCCATCAGCCGCACTGACAACCAGGATTGCTCCGTCCATCTGGGCAGCCCCGGTAATCATGTTCTTCACGTAATCGGCGTGTCCCGGACAATCCACGTGAGCGTAATGCCTTTTGTCGCTCTCGTATTCTACGTGAGAAACGGCAATGGTTACCGTCTTGGTATCATCTCTAACAGTGCCACCCTTAGTTATGTCCGCATAGGAAATTGGCGTAGCCAAACCTTTTTTAGACTGAACATCTACGATAGCTGCGGTTAAAGTCGATTTACCGTGGTCAACGTGACCGATGGTCCCGACATTTAAATGCGGTTTGGTTCTTTGAAATGCTTCTTTTGCCATTTCCTTTAATTTCTTGTGGTTGTTATAACTTAATTAGATATTACGATTTTGGATCGGTTCACTGACGGTGGAGCCCATGATCAGGATTGAACTGATGACCTCATCCTTACCAAGGATGTGCTCTACCAACTGAGCTACATGGGCACCGGCCAAAATTGCATCAAACTCAATTGCCAATTCCATTTCAAACACCAAAAAAGATAAAGCTCCCCTTTGCCTGAACTTCATAAAAGCAAAATTCGGGCTCGAGCAATTATCAATCTTTAGCCATTCAAAAGCGGACGAATATTATGGAGTGCCCATTGAAGTGTCAATGGGTTTTCCAAAATATTTCCAAACCACTTTTAGCAGCCCGTTTATATACCGAAAAAAACCGGGGGTTGCAATATAAAAACAATACCAAGCGATTCATTTTTTTCTCAAGTGGTTTTTCATTAACGATTTAAGCTGATTCTTGAACTACATTGAGCAATGCTCGAAGCGCAGTCATTATGATTTCAATGAGGGAGAACCGGCAAAATCACTTACCAAAAGCAGACCAATTATTAATTTGGTACAAAAAAAATGCCCGTAGCCTTCCCTGGAGAAAAACATTGGATCCCTATAAAATCTGGGTATCGGAAATCATGCTGCAGCAAACCCAGGTGGCTACGGTCATTCCCTATTGGAAGCGGTGGATGAAACAACTACCTACGATCCAGGCCGCAGCTGAAGCATCAGAAGACACCATCCTGAAATTGTGGGAAGGATTAGGCTATTATTCAAGAGCCAGAAACCTGCATAAGGCTTCAAAAATCATAATTCGCGACCATAAAGGCACCTTTCCCAGGCAATTCGAACAAATTAAACGGTTACCGGGGATCGGTCCTTATACTTGTGGAGCAATCGACAGTATCGCTTTCGACCAACCTTCAGCCATACTGGACGGAAACGTCATACGTGTTTTGAGCCGATATTTCGGAGTCCACGGAAACCCAAAACAAGGCAAGATCAATCAACAGTTGTGGAAGTTGTCCAGCGGATTAGTTCAAAGCGCGGAAAAGTGCTCTGCGGTATCCCATCATCCCTGCTCGGATTTCAACCAGGCATTGATGGAATTAGGGGCTTTGATCTGCAGGAAGAGTGATCCTAAATGTGGCATATGCCCTTGGAATTCACACTGTTACGCACGAGAACACAGGCTTCATAATTCTCTTCCAAACACCGGAAAAAGACCTGAAACAAGAAAAAGGACTTACCTGGTTTTCCTGGTTGAGCAGAAGGGACGACTGTTAGTGGTTAAAAGGCCCCGAAATGGGATCAATGCTGGATTATGGGAGTTTCCAAACATTGAATCACAGAGCCCATCACGGAATGTGACAGGCTCCGCAGTAGAGTGCCTGGGCATCAAACCGCTTTCACTTGAAAAATTGGGAGTTATCCGGCATTCAATTACTAAATACAGAATCTCATCGGTTTACTATAAGGTTAAAGTTGATTGTTTCATTAAAAAAACGAATGATTCAATGAAATGGCACTTGAGATATCGCTTGCAGGACCTTGCTTTTACGGCGACTCACCGTAAAGCCTACTGCTTATACCTATAATACGAACCTTCTCTATTTCGGGTAGGATTCAGAATACGGGCAAAGATCCGGCTGTCGCGAATGGCACTAAGTTAAGGCGGGGTTTCGATGGGATTTCCGGGCAATTGGGTCTAGGATTGACAT
>DUCD01000015.1:3914-14515 GCA_012959985.1 Verrucomicrobiales bacterium | reverse complement strand
GACCGGAACGATGTCAATTCAAGCCTCACCGCGGCCGGCTTCAAGTTTGAAAAGGCCCTGGACATGATTTTGTTCCATTGTCCGGGGGCCTCGACCCCGGACAATGGAACCCCAATCAGGACGGAAAAAAAGGACTTAACTTGTGCCATTCCCAATTGTCGCATCATCCTAAAATGCAGCTGAACCCAATGAAAATACAGTGCGGACGGAGCCCCCACCAGGCCAGACGGTTAACTTAACAGTATCCTCTTTCACTCTCAGGTCTGTTAATTTCTTTGAACGGATCATCATTTCAGGATTGCAGTTCAAGACAAATATCTTGCCATATAGAGGCAGTTTGAGATAACTCGATTTTCCAATTAATATGGCAGAAACAAAGACAAAGGATGAAATGGAAAAAATCGTTTCGCTCTGCAAGCGGAGAGGATTTATTTTCCAATCTTCAGAAATCTACGGAGGTATCAACGGATTCTGGGATTACGGACCGTTGGGGGTGGAATTAAAGCGGAATATCAAGGACTACTGGTGGCGTTGCATGACCCGTGAGCGGGAGGACATAGTCGGATTGGATGCCTCGATCATCATGCACCCCCGAACCTGGGAGGCCAGCGGACATACCGATACATTCAGTGATCCGATGGTGGATTGCCTCTTGAGCAAAAAACGGTTCAGAGCCGACCTGATAGAGCCTCAATCAGGGACCATTTATCATTTTACCGGAGCCGAAGCTACCGAGGGGGGGAATCAAAGTTCAGAACCCTACTCTGTTTTACTGGTCGCGGGGAAACAACCGGATTCGGCTCGTAAGATCGCCAGAAAATACTATACTCAGCGGGGGATCTCCAAACCGGAACTTCGGGGCGAAACCACTGAGGAAATCGAGAACACGACGCGGTTCAATCCTGAAAATGGTAGTCTTCTTACAGAACCCAGAGAATTCAACCTGATGTTCAAAACCTATGTGGGGCCCGTTGAAGATGAGGAGAATACGGCTTACCTGAGACCGGAAACAGCACAGGCAATCTTTGCTCAGTTCAAAAACGTCCTGGAAGTTTCCAGAAAAAAACTCCCGATGGGAATCTGTCAGATCGGCAAGGCTTTCAGGAACGAAATCAACCCCAGAAACTATACCTTCCGATCGCGGGAATTCGAACAGATGGAGCTCGAATTCTTTATCAAACCGGATGAAACCGTCGAAAAAACATCGAATGAAAATAACCCGAAGTCCGCTTGGGGATGGAAGGAATGGCACCGTTACTGGGTGGAGGAACGGCTGAACTGGTATGAAGACATCGGACTACCGAAAGAGGACTTGGAACTCTATGAGCAGACCGGTGACGACCTGGCTCATTATGCCCAGGCAACCGTCGACATCATGTACCGATTTCCATTCGGCATGCAGGAACTGGAGGGAATTGCGGCTCGCGGTAATTATGACCTTACTCAGCATCAGAAATTCAGTGGTAAATCCATGGAATATTTTGACGAGGATGCCAGGGAAAAATATATTCCCCATGTAGTTGAGCCCAGCGCCGGGGTAGATCGGCTCGCACTGGCACTTATCTGCAACGCCTATTGCGAGGAAACGATCACCGACGATAAGGGCAAAACCGAAACCCGGACTGTCATGCGATTCCATCCAAGAATTGCACCGATCAAAGTCGCCGTCTTTCCGCTCCTTAAGAACAAACCAGAGCTGGTCGCTAAAGCACGTGAAATCCAGAAAATGCTTAAACCGCATATGAATGTATTTTACGACCAGACCGGCGCCATCGGACGCCGCTACCGTCGGCAGGATGAAATCGGCACTCCGTTCGGTATCACGGTCGATTTTGAAACGCTCGCTGATGATCTGGAAACCAAGGATACAGTCACCCTCAGGGAAAGAGATTCAATGAAGCAGCAACGAGTCCCGATTAAAGATTTGCTGCCGAAGCTACTCGAAAAGATTCTCTAGACATTTGCTCTACCATGAATGAATCACCCAGTGCCGGCGATCAACGCGAGGTGATGAAATGAACCCAGCGGACGCTAGCGACCTACTGAAACAATTCAAAGCGGGCGATATTTCAGAGAGTCAGGTTTTAGACTCGCTGCAACAATTGACCTCATGCATTTCGGATTATGCCCAGATCGATCTCGATCGGGCTCGACGCAAGGGATTCCCTGAAGTCGTGTTTGCCGAAGGGAAAACCACCCCACAAACCGTCAACATTGTGGCCGAGATTTATCGCAGACACGGCAGATTCCTGGCAACGCGGGTTAATGATTCTCAAGCGGAGGCGATTCAAGAAGAGTTTCCAACTGCGGTTCATCATAAGGCTGCCCGTTGTATGACTCTGGAAGATTCCCCTTTGGAAAGAAACGGTATGGTCGCTGTATTGACTGCCGGCACCAGTGATCTACCGGTAGCTGAAGAGGTGATGGTAACGGTTGAATCAATGGGGTTTTCCATCAAGAGAATTGTGGATGTCGGCATAGCCGGTATTCATCGATTGCTGGCTGCCAGAAATCTTTTTGAGAAAGCAGATGTGATCGTAGTGGTTGCCGGAATGGAGGGAGCTTTACCCAGCGCGGTTGCGGGTCTGACGGGTATACCGGTCATTGCCGTGCCCACCAGTGTTGGTTATGGTGCCTCCTTCGGCGGCCTGGCAGCACTTCTTGGCATGCTGAACAGTTGCGGAAGCGGTGTCACGGTTGTCAACATCGACAACGGTTTCGGCGCGGGTTACGCAGCAGGGCAAATCTGCGCCATGCTTGATCAGGCAAGAAAATGAATACTTTATATCTGGATATTTTTAGCGGTATCAGCGGCGATATGTTCCTCGGCGCCATGATTGATCTGGGAGTTGATTTTGAATTCCTTTCCACAGAGCTGAAAAAACTCCACCTCGATGGTTACCGATTGAACAGCACCCGCCAGGAACGATCCAGCATGCAAGGGACCAAGTTCGATGTCCACCTCGATTGCACAGACAAATCGGACTCAAACAATCACAGCCATGATCACTCCCACAGCCATGATCACTCCCACAGCCATGATCACTCCCATAACCGAAACTTTGCCCAGATCAAGGATCTGATCTCCACCAGTGATTTATCGGATTGGGTAAAGGAGAAATCCATAGCCGTCTTTCAAAGGGTAGCTGTTGCTGAAGGAAAAGTACACGGTCTTCCGGTGGAGAATGTACACTTTCACGAGGTAGGTGCCATCGATTCGATCATCGACATTGTTGGAGCCTGCATCGCTCTGGAGAAGCTCGACAAACCCAGGATCCTCTCCGGTCCAGTGATCGAAGGAACGGGTTGGGTGAACTGCGCACACGGACGCTACCCGCTACCCGTGGCGGCCACTTTGGAAATCCTAAGTGCCCGCAGCATTTCAGTAACGCAATGCGAAGAACCCAATGAACTGGTCACCCCCACCGGAGCCGCCCTTCTGGCCGAATTCTCGGAAAGCTTTGCACCGATGAGCGGCCTGAATGTTTCCAGAATCGGTTATGGCATTGGGACTCGTGATAACCGAACCCGGCCGAATGTTCTGCGGACACTGATTTGCGAAACGTCTCCTTTGAATGGCCAACCTAATGATTGGGAAACCGATAGGATCGCCGTATGGGAATCCAACCTGGATGACATTCAGAACGAGTGGCTGGCTGATTTCACAGAACGGGTGATGAAGGCGGGTGCTCTTGACGTGTTCCTGACTCCAATCCTGATGAAAAAGGGACGACCGGGCAACTTATTAACTATTCTGTGCAGGGAATCATCCAGAGAAACCTTTGCGCAGATGATTTTTCGCGAAACGACAGCTTTCGGTATCCGGTATGAGATCCGGGAAAGGTATAAGCTGAGGCGTCGTTGCGAAATCGTGAAAACGGAATTCGGCCCTGTGGATGTGAAGATAGGGCTCTTGAACGGAGAAGTCATTCAGACAGCCCCCGAGTATGCATCCTGCCGTCGACTGGCAGACAGCGCCGACATCCCGTTGAAAAGGGTTTACCAAGCCGCAATGAATGCCATTCAAAACCTTCCCGAGCACAACAAACAATGATCTCTGAAGACTTACTGGAAATACTCTGCTGTCCGGAAACACACCAACCGGTCACCGTAGCGGATTCGGATTTGGTGGACCAACTCAATAAGCTCATTGGTTCCGGAAACCTGAAAAATCGCGACGGCAAATCCGTCGAGGAAAAACTCGACGGCGCCCTAATCCGAGAAGACAGGCAAATCCTGTTTCCCGTGAGAAAGAATATTCCAGTGATGATGATCCCTGAGTCGATTCCGTTTCCGGAATCCACTGATTAATGGGGCCGATTAAGTGTAGGGAGCGAGCTGCTGTAGTGTCGGCTGTCCTCAGCCGAAAGAATCGTTAAATCCCACTGAATATGCGCAGGGGAAAGCGCACGCTACGAGTAAAAATGGCGAAATCAAACACCCCTCAGAATCCCTTTTACGGCCCGGTGGTCAAAGGAAATGAATCCGTCCGGAATGGAGAAGCCGGTAACCCTTCCTTGTTGAACAGGTTGACCAAGGGGTAATCCGCCCAACCGTAGCGTACCGCTATCGGTTGCTTCACATCCGGACTGCTGACTTTGATCATGTGTTTGGAAATAATTTCTGCATCCGCCCATTTGAATTTCCGATCCTGCCCGGCAATCGAAAATCCGATCAGTTTACTGCCACGAATATCCAATCCCTTACCGACATGATCAAACTCAATGACAGCTTCGCCACCATCCAGGCTGCAGGACTTGTAGAGCGGTCCTGAATGGACAACCTTCTCTTGGTAGGCGATCCCCCTTGCGGCAAGCCCCAGACGGTCACCTACAGGTTTTTTGAGACGGGGATGGATATCCTTTTCTTCACCCAGGTCGGTGATGACTGCCATACCGACATTGGGAAGGATCTGTGTGGCCAGAAGCTGAGCTTCCCTCAACTCCGCCCAATCGCTTTCTCCCGGCTCAGCTTCGGCCTCCCGCCATGGGGCCAACTGCACTTCCAGAAAAGTAAAATCTCCCTGCCCCCAGTTCGATCTCCAATTCCGGATCATGTCCGGAAAAAGTGAACGGTATTGATAGGCTCTGGAAGCATTGGATTCTCCCTGATACCAGATGGCACCCTGAATCGCATAGGGAATCAGGGGATGAATCATTCCATTATACAACTCGGAAGGAACCCAGCCTTTTCCCGGACGTCGCTTCTTGAATTCCTTCTCCTGTTCTTCAGCTTCCTTTTTTTCTTTTTCCCACTCGGCCAACCGCTTCTCATAATCCACCATTCTCTTATCGGAAGCATCCAGTAAGTCGGTTTTATAATTCGGATTGCTTTGCAAAGTGGGGCGATCCACCCAAACCTCAGCAGGGGATCCACCCCAGGAGGTATGAATGAGTCCGACAGGAACATTCAGGTTCTTCTGCAAGTGCAGACCAAAATAGTAAGCCACCGACGAAAAACCCCGCACCGTGTCAGGTTGACTGAGTTTCCACTCGGCTTCCACATCGCTCTGCGGTTCATCCGCCTTTACCCGGGGAACATAAAACAGGCGCAAATCAGAATTCTCGGAAGCGGCAATATCTGCTTTCGGTTCATGAGATCCCTCGACAGTCCATTGCATATTGGATTGGCCGCTGCAGATCCAAACTTCGCCCATCACGACATCATGCAGAGTAACCGTGTTTTTCCCGGTCAAAGTCACCTCCATCGATCTGTTGATTTGCTGTGGTTGTATCAGAACCATGAAACGCCCATCCTTTGCGGTTGTCTTCCAAACTCCTCTGCTACCACGATCTATTCTAACGGTAATTTCTTCCCCGTCGTCAGCCCAACCCCAAATCGGCACGGCCCGACCGCGTTGAAGCACCATATGATCCGAGAACAACGCGGGGAGACGAACATCGGCAAAGGCAACCGAGGACAACAGTACGGTCAAAGCAAAAAATTGAAACAAACCAGACCTGGACCAAGCCGATGAACGATTTACGGTGAGAAGCTGATTTTGGGAATTGGACATTGAAAAATAGCACCTGAAAGTGGGCCGTTCGTCAACTCTCAATTAAAACCCCGATTGGCTCGCCAGAGCATTACGGACCCGACGGATTGAAAAAATATATTGGGCAACCAGATCACCAGAAGAGCCAGGTAATGAAACTGCTCACCGAGATTCTGCCCCAAATGCAGCACACCGTAATAGGCGATCACCAGGGCCAAAGCCAAAGCCATGCCGATGCTGGTCTCCCGTCGATGTGCTTTGATTCCCAGCGGAATTCCAATCAGGGTAAACCCGAAACAGGCAAACGAAAGCGCCACCTGACTGTGAATCTGAATCTCAATAGGAGTCAGCAGATCCATATAGTCGAAATCTTCGCCCTTCCTAATACTCTGTTCACTTTGGCCACCCACAGTATCAAACGGTTTCTCCACAGATTTAAAAGCTTTTGCAATCGTAGATTCCGGTCCGGCATTCGGATTGTTGTCGAATTGAATCGCCGGTAGAAAGCTCTCTTTCAAACGAGGCTGACGGCTCTCTTTCTCGACTTCTTTCAATCGGGCCCGCATTTCCTCTTCACGGTAGAAACCCTCACTTAGAGCACGGCGCTCCTCCATCAATTCCAGCAGACTCAACTGGCTGAGTTTGGGCTTACGCTTTTGCCCCGCGCGAGAAACAAAATTGGTGGAAAATCGGAAAACCTCCGAACCGGCAACCGACACCCGATTCTCACTGATTGTGAATCCGCTGGCCTTTTCAAGAGTCAGAGATATATTTGTGAATGACAACTCCTGAATAACCCCTTTTTCCGCTTTGATGATTTGCTGAACTTTCTGATTCAAATCCAATCGAGCCAGATAGACTCCGAACAAATTCGATGATTCAATTCGATCGACGTAGAAAATCACCCCGGGTATTTCCTTGATGTAGCGTTTTTCGGGCAGAATATTGCCCAGTTGATTTATATCAAATTCATAGATCAGGTCCTTGTAAGCCCGACGAAAACGTGGTGCCACATCAAGGTTGATCCAGAGGCTGAGAATCGTAAAAGCCACGCTCAACAACAACACCGGTGAAACCAGAGCAAGTAGGCTGATCCCATTGGCTCTGACGGCTGTCAGTTCCTGGTCGGCGCTGAATCGCCCGAAAAACAGCAGTGAGGCGGCCATCAGACCGAAAGGAAGCGCAAAGGACAATACAAAGGGAAGCAAAAGGCCGATCGCCTTGAAAACGATTCCCAGTGTCGCTTGACGATTGACCAACAGTTCAAGGACTTCCTTGAGCAAACTCCCTGTCAATAGGACAGCCGCAAACACCGCCACAGTCATCAGGACCGTGACCAGGATTTGTTTTACCAGATATCCATGAAGGGTTCTCATTTAATCAGTCAATGAATTCCACAAGATGATTGCCTTGGGAATTATGAACTTCAACGGGACGAGTTGTCCAGTTGTTACGTTCCCGACGCCAACCAGTTCTTCCATTCATGAATAAGCGATTCGGGAAACAACTCCAATTGAACAGCAAGGCCTTCAAGATCCAATTCCGATATGAGACGAACTCCCAGTCCCAATAGGCGCACCGGCCGTTCTCCTCTGGCATAGGCCTGAACCAACAACTCCCTGTAGGTATCAAGGCTCGGACTCGTGTAACGAGTTCTCGCCAAGGTAGTTGTCTGAAAATCGTTAAACTTCACTTTGACGAACAATCCGCGAATCTTGTTACGGAGTTGAGAGTCAACCTCCAGCCTCTGCAATAGTTCGGTATACAGCGTCGGTAATCGGTCAATACAGGATTCCAGATCGGGGAGATCTTCGTCATAGGTGTATTCAACACTCAATGATTTCGGCTCTCGGTGCGGCGAAACCGGACGTTCATCAATACCTCGGCAAAGATAAAACAACTCCCCTCCCCACTTTCCAAAATGTTTCAGCAACTCCTCTATCGACCACTTGGCAAGGTCACCACAGGTATGAAGGTTCAAATCCTTCATCTTTGCTGCGGTTACTTTTCCAACTCCAAAAATCTTCTCTATAGGAAGAATCCTCACGAATTGATCCACATCCTCGGGGGGAATGACTTTCTGCCCGTCCGGCTTGTTCCAGTCACTGGCAATCTTGGCTAGAAATTTGTTCGGGGCCACTCCTGCAGAGGCTGTTAACCCGGTATCCTTGTGAATCCTGCCCCGAATTTCAAAGGCAATCATTGTCGCACTCGAATAACATTGAGTGCAGTCCGTCACATCCAGAAATGCCTCGTCCAGAGACAGGGGCTCGATCAGTTCGGTATATTCACTGAATATTCCACGGATCTTTTGACTCTCTGTTTTGTATTTATCAAAATCGGCACGAATCAGAATCAGATGGGGACACAACTGCACGGCCCGGGCGGAAGAAATAGCGGAACGAACCCCGTACCTGCGGGCTTCATAGTTTGCTGTTGCGATCACTCCCCGGCTGTCTGGACTCCCCCCGACCGCAATAGGACATCCCTGAATTTCCGGTCGATCTCTTTCTTCAATGGACGCGTAAAAGCTATCCATATCAACATGAATGATCTTCCGGGTCATGGGCCGAAAGTCGGATCAAATCGTTCAATCCGCAATTCAAATCTGGAGAATCAAAACCTGAAAGATTCCGATCATGAATCCCAGAACACCTCCGACCAGTTCGATGAATTTGAACTCCTTCTTCATGATACCGAAAAGAATCGATTCCAATTTATCGCTGGAAAAAGCTTCCACTTTTTCCCGGACGATCTCCCGAATATCCACCGCTTCCTCAATATGATCCCCGATTTTGTCAATAATGGTTGGAATCGCGCTCTCCAAGGATTCGATCAGGGGCTTCTTGATGGCATCAACCATGGTCGAATTCATGAACATCGCCGCCATGGGGATAGCCGTAGGCAGCTTTTCCTCAATGAATTCATCAATCTTACCTGCCAGTGCTTCCATGATTTCTTCCCCGGAAGATTCTTCTTTTAATCGGGATTTTACGTCTTCAATGGAAAAAAGTTCATTGGCGACCATATCCCCCAGCTTGAGGGCCAACGCCTTCTGCCGTTTGGGAAAAACCCCTTGAATCCGAAGTATCAGAAATTTCTTTTCCAACCTCGGATGAAACAGCATTTTGACCGCAATATAATTGGTCAACCAACCAATCAATGCGGCAATTACAGGTAAAAAATATATCAACATAATTTCGATTCTGACCGAATAGAACCGTTCAGTATTGAGAAATCACCATCTTATTCACGGCGATATTCTGCATTCGTCACAGCCAATCCTGAGTTCTTCACGATTGGGAACAACTCAGAGATTTGATTTGCATTCAAACTCCGGGATACGCTAATGAAAATAAACCACGATTTCAAGAAGACTTAAATCTTTAATAAACAACATATTACGCAATCATCTATTCGAAGTGCTTTCCAGCCTGCTTTTTGCAGGTGCCTTCCTCTCCAGCCCAGCACGCAGGCGGTCTCACGAGCACCGCCCTTCTCTAACCCGCATGAATAAAGGGATGCTGCCCTTTATTCACGAGTTATTAACCCCCTGCCTGAAAAATCCTAAAACCCAAGATACCACAATATTCAGACTTACCTAATCAAAGAGACAATCGGTAATTCAAGATTGCCCCATTCTTTCAAAATGATTATACGGGGCGGCATTATGAAGTTATTCATCTCCCGTTTTTCGATTTTGCTTATTTTCAGCTGTTGCAGCCTAGCTGCGGATTTCAAAGCGGCAATTTCGGTCCGAAATATAACGCCAAATCCATTACTGCCTGTTTCCGGGGGAGTCGGCCCATCTAGTCCAACCCATACACAAAAGGGCAACCTTACGGTGCGGGCACTCGTTCTGGCCGATCAGGATACACGGGTTGCCATTGTCAGCACGGATTTCCTCGGTTTCCCCTCTGTCCTTGGAGAAAAAGTAAGAGCTCAGGTTTCTTCAATTCCTTCAACAAACATCCTCATTGGAGCCACCCATACTCACAGTGCACCGGATGCCTATGGGTTTCCGGACGGCAAAGGAGGTTTCTCTGCGGATTTAAAGTATCTGGATGAAGTCTGCCGAAAAATTGCCGAATGCATTAATGAAGCCGTCTCGGAACTGAAACCGGTTCACCTGAAAATCGGCACAGGGAAAGCCCGGGGCAAGATTGCTTTCAACTACTATGCGGAAAAGTTATATGACCCGCGCTGCGACGTGATTCAGGCCATTGACGCAACGAACGGAAAACCGCTGGCGACTTTGGTCAACTATGCGATACATCCGGAAGTGTTAGGTTCAAATCAGGGAATCCTGAGTCCTGATCTGATCGGACCATTGTACGACCGAATCGCGGAAAAGGGACACGGAACCGCCATCTTTATGAACGGAGCCCAGGGGGGCATGGTGACGGCGGATAACCGTGGACCGGAAGGAAAAGACCTACGAACCTGGGAAGAATGCGAGCGAATCGGGAAATTGCTGGCGGACGAGTCCCTGAGAATTATTTCCAATGCGGAAATCCAGAAATCTCCTGACCTGGAATGCTTTTCAAAACAGGTCAAATTCCCCATCGGGAGTCCCTTGGCTTGTGACAGGATCTGGCCATAGTGC
>DUCD01000015.1:0-3904 GCA_012959985.1 Verrucomicrobiales bacterium | reverse complement strand
CCCATCGGGAGTCCCTTGATGAAAATGATCATCAAACTTTCTCCATTGGAGTATTCAACGGTCGATGAGGATCATTTGGAAACCACTGTGAATCTGGTCAACATCGGAAACTCCCAGATACTGACGATTCCGGGTGAAGCCTTGCCCAACATTGGGTTTTTCCTCAAACGGAAAATGACGGGAAAACATAATCTTCTCTTTGGTTTAACCAACGACGCCTTCGGTTACATTCTGACTCAGGTGGACTGGAACAGCTTTGAACGCTATGACTACGTTTCGGAAACCGGCCTGGGAGAAATGACCGGCCCCATTTTCATTCGGGAGGCCCTTTCGATGATCAAAGAATTCTCTGATCATTGAACCTGCGAAGCCAGATTCGAGGAATTCCTCATCCTTTAGCGATTAAACTATGGGATGCCTGTGATTCATGTTTATATCGGATTTGAACGCCCTTCAGTTTGCTGAAAACATTTGGCGTTGACGGAAGATGGCGAAAGATTAGCATCCGGCTGTGGGCACGTTTTACGTAGGCCGCAAAGTTGAAAACCACGTCGAAGGCAGTCGGGGCGTTCAAATCGGTAAAGCGCTCGTCGATACAGGAGATATGTTCAGAACGCCTTACCTCGGCGGATTGTTTTGACACTGTGTAATCGCTGATTTCAGTTATTCCTCGAAACTCTGAAATCCCAACAATATCTGCAACTGTTCCTTGAGAACTGCCACCCCCCCATCATTCCAGACAACATAATCCGACCGATCCATTTTTTCCTGAATCGGAAGTTGAGACTGTATGCGTTGTTGAATTTCTTTGTCCGCCCAAGCTCTTTTTCTCAGTCTCTCAAGTTGGCAAATTGAGGAACAGGCGACACAAATGACCGAATCGAATTCCGACTCCGCTTTTGTTTCAAATAAAAGGGGAATGATGACGACTCCGACCCGATGCCCCTGCTCCACCCATTGATGAAGATCAAGCTCCCATTGGTTCCTGATCTTCGGATGTAGAATGGCCTCCAGTCGTTTTCTCGCTTCATCATCGCCGAAAACTCTACGGGCTAACCAACTGCGGTTCAGTTGGCCGTTTTCCAGAATGGAATCCGAACCGAAATCCCCCCGAATTTCATTCAGTGCCGGCATTCCGGGCTGGACGACGTCCCGAGCGATCTGGTCAGTATCGAGAACCGGTAATCCGAATTCCGAAATAAACTCGCCCGCTCTGGATTTCCCCATTCCGATTCCACCTGTTAGACCGATTTTCTTCATGGTTTTGACAGGAGAGACAAAGGATGAGATCCACACTTAACAGCCGACAGAATTCTGCATATAACCACCACAGGAATCATTGCTCCAACAGTTGAAGAAAGGAAGCCTCGTCAAGAATAGTCACTTCCAATTTCCGGGCCTTCTCTAATTTGGATCCAGGATCCGCCCCGGCCAGAATATAGGACGTTTTTTTACTCACGCTGCCGGAAACTTTCCCTCCCGCTGCCTCAATCCTTGCTGTAGCTTCATTTCGTTTCAACTGCGGTAAAGTCCCCGTCAAAACAAACGTCTTCCCCGTCAATGGTTTGTCGGAATCTTCCGAGTCTTCATACAATTCTGATTTGAATTTCAACCCCTGCTCCCGAAGCCGCTCGATCATACGTTGATTTGCTTCATCCCCAAACCACTCCGATATAGAGCTTGCAATGACATCTCCGATCTCGTGTATCGCCGCCAATTGTCCAGCATCCGCAGCAGCAATTTCATCCAGAGCGGCAAAACTTCGACACAATGTCTTGGCAACGCCCGCTCCCACATTTGATATTCCAAGACCAAAAACCAACCGCCACAAGTCCTGCTTCTTGCTTGATTGAAGACCTTCCAGAAAGTTTCGAGCCGATTTCTCTCCCATCCGTTCCAGGGAAACGATCTGGTCCGACTGCAAGTCATACAGATCGGCAGAATCCTTTGCTAAGCCCGCATCCACCAATTGGCGTATCAATACCGTCCCCCCGCTTTCTATGTCCATCGACCGGCGGGAACACCACAGTTCCAGTCTTCCACGGATCTGTGCCGGACAATCGTGACGATTCGGACAACGCCAGATTACCCCGCCACCCGATTTTCCGGGAGCCTGGACAACTTCGGTCCCGCAGGCAGGACACTCTCCGGGAAATTGAAACACCCGTTCATCGCCCCGCCTCCGATCCTTCACCACGGATACCACAGCAGGAATGACCTCACCGGCTTTCTCGATAACCACATGGTCACCGATCCTGACTCCCTTGCGGTTCAGGTCTTCCTCATTATGAAGCGTGGCACGACTGATCGTGCTGCCGGCCAGAAGGGTCGGTTCAAGCTCTGCAACAGGGGTAAGAGCCCCGGTGCGTCCCACCTGAATGGTTATGCCCTTCAGGATAGTAATCGCGCGCTCTGCTGCGTATTTAAATGCCATTGCCCATCGAGGCGCCTTGGCAGTATGTCCGACGATTTCACGTTGCATCAAGGAATCCAGTTTGATAACCGCTCCATCGATTTCGTATTCGAAACCTTCACGATTCCGCTCTAAATCTTTAATTGCCTCCAGCAGATCGGATTCGGTGTGGCACGTCCATGTTCGGTTGGGTGTCCTGAATCCCAAGGAATTCAACAGAGCCATCACAGTGGAATGGGAATGAAGATCTGCCTCCTCCAGTCCCGATATTTCTCCGATTCCATAAATCACAATATCCATCGGACGTTTTGCGGCAATGCGGGGATCGAGCTGCTTGAGGGAGCCCGTGCATGCATTACGGGGATTTGCGAATTCAGCTTCACCTGCCTTGCGGCGTTCTTCGTTCATCTGGAGAAACCCGGACCGGCTCAAGTAAACTTCTCCTCGCACTTCACAGACAGGTATTCGCCCCATACCAGCCCCGGCATCTCTCAATACCAATGGAATACTTTTTATGGTTTTCAAGTTAGCGGTGATATTGTCTCCAACGGTCCCGTCTCCTCGAGTTGCACCCACTTTGAATTCCCCATTCTCAAAACGAAGACTTACCGCCACCCCGTCGGCTTTAGGCTCAACCACCCAGATCAATTCCTGCTTGGGCAGAAGGCGTTGAACCCGGTCCAGAAAACCCCGGACTTCTTCTATGGAATAAGTATTATCCAGGCTGAGCATCGGAACCGAATGCCGGAAAGACTCAAAACCATCCTGGGGTTGACCGCCTACCCGCTGGCTCGGAGAGTCCCGAAGAACGCTCGCCGGGAAGGCTTTCTCGAGATCGAGCAGTTTCCGGTAAAGGAGGTCGTAATCCCGATCACTTAATTCGGGTTGCGCCAGGACATAGTAAGCATAATCGTGGTGCCGAATGGTCCTTGAAAGATCGGCAACCCTCCGCATCGCTTCAGAGAGATCCATAAATTCAAATAATTTGCATTCCGGGAGTTGTAATTCTTAGGGGCAGGTTTGACACGACAAAAATACTGGATATCCTAAGCCCAATGAATCGATCAGACATTGAAGTGCGGCGTGCGAACGCAGATGACTTGAGTTGTCTTTCTTCACTTTGGGAGAAAGATCACCTGGATACCGTGGACCTTTCCAAAAGATTCATCGAGTTTCAGATATTAATGGGATTCGATGATCGCCTGCTTCGGGTTTCGTGTCGCAGCCAACCAGGGTTTCCTACACAGCGTTTGCATTGACGATGAAGAAAACACAGACCTGATTCAAATTCTGATCTGAAGGCGGGAAATGGAAGCGCTGGTTCAACTTTCATTGCGCTTTGTGGGCAGCAGCTCGCGGCAGTACACGCACACATTGCATTCTGGCAGTCCCGACGTATTGATGATGGTTTCGTTATCCAAGGAAGACTTTCCCTACTTCATTATGATTCATATTGTTTTGTTCCAGTGACAGGACGGTTTTGTTGAACAA
>DUCD01000014.1 GCA_012959985.1 Verrucomicrobiales bacterium | reverse complement strand
GCCAGCTTCAAGTTTGAAAAGGCCCTGGACATGATTTTGTTCCTGAAGCCGGGGGCGTCGACCCCGGACAATGGAAACCCAATCAGGACGATCCACATCCTTAACTTAGTGCCATTCGTGTCTGCCGTTGTGTTTCGCTGACAGATTAAAATGGATTCGAAGTTCATTTCCATCTCAGGACACTGAGAATATTGGAGAAATCATCGGTCCAGACAGTGAACGATTTCTGTTCCTTGACGGGGGTCCATCCAGAGCCTTTCGACAACAGGGGAGCCAGGTTATTCAAATGAGTCGCCATCACCACCCAATGTGATGGGTCTTTTCCGGATTTCTTCGCCACTTCTGAAATGTCACTGTCGAACCAGCCCAGACAGTGCATTCCCGCATCCTTTGCCAATGCCGCCACGATCGGTTCGAGGTTCAGGTATCGATTGGATATATGAAAGGCGAGCCATCCATTCAGGGTCAGCTTTTTTCGGTATAATGCCACGGCTTCCCGAGTCACTAGATGAACTGGAATGGAGTCGGAACTGAAGGCGTCGAGCACGATCAGATCATATTCCTGATCCGGTGCCTTTTGAATTTGGAGGCGCGCATCGCCTTTGATGATATTAACGGCATTCGGGGGGCTGTCACTGAGAAAGGTGAAGTATTGCGGATCTGTTGCCAATTGGATGACAAGCGGGTCGATTTCATAATAGGACCATTCCTGGCCGGGTTTTGCGTAAGCTGCCATTGCACCGGCACCTAGACCAATGACGGCAACTTGATCCATACCGTGATCCAGATTGATCCCACGCATGATGTCACCGAGGGGGCCGTTTTTATGAAAATAAGCCAGGGGTTCCTTTCTGCGTTGTGCGTCGGTGAATTGTCGCCCATGCAGAGTGTTACCGTGAAACATTTGGTGGATCCTTCCTTCCTGACCAACGGTCACGCGGGAGACTCCGAAAAAGTTTCGATCGGCGAAGAGGGGTTTGCCCTGTTGATTCAGGAATAGTCCGCCGGCAATCAGAATGGCTGCCAGCCCAAGACCGAACCGTAGGCTCCGTTCCACCATGGTGAAGCAGAGAATGATGGGGAGGCCGAGTGTCACCAGGTTGCGCATTGGAGCGGAATCAGGAAACCATTTTGCGGTTCCCATTGCCAGACCGACCGTCAGAGCGCCCAGGAGTATGGGACGACCGAAATCCAGGATGCCCAGTGAAGATTTATTTTCGTCTTTGGATGTATCCGGCCTGAGCAGGCAGGCTACAATAATCATGAGGGGGTATTCCCAAACGCGGTTGAAGAGATTCGGCGATAGCAGTGCGTTGAAAATACCACCAAGGACTCCTCCGAGAGACATCCACAAATAGAACTCGGTCAAGTGAGCCGTAGTGGGGCGGTCGTCAGCCAGGCGTGCGTGGCAAACCATTGAAGCAACAAAAAAGAAGAGTAGATGGAACAGAATGAGAAGCCAAACAGGTTCCGTAGCCTTGGAGGCCAGGAGAAAGGTTAAAGCCAAGGCACCGTAGGGGAGGGCACGGATCATCCAGTTGCGGGGGATCCAGGCACGGCGGGCAAATACCAAAGTGAAAGTGGATAGATACAGAGCCAGTGGAACGACCCATAACAAGGGGATGCTGGCGATGTCCGTGGCAAAAAAATTGGTGACACCCAGCATCAAACTGGAGGGAACAAATGCAAATCCAATCCAACGGGCTCTTCGGTTCCAGCTTACCGGTTCTGTTGAAATTGCCGGCTTCAGATCATGTTCCTTCTTGACCGATGATGGGAACGTCCCGGAGGCGGATTTCAATGAGGAACTTCTCCAGAAGACGGTGCCGCATGCGGCGATTGATACAAAAAGTGCGGCATAACCGAAAGCCCAGATACGGCCTTGTTCCTGCAAACGTAGCAGCGGTTCTCCAAACAGTGGATAACCGAGCAATGCCAGTAAACTGCCGATGTTGCCGGCGCTGTAGAGAAAGTAGGGGTCATCGGCGTCCGGGTGTCGGGTTCCGGCGAACCAACGTTGGAGTAGGGGAGCTGTGGTGGAGACAACGAAGAACGGAACGCCCACGACCAGGGACAGACAGAGAAGGAGCCAGATCGAGGGATCAATACCCTTTTCCAATTGCAAAAGAATCCAGGAGGGAATGGAGAATGGCAGAAACCAGAATGCGGTAAAAAGAACAGCAAGGTGTGCCAATACCTGTTTGCCGGCAGAACCAATCCGGGCGCTCCAATGTGCATAGGCATAACCCGCTAGAAGAGTAGCTTGGAAAAACACCATGCAAGTGTTCCAGACAGCTGGGGATCCACCCTGAAGCGGTAAAAGCATCTTGGCGATCAATGGTTGAACCCAGAACAGCAGAGCCGCGCTGAGAAAAAGCGTCGTGGAAAATAATACTACCATTTGAATCGACCCATCCTGTTTCGATCTATCAGCTCTTCAGATATTTGTCCGAATCGGAATCACCCTAGCTGGCTTGACTGATTCGTGCAATGTCTTCATCCAGGTGGATTGAATGAAAAAGGGTGGGCTCGCTGTCCTCAGCGTGCCGCCCGTCGTTGGCTGAGACAACCCATCCAAACCGGCGCGCTGGGGACAGCGAGCCCTACCTAAGTGGTGAAAAACTTGGATTTACTTCGTTCTGAATTCAGCTTCGGTCAGGGCACTCCAGTCTTTCTCTAGAAACACGCGGGATTTGATGACGGCATCCTTTCTTAAAACGATGGAGGATTGGTATTCCCGGGCGGAATCTGAAATGGTGCCACCGACTCTTCGGGGGTCGGAACCATCGGTAGTGTAAAAGATTTTTCCTGCATCTGAAGAAAGCGTCACCTGAAATCCGGATTTAACTCTGCCTCCATTCTGATTCAACTTCGGTGCCGCAACATCAGGAATCAAACCATGCCGATAAAGTTGACCCAGAACGATGTCACTGCGTTTTGGGATATAGTCTGAAAGGATGCGGTTGAGTTCCTTGCGCCAGTCGTCATCACGATTGAGGGGGCCTTCAATAGCGTTGCCGTTTTCGTCAATTCGGTCCGGAGGATCCATTTTCCACAGATACTCAACGTCTCCCCAGCGGGCGGACTCACAGATGACGGCCGACTCGATTTGCATGGCGCGTGCGAAAAAACGATCACTGATATTCTCTGCAGTCAGCAACCCTCCGTTAAAGAAATACTTTTGGATGTAGTCTGCCGTCTTGAGGCGGAATTCGACATTGTCCAAACATTGCTGCCAAATCCATTGAGGACTGCTGTATTCGACCGAGGCTCCGGTATTAAACGGACCGGTACGATCTTCGTTCACGTCCAGAAAAGTATGTTCGGCGTCCCAGACAAAAAATTGGAATCCCTCATTTCCGTTTCTATTTCGCATTCCATGCCAGTTGTTTGGGCCCCGGTTTCCGCCGAACTTAGTGACGGGCGCATCCAGATTTCCGCCATAAAAAATCACCAGCATATAATTGATCAGATTGTCTGTGTCCAGCAAGGTTTCATACGCCTTATGAGGAGTGCCCTCTGCGTTTTTTCCCTGAAGTTCAAAATAATCCTTATTGTTTGCCAGGCCCAAGGCTGCCTTATCGTAAAGGCGTGTCCAGGCCTCCAGATTGCCGTCAGTGGGAATGACCGTATAAGTGCTGCGCCGGGTCGTGAATCCGGAATCGACTTTGATGACATCGTATTCCTCTTTTTCACCGCCGAAGTAGGAGGCACCATAAGACGCCTCGGGTCGCTCGCAGGTATCGTACAATCCCCAGTAATGTCCATTGATATAAAGGTGGCAGAAATCCCCTCGGACGCCCGGCTCTCCCATGGCGAGTTGCAAGTCACGATTGAATTGGTCCCGAATGAATATACCTCTCGGATCCCCTTGCATGCTCCATGAATAATTCTGGAAGGTGCGCAGATCCAGATTGTCGAATTTCTTGGTTCCCTGTTTGCCGAATAAGGAGTGTTCCAGCTTTGTGGGACCGTAGACATCTCGGAAAAACAAACGCAGTGCGTGTTTGGCATTCATCGTTACCCGGCTGAACCCACCACGGATTCGGAAACCACAATCGATTTGAAATGCCTTTTTTCCGTCTGGATTCAGCAGTTCCAGAGAGCAGGCTTTTTCCCACTCTCTTCCCTGTTCACCAGGGTTGGAGTAGATGCCTCTTTCTTCTCCGAACAGATCGTCCATTCCGGTCACTAGAGAGAAACTGGGAATCGCCGTCAGACCCTCCACAATTTCATCCTGAAAGCGTGGATCGTTTACGACCCTCGGATCCATGCCGTAGTTCACCTTGTTCTTACCCCACATCCAGGGAAACCCCACCGGCGGCAAACCGTCCGGCGACTGATGGATTACGTCTTCAGGGAAGATGAAGGTGTGAGTTTTGATTTTGGAGGAGTGGAATCCCGATTTGAATGCCGCGATGCGAAGTACTGTGGTTTTATCGATGCGGATCGGATGATCATATACTCGACCTTGGTCGTGAGCCGGGATTGAGCCATTTGTAGTAAAACGAATTTGAGCTCCGGGTGTTTTTGTATTCAGGGTCAGATTAAACGGATCGGTATAGAATCCCCGTTTCGTAGTGAGACTAACCTGAGCTACGGCTCCTTTCAGAGCTTTTGAATTGGAGTTTCCTGGTGTTGGTGAATAGAGAAAACTACCGGAATCCGATTTAAGATCACTCGGATTCCAACCGGGAGGCAAACCAAACGCAATGTCTTTTTTCTGTGTGGGATACCCCGGTCCAAATTCATGGATCACTGTTTTGCCGTCCGATGAGAGGAAAGCCAGATAGTCTTCATTCTTTCCCAATCGGAAATCAGTGTGAAGTTCAGTTCCGGGATTGCTTAGGTTCTTGCCCGACGCAAAAATGATCTTATAGCTACCCGGATTCAGCTTGAGGTCGGGAAAGCTCCAATGGGTTTTCTTTTTGCGGTTGTCTGTCAAGCGAAGGCCTTCCAGGTTTATCCGTTCCTTGCCGTAATTGAAGATCTCAATCCAATCGGAATAGTCTCCGTCGGAGTCCTGCAGCACGGAATCGTTAGCAGCCATGAATTCACTGATGACGAGCGTGGGGAGTTCCTCGGTAAGGGCAATCGAGGATGTCAGAAAAAGAAAGGTGGTAGCCTTGGCGATAAATAGAAAAGGAATCTTCATAAATCAATCTAGTAAGTCCGGTTTCAACAAGCGTATTGTTGATTCGTAATTCAGTTTTTATCAGGAGGGGGGCGATCTATTTCCTCGAATTCCTGACCGCCTTTAGTTCGTCCGCGTCGGCAATGCCATCTCCGTTTCGATCAAATTTCAGGAGCTTTTTCTGAGCGGTGATGAAACCCTCTTCCTCGCCCTTCTCATCATCATCTCCTTCGGATGCGACACTCCAGGCAATTCTGATCCTCTCGTTCTTGATGATCCCTCCTTTTACATCCGTCTTGATTTGTTTCCTTTCGTCGTCATCCAGTTCACCGTTTTTATTGACATCATATTGCGCGGTGATTTCGCGGGCTTCCGCGGGCCAGGCCACTTCCCACTCCTTGCGGCTCATGTCGCCATCTTTATCCTTGTCATATTTGGCCAGGAATTCTTTCGTGTATCGAGGTTTCCTGTTTCTATTCCGATTGCTCGGTTTTAAACGATCGTCTTTTTCAGTGCTGCGCATCGTTTCCCGCTCCAGGGAATTCAGTCTGCCGTCGCTGTTCTGATCGTATTTGGCAATCAGCTCGGATCGCCGCTTTTGAAAGAGTTCACCCGCTTCGTAGGAATCCTCCGCAGAAGCAATAAGGCTTGCGGCTGTGAAATAAACAATGGTTTGAAGAGCCTGTCTGAACATATTCGGTTTTAGTTATTCACCTGAAAAATGTGGGTGAAGTTGTCGTCTACCTGCATTTGTAAGTGATATGATCCGTCGTGATGATCGTCTGAAAAATCCGTTTTGAAAACATATTTCCTCAGGTGGAACGTCGGACTACCGGATTTCCTGACATTCAGGCTTTTTTCTTTGTCTTGCCTGCCTGGCTTTCTCGCTGTCGCGACTGGCACTAAGTTAAGGCGGGTAGGGCGTGCTGTCCCAGCGCGCCGCAACCCGTAATGAATACTGGATAGTCGGGGTGATTTCTCAATCCTCCTGCTTTAATTTCACGGCTCAGGCGGCGCGCTGGGACAGCGAGCCCTACCCTGTGACGCTTCAATTGGAAGAACACTGGATGGACACGACCGGAACGATGTCAAATCCGGCCTCACCGCGGCCGGCTTCAAGTTTGAAAAGGTCCTGGCATGATTTTGTTCCTGAAGCCGGGGGCGTTGACTTCAGGTTTGAATAGGCCCTGGACATGATCTTGTACCTGAAACCGGGGGCGTTGACCCCGGACAATGGAAACCCAATCAGGACGGAACTGAATGCCTTAACTTAGTGCCATTCAGGCCTGTCCCCTATTTCTTTTTGACAGTCGATGAGGCGGTGATCTGAGTATTCGAACGTTTCGACAGAATGGGATCATCCGTGAGAGTTTTTCTGCTCGTGTTGATACTTACCAGGAGCTAGTGTCTGTAGATCTTCGAAAGTATGGATCATGATATGAAAATGATGGATTGGATGGTAGCTGTGGTCTGCTATTTTGCATTCACCTCCATAATCCAATCGGAGGAACCGATCATAACCAAGCGTAATATCGAATATGGACGTGTGGAAGGTCATGCCCTAAAACTGGATCTGTATCTGCCTCATGAAAACACGCCCCCCCCATTGATCGTTTGGGTGCATGGTGGAGCTTGGCGTCGTGGATCCAAGGATGGCATGCCATTGAAAAGTATGGTTGAACGAGGGTGGGCCGTAGCCAGTGTGGATTATCGATTGACGCCGGTTGCCTCTTTTCCGGCTCAGATTCACGATATCAAGGCAGCGATCCGATTTCTGAGAGCTCAGGCACAGCATTACCGCTATCTATCCGACAAAATCATCATCGCCGGAGCATCGGCCGGAGGGCACCTCGCTGCTTTGGTTGGAACGACCAACGACCATCCTACCTTGGAAGGATCCGTAGGGGATTATCCAGATGAATCTTCCTCTGTGCAGGGAATCCTGGATTTCTATGGAGCGAGCAATCTGACGACCATTCTCCAACAATCGACTCCACATGGCCTTGGCGTAAGAATCCCCGCCTTGCAGTTACTGCTGGGAGGGCCACCTGAAGACAGGGTCCCAATGGCCCGGTTGGCAAGCCCGGTATATCATGTCGACTCAAAGGATCCTCCCTTGATGTTAATTCACGGAGATCAGGATCCTCAAATGCCGATCAATCAAGCTCATGAACTGCAGGGAGCCTATCAGCGAGAAGAATTACCGGTGGAGTTTGAAGTCATTCACGGCGCAGCACACGGTGGTCCTGAATTTTATGATTACCGGAGATTGCGACTCATCAGCGCTTTCCTGAAAAAACATCTGAACCTTCCGTGATGACACGAAAGCGACGTAGAAGGGAAATGACTCTTGCCGCTGTGATGATAGCGTTACTCGTGCTTTCCGCCCATGCCGCGGAGATTCCAGACCGGCCTCCAGATCCGGATGGAAAAGCGGCTGACATGACCCTCCTCGTGGATGGCAATCGCCAGAAGATAGCTGTCAATCAACGCTTGCCACTGGACCCCTGTTCCAGATTTCCTACCCTCACGACTCTGGATTTGCAGGCCGGCCAGAACATCACAATACAGTTTGGCAACGAAGGGACCGATGCTTTGCAATTGACGAAGCACCGGCAGGCGGCCACCAAGAAACTCCCCATCAAGGGTGAGGTGTTCAGTATCAAAGATCGAACCGCCTTCCTGATCCTTCCGGAGAAGCCGCAGGCGGGCAGACCGATTCCCTGGGTTTGGTATGCCCCGACGCTACCGGGGCTTCCCGGTGGCGCGGAGAAATGGATGTTTGAGGAATTCCTTGAAAATGGCATCGCCATCGCCGGCGTGGACGTGGGCGAATCCTACGGCAGCCCCGCAGGGAGGGCCGTTTACACGGCACTCCATGATGAGCTGGTGAAGAAACGTGGACTGGACGGACAGGCCTGCCTACTGACAAGGAGTCGCGGGGGGCTGATGCTCTACTGCTGGGCGGTAGAAAACCCCGACAAGGTGAAGTGCATTACCGGCATCTATCCGGTTTGCAACATCGCCAGTTACCCCGGGCTGGACCGGGCCTGCGGTGCTTACGGATTAACAGCTGAACAACTCAAGGAAGTGTTGGTCAAGCATAACCCGATTGACAGGCTGACTCCGCTGGCCAGAGCGAAGGTGCCCATCTTCCATATCCATGGCGACCAGGATCAGGTGGTTCCGCTGGAGGCGAATTCAGGTTTGGTGAAAAAACGTTATGATCAGTTGGGGGGTGAGATGACGCTGGAGATAGTCAGGGGGCAGGGTCATAACCTCTGGGCCGGCTGGTTTAACAGCCAGAAACTTGTCGACTTCATCCTCACTAACGCCGCGAGATAATGACGAAATCGGTGCGGTAGGTCACCGTATTACCGGTAGCAACGAAGTTGTTTAATGCCTTTTCCCGACACTTGAAAAAAACAGAGAATTATCCAAGACCATGAAAATGAACCTGCCCCGAATGGCACTAAGTTAAGGCGGGTAGGGCGTGCTGTCCCAGCGCGCCGCAACCCGTAA
>DUCD01000013.1:46961-48630 GCA_012959985.1 Verrucomicrobiales bacterium | reverse complement strand
CTGGATTACCGGAATACTTGGAAACCCATTCGAACCACCGTTTTAAACTCTGGGATACAAAATCTCACGAAGATTCCACATCCTCCGCATACAAGTATCCGGTTGCTTATGGAGTTGGATTGGAATCATTTAGAAAGCGCTTTAAATCCCGATCTCTTATGCCTGCCGATCTAAGGCAGATTGTTTCGCGTGAAAAGCGCTTGTTGTGGATGAACTCGTTCAGCCTGGTTTCCCTGCTCATCCTTCTCTTCCTGGTTGGATGGAATTCAATTGATAAGATTCTACAAGTAACAGACCGAAAGACCTTGCTTCTGGAAACAGAACAGGTCTTGGAAAAGGTCCATGCCAGACAACAGCGGGAGGAATTCCTCAAAATTCTCCCCATTCTAAAGCATCAAAAAGATTCCACTGAAGTCGTGCGCGCCATTCATATTCTTCAGGAATTAAAGGAAAGACATCCCTTATGGTTTGTGCTCCTTGCGGATAAATCAAGCTATCTGGAACAATCAACCTGGCCGGGACAGGCATCAACAAACCTCCTGACTTCTCAGACAAATCCCCCACCCTCCTCATTGAAGCCTCTTGATAGTCTCATCGTCGAACTCTGTATTCCCGATGAAGACTTATCGGTCAGCAAAATCGTCGATGAAATGATCAATGCTTCCTATTTTCAAAAAGTGGATTCCCTCCCGGCACAACAACGCAGAAAGCTTGTCGATCCAAGCAGGATAATACAGGACGCCTACTACAGCCTCTTACTGGACTTGAAACCGAACGGTTTACCAAAATCAAACACCGAGACAGAATCACTGGGATCTCTTCCTGAATTGCAACGCAGATAAATGAGTAACCGTCGATCCAGATTGAAAAATATCGCAGAAATCCAGAGGTTTCTGATGTGGACCTGTCTGATGGGAATCTGTTTATTTTTCGTGATACACATCCCTCTATCGAGGGAAATCCGGGCAGTGGATCATTCTCTGAATAAATCCTGGCATGAGCTGCTGAACGCGGAATATGGAATCTCGCTACCGGTCGTCGAAGGCAACGTCGCTAACATCAGGAAAAACCTGATGGAGATCCAGAAGAACGCAAATGAAATCACTTCCAGAATCAGTCTCCCCGAAAAAGTTCTGGACAATCTCAATCAAATCCAATTCTCGCTGATCAACTATGAAGACCAAAGGGAGGATTGGATAATTCAAATACAGGAATCCGCTCTCGAACATCAAGTATCTCTGGAAACGGACCTTGAAGTGGCTTTCCCTTCCCATTCAGTAAACCTCGAAGATGAATCAATGCTTTGGGTTCAAACTTCATTGCTCTTCCATCTTCTGGATACCACTATTGCAAATGGCCCGAAAACGATTCATCAGATTGAAACCCTTCCCCAAATTTCACATCTCAACAAGATGACGGGATTCACTCAGCTTGAGGAGTTTCCCACACATATTGAGATGACGGGAACGATGAATTCCCTGTTTGGTTTTTTGTGTTCATTGCCCTTACTCGAACAGGAAATCCAGAATCGTGGTTTTTCAAAAGTTCATTCTGAAAAACCGGCAATGTTTATTCGAAAACTGATTTTGAAAGCTTCCTCCGAATCCAGAAATGCAGTTCACTTGGATTTGATTGTCAGCGGATTCTTCAATCGGAACGAAGCCCTTTG
>DUCD01000013.1:33683-46914 GCA_012959985.1 Verrucomicrobiales bacterium | reverse complement strand
CCTTTGAGCATGGTGAGATTAACCCCTATTATTCAATGTGCCTTGCTGTTGATCGCCGTTTGGGCTGCGATCATCCTGTTCCTATTTCTGAAAATCAAGGACACTGATACAGAACTTCCTTCCCCACCCTCTCCGGCCAGCGTCAATTATATTCAAACCAATTCACTGCCCGGCAACTTGATCGGAAATCTCTTCTCAATTCAGCAATTCCAGATCGTGAAACCGCTCGAGGATCACTCCGACCCATTTTTCACCAAACACTTCGATCAAAAGCAACCCGCCCCCGCGCCCCCTACTGAGCCACCACCTCCGGAAAGAACCCTCTCACTCATCTACCGGGGCTACCTTTCGGGAAGCAATGCAAGGGAGCGGATCGCTGTTTCAATTGATGGAATTGTGCAGTTCAAAAAACCGGGTGAACAGGTTGCCCTGAATATGTCGATTCATTCGGTTGACAGAACCAGGCTTGTTCTAACCAATCGAATGGGAGAAAAACTCGTGCTGAAATTCAACGTTCCTGTTGAAATGAAATCATCTGGCAAATAGTTATGGGAATCCGTTCTCAAGACAGCGATATCGGGAATCTCTTTCTTAACAGTCGGGTTGTAACCGAAAAACAACTGGAGTTGGCCAGGCGGAGATGCCGTCGACTACAGATCCCACTGCACCAGTCAGTGGTCGACCTGGGCTATGCCTCCGAAAGCGTGGCTTACAAAACCTTGGCCGAAAATCTTCGACTGGATTACATAGACTTGTCAGAGACCAAAATTGACGAAAAAATCCTCCGATCCATACCCGTCAAACAGATTCTCCATTACCGATTTATTCCGGTTCATTCAGACGACAAGCAGATCACTGTGGCATTTGCAGACCCGCCTTCATTGAGTGAACAGGGAAATCTGCGACTCCTGCTCGGTAAACGTTTAAAAATAAACGTGACCACTCCCGGAAATATCCATTCGGCTATCAAGACTTTTTACGGCTTGGGTGTCGAAACCATTCAACAGCTATCCACAAATATAGTAGAAGTGGATGTCCATCGTGAAATCGTTTTTGATGTTTCAGCCCCGCTTCATGCGGCTCCTTCTGATGCCTCCATTTCTGACTTTGTAAATCAAATCCTTATGGAAGCACTGAGGCTACAAGCTACCGATGTTCATATCGAGCCGTTTGCCTCCAAAACCCATCTCCGTTACCGAATCGACGGTACCCTGCAGGATGTTCCCGTTCCTTCGGACTTGAAGGACCTCCACAAATCACTGGTATCCCGAATCAAAGTCATGTCGCGTTTGGATTTGGCAGAAAAACGTGTTCCGCAGGATGGACGAATGACAATGAAAACCGGAGATCAGGAATACGACCTTCGTCTTTCAATCATGCCAACCGTGCATGGGGAAAGCGTCTGTATCCGGATCCTGGGGCGACAAAGCCTCTATCGGGATATAAGCAGCCTTGGCATGGATCCCGATCAACAGAATGTCCTTGAGGACCTGACCCATTTAAATCAAGGGCTCATCCTTGTCAACGGCCCAACGGGAAGCGGTAAAACAACCACTCTCTATGGAGCCATTGCTTTTGCCAATGATGAAACTCGTAAAATAATCACCTTGGAAGATCCTGTCGAATACCAGTTGGAAGGCATCGCTCAAATGTCCATCAAACGGGAACTCGGATTCACTTTTTCTTCAGGCCTTCGCTCAATTCTTCGCCATGATCCGGATGTCATTCTGATTGGAGAAATCCGAGATACAGAAACGGCGGAAATCGCACTCAGATCATCCCAAACGGGTCACTTGGTTTTTTCCACGCTGCACGCCAATGACAGCATCAGCGCCATCATCCGCTTGATCGATATGAAAATTGAGCCGTTCCTTATCGGGAATGCTCTGGTGGCCAGTATCGCCCAAAGACTGGCTGCGAGAATCTGTCGACAATGTTGCCATCCGGTCTCGGAAATCCCCGAATCAGTCGTGAAGGAAATGTCCAAAGCTCTGGGTATTCCGAAAAACCAGGTTCAGACGTTTGAGGGAGAAGGTTGTGTGGAATGCATGAACAAGGGACATAGAGGACGCGTCGCCATTTACGAATTCCTCCTGATGAATGATGAACTGTCAGATTTACTCTCTCCCGGTATAAAAACCGGAAAATTGAAGGCATTCGCCGCAAATTACGGATGGAAACCATTGCGGGATCGCGGTTGGAGAAAAGTTCAGAATGGCATGGTGTCTCATGTTGAACTCGACCGCCTCACTCGCCGTATCAACACCGGGGGCCTGATTCAACCCGATCTTTTATAAAACTGTAACCTTTCGGGGCAAGGGTGGGAATAATGGGGAAAAGATTGGCACGGTCCTTTCTTGAAGAATTAATTTGAATCACAACAATTTCATGCACATTGAAATGAAAAGAATCTTTTGCTCCTTATCGGCAGCCCTCCTATCCTTAACTCTCGCAAATGCCTCCCCCATTCAGAAGCATTTGGTTCCCAATGATGCCCGATGGGTTCTGCATTTGGATATCGAGAATTTCTTTTCCACCCAATTGGGCTCGTTTCTGAAGGAAGAAATTATCGAGAAAGAATTTCAGGAACAGGTAACCATGCTCCAGAAATTTCTTACCAACGATTTTTCTCTGTCAAAATTGGATTCTCTGACCCTCTATGGAACTAGCTTTGACGATGCCGGCCATGAAGATTTTAACGGAGTGATTCTGTTGAAAACTCAATTCGACTTAGAACCAGTACTCGACAACTTGATCGAGAAATCCAAACAGGACAATAGCCTTTTGATTCAAACGGCCACCACGGGTCAAGGAACAGTTTATAAGTATGGAAAATCCTTAAAGGATGACGCATACGGTCTAGTTCATGAAAAACGGCTTCTCGTGCTTGCCAAGTCTTCTTCCCGATTAAAAAGAGCCTTACATACCGTCCAGTCACAGGATGGGCAAATTGAAACAATCAGTTCTTTGAAAGAATTCCCTCCAAGGGAGCCCTCCTTTTTCTTCATGGCGGCCGCGGAAGGTTTCAACAGCATTAAACTGGACCAGGGACCACATGCTCAAGTTCTGAAACAAACTGAGAAAGGGCGAATCCTGATCGGAGAATCCAACGAACATATGTTCGTTGATCTTCTCCTGCAGACTGAAGAAACCGAAGGAGCAACAAAGATCCATGCCATCCTGAGTGGCATCAAAGCACTGATCCAACTCAGTAACCCAGACCCGAGACTGGTGGAACTCGTCAATGCCATCGACATCTCCGTACATAACGATTCAGTGCATTTGCATGTTCGTTTTCCAGTAAAGAAAGCCATTGAAACCATCCGTGAGGAACATCATTCCGCTTCCGTCTCCCATGAAGGGATTTCCCCACTTCAAATAGCCGGTTGAGCCAACCGCGTTTATGGATGAGATAACTCTGTGAAAAAGGCAGATTAAATTAAACACCCGATACGACTTGCCAAAATCTGTTACCGGAAATTCGTTGTGGATTTAGAGACTCAAAAAGAAATCAGTTCGGAGCAACTCGCCCGACAATGCAAGGAAGGTTGTCAGGCATCTTTTGAGATCCTCGTGCAGCGTTTCTCTCAGCGAATTTACAACTTTCTATTTAGATTAACAAACAATGCTCACGATGCCGAGGACTTGACCCAGGAAACTTTTCTGAGGGTTTATAAGGGCTTGGCGAATTACGACCCCAAGAGACCCTTCAGCACCTGGATCTTCACCATTGCCAAACGAAGAGCCGCAACCCATTATCAAATTTCCAGAAAACGCGGTTTCGAACCGGAAAAGGAAATTGTGGATGAAAGAACTCCGAGGAAGGACGTGGCGGAAAAAGATGACCAAACGGCCATTTGGAACATCGCCCGACGATTGAAGAAGAACCAATATCAATCGCTCTGGCTGAAATACGGGGAAGGCTTTTCCGTAAAGGAGATCGCTGAAATCATGAACCTGAATCAGGTCTATGTTAAAGTCCTTCTCCATCGAGGAAGAAACCGACTGGTTGAATTAGTCCGGGCCATCAGAGATAATTTAGGAAACGCCGAACATTTCGACATGGAATTCATTAGAAACCCTTTAAATCAAAAAACTGAATCATGAAATTCTGCGCCTTTATTCAATGGTTGTCCGCTCTGGATTTGAATGAATCCTCCGGATTATCCACCTTGGTCTCAAAGCATCGGGAACACTGCCAGGATTGTCGCGACCAACAGCAAACAATGGAGGGCATCGAAGAAGCTATGATCAAGGAAGCCGGAGATTCATTACACTCAACTCCCCCCTTCCTGGATGGAAAGATAGTTTCCGCGATCCAACGTTCCCGTTTAGAATCCCCCGCATCCGGGCTCCAGACATTCTTCAATTGGAAAATCCTCATGGGCACCTTCGGAACAGTCGCTGTCCTTTTATTGTCCTTGTCGATCTGGCTCAATCAACCTTCCACCGATTTTGTCAATCCTGAAAACCAAGTGGCTGTGCCCAGCAATCTTCTGCCCGATTCGTTTATAAACGAAATACCTCTCAACCAATGGAGCCGCACTCTGGATCGCTCCATTGAATCCACTCTTGAGAAGGAAAAGGATCTGATTCTTGAAGATGCCAGGAATGCACTGAAACATCTCGCCGTCAATTTCCTCCCCGAAGGCATCTCTTATTCCGATTTCTGACATTCAAACTCCTCAAGTTCTTCTTCAATCGGCGATTCATGTCAATTGTTGCCGTCTCAATTTCAGATTTCTGCCGAAATGCGGAACTTATTGACTGAGTATTGATGAACCTGCTTAACTGGATTCCTCCGGTGAGGTGACCGAAAATGGCATGATAGTATCCTATGAAGGCAAGTAATGGTTATTGGCGTGAGCGTCTGATCGACGACATGCCTCAAAGTCTGGCGGATGAACTCGACCAGTTTGAGACGGAGATCACTCTTCGAAAACAGGGTAAAATCGGCGAGCGAGTTTTCGCGGAAACTCGGTTGCGTCGAGGGGCTTACGGGCAACGGTATGATAACGGCCACCGCAATGACGGCCTGAAAACTCAGAATCTCAGCTACCCCTGTGGTGATCTGACAAAAGGCCCTGATACTGTCTGGGATGCCCCTGGCATGCTGCGTATCAAAATCCCCTACGGCGGTATGAACTGTCGCCAGGCGGAGGTGATGGCAGAACTGGCCGAAGAATACTCCGATGGAATCGCACACGTCACCACCAGGCAGGACTTCCAACTTCATTTTATCCATATTGACGACACACCCACCATCATGCGGCGACTCGCAGCAGTCGGTATTACAACCCGGGAAGCCTGCGGTAATTCCGTCCGCAACGTGACCGCCTGCCCCTATGCAGGGATCTGCCCGGATCAGACCTTCGACGTGACCCCTTACGCCCATGCATTGACCTATTTCCTCCTAGGTCATCCCGATTGCCAGGACTTTGGACGAAAATTCAAACCCGCATTTTCGGGTTGTAAGGATAAAGCCTGCGGCTTGGTCAATATGCATGACATTGGTTACATCGCAACGACCCGAAACATCAACGGCCAAACCAAACGCGGTTTCGAAATGTACATTGGTGGCGGTCTGGGCCCCGTTCCCCGCCAGGCCAAGCTCCTCAATGAGTTTGTGTCCGAGGAGGAATTCCTCCCCGTCACCCAGTGCGTTGCTAGAATTTTCGGTAGACTTGGAGAGAAAAAGAACCGGGGCCGTGCTCGAATTAAGTTTCTTGTAGAAAAATTGGGCATTGATGAATTTCGTAGATTGGTTGATGAGGAACGGAAGATACTGGACCACGACGATCACTGGACAAGTTATTTGAGCGATATCCATCAAAACGAAGAAAAACCATCACGCGATGTAAAGGCGGGATCACCAGACAAAGTATTGGATAAGGAATACGAGCAATGGCTCCAATCCAATATCTACCATCAACGGCAAAAAGGATACGTTGCCGTAATTCTTCACCTTCCTCTCGGTGATATCACAGCCGATCAACTTAGATCCCTCGCCGACCTCACTCGTAAATACACCAACGAAACACTCCGGACAACCGTCGAACAGAACATCATCATTCGGTGGGTTAGCGAATCCGATATCCCCGCAATCCATAAGGAATTGAAGGACGCACAGCTCGCAATTCCAGGAGCCGGGACTATCGTGGATATCACCTCCTGCCCCGGAACAGATACCTGCAAATTGGGCACTTCCTCTTCCCGCGGTCTGACTGCAGAACTGGTCAAACGCCTTGAAGCTAGAAACGGAAGCATGCACGAAGCTGTCCGGAATTTGAAGATCAAGGTCAGCGGTTGCTTTAATTCCTGCGGCCAACACCACATTGCTGATCTCGGGTTTTTCGGTGTCGGCCGAAATGTCGATAAACATACCGTCCCTCATTTTCAAGTAGTGCTGGGAGGACAATGGACGGAAAACGCCGGATCCTACGGCCTGGGTATTGGGGCCGTTCCATCCAAGCGAATCCCCGAGACCGTTGACCGATTAACGGAAGCATTCGTCGAGGAACATCAGCCCGGCGAACAATTCAAGGATTACGTCCAGCGAATTGGCAAAGCGGAAATCAAGAAGAAGATCGATGATCTGATTGCCATTCCAAAATATGACGAGGACCGATTCTACTACAGCGACTGGGGAGATCCCCGTGAATATACCAAGGACGATATCGGCATCGGCGAATGTGCGGGCGAGGTGATCTCTGCCTACACGTTCGATATGACAAACGCTGAACGAAAGGTCTTTGAAGCACAACTTATGCTCGAAAAAGATCGTGCTCAGGAAGCAGCCGATATGGCATTCGACGCCATGCTCACCGCCGCCAATGGTCTCCTGCGTTTGAAAATCCCCAATGTTTCCAAGACTCTTGAAGACACGGTCAGCCATTTCAAAAACCAATACGTCGACACCGAAATCTTTTTCGACCCTTACGCAAAAGGCAAGTTCGCCCAGTATTTCCTCAGTGCCGCCGAAAAGAGTGGTCAACCGCAAACCAGCGAATCCGCTCACCAATTGACAGAGGAAGCGAGCCTGTTTGTGGAAGCGTGCCACAGCTGTGCTGGACGGATGTCCGAGCAACCCGCTACTCCCTAGTTCCGGAATTCAGAATCAACTGACAATGGATACCTCAGCCACAGCACTTCAACACGTCAATGTGAAATTCTTCATCGAGCACGCCGACTCTGTCGATCTCGACGAAGTGATTCAGGTGTTCCACCGGTGGATTCAGGATCAGAAACTGGATGATCTGCTGATCGACGTCGCCGACTATCGTCTCGTGCCCTCTGGACCGGGCATACTGCTCATCGGTCACAACGCCCAATACAGTTTCGACAACTCAGGTGATCGACTCGGCGTGCTTTTCAATCAGAAAAGCACGGTCGACGGCTCGCCACAGGAAGTCATTTTCAATGCCATCGAAACGGCCCGAAAAGTATGCCGGTTACTAGCCCAGGATGATTGGAAGAAATCCCGCATATCATTTCTTGGAACAGAACTTCAGATCACGGTGAATGATCGTCTTCTGGCTCCCAATACCGAAGAAACTCTCGAACGGTTGAAACCGTCGATCCTTGCCGCACTGAACCAATCATTAGGAACGAAGGATTGCACCCTGGAACGTGCAACCGATCCAAGAGCCCGATTCTCATTGCTCGTCAAATTTGCCCAGGAATTCCAGATTTGAACAGCCTCAGGCACCGATGATACAGCAAGCTATTTAGAGGAATTCCATGCACACTGGAACCTTCCAGGAGCTTTCCAAAGAAAATATCATCAATGTCTGCTGAACGACTCAAGCAGAAGAACCCTGTTAGAATCAACTTCCCCCCGATCTAGTATTTAAAGAAATACGATTACCCGGAAACTTCTTCGACGCGAGTGATGACCTGTTCACCCTGCTTTTCCAAAGTGATATTGCCATTTTTGACGATCGTAAATCCATTCGTGTTGCGGAATTAGTCGATGACACGCCTCCTGAGGAACGGGATACAGATGGAGATGGAATGGAATCGTAAGCCCGCGCCTACAAATCCGAACAAATCTGATACGGACGACGATGGTTTGACCGGTGCGGAGGAAGTCCATGATCATATGACCAATCCATTGAATGCCGACTCCGATGGCGACGGTCTTTCGGACGGTATCGAAATTGCCGAAGGGTTCGATCCCAACGTGCCGAGCGAAGGGCTCGATGGATCGCTTTTGATCTTCAGGGCTATTGAATTGGAGTATTTCACATTGAAGAGTAAGCAGTTACCAACTGCAGAGTTCCTCTGGTCTAAACTCATGGGAGATTCAGGGTGAACCATTTCAGGGCAAAGGCGGATTCAGCAGTTTCTTCGTACGCCAAGGCCCAGGCAAAGTTTTCTGGAGATTGCAAACCGTCGAGTAAGGATCTCTTTCATTCACCGGTTGGGAATGGCCCGTCTTTCACACTTCAATAGGCTTTCCAGAAAGCCCGATCGATCGCTGGAAGGTATTCGTGCTCCTTGCCACGGAAGTTAAACAGACCGGCCCAATTCAGACCTTATGCCGGTTGCTACCTATTCTGAACGGCTCTCAATCTATGGAGCCAGCACAGCGCGGTAGAAGCGTAGCGTGAATCCTGAAACGTTCTCGTCGATGAACTCCACATTGCCATCTCGGTTCGCTGCAGAACCCAAGCGTGTCCATTGCACGAGATCGGTTGATACCTCTATGAAATACTCGGCTCCGGGTTGCCCCCTGAAGCCGAGACGGAACCGGTCTCCAGGCAGTCGTTCCAAGGAATTCAGATCAAAGGGGGCGGTTTCGTCCGAAACCATGGCAGAGGTCCTTTCCGCACGTCCCGCGCCGATAATCGTTGAAGCAGTTGCTGTTGCTTTCGTCAGATCGGAGGTCGGCAATGATAGAAGACAGGCACGTTTTTTTTCGTCATTTATTCCAAAGGCGACAATCTGTCCGCGATCATTGATTGCATCCGCGCAAATCAACCGCCAACCAGGACTGGAGGCGACACGTTCGTTAAGATTCACCAACTCCCCCTCTTCCCAAAGGAAGGCGAAGGCACGTTTTCCCGCGAACTGGGCATAACCTACTACTTGCCCGGCGTCGTTGATTCCGTAGGCGCGACTGGACTTTAATCCGGTTCCGTCCAGATCCTGCATGAGTCCATCCTTCCAGATGAAGGCATGCGAATCCAGGCCACCATATTCCATGGTAGACCATCCGATAACCTGCCCCAGTTCATTCACCGCAGTGGCGCTTGCCCGCCGACCACCGAGCGTTCCGAGTTCGGTCAGTTCGCCCTCGGACCAGAGAAAGGGCTCGGAGCTCATGTCTTTTTCAAACATCTGTCCGACGATCTGTCCAAGGGAATTGATGGCGAGCGCGTAGCAGATGCGTCCGTCACCCAGCAATCCGAAATACGCTGCCTTGACCCTGCCTCCAGAACACGGACCGCTGCTGACCATCCTCAAGCGTCAGACGGCAGGTCACCTGTCTGAGGTCATTTACCCCCACACCGGGATTATAGTTCCCGGCGTCTCCAAGTTTGAGAAATCCATCAATGATGCCCAAGTCGACCACTTGATCATTCCGACAAAGAAAGGCGCGTCTTTTGCCATCCCGGATGACCGCCCCAACGATGTCTCCCAAATTGTTGATGTCGGATGCCAGACTTTCCAGCGAATCAGGTATCAGCAGAGGCGTCATCGCGCCCTGACGCCACCGGAAAGCGTGGGTCAGTCCATCAGAAGCATTCGACCATCCCACGACCTCCCCTCGGTTATTGATGGCAGCGGCTCGGCTCGAAATATCCCCCGGTAGTGTTCCTAGATCGGACAGGAGGTATTCGTCGGCGACAAGCAGGCCAAGTTTGGAGAGTGCAACAGTCGCAATCAATACGCAGCGCAGGATTCGGAAATTCATAAGGGATTAGGAAAGGAGCTGTTGTTTCAATGTAGCTAAGACGATTCCAGAGCCAATCCATTAGATTATTTTTTACTTTGTCATGGCCGATGGCTACTTCCCGCTTGAGCCAGTTGTTTACGACTTCCGGAAAACAATCAAGAAAACGATTCCGTTAATGCGAATACGTATAATGTCGTTTTCCAAGCCTAGGGAGACTGGACAGTAACCACGACGTCATCAATGTACCAACCTGATTCATCCGCATCCAGAACGAAGTCACTGACGAAACGAAACTCCAGCGCGACCGTTTTGCCCAGAGCGGCAGCCGGCAGTTTTGCTGAGAATTCCACCCACCCTGCGGGAGCGAGTCCCTGGATATTTTTCCTGACGACCGCTAGTTCCGTCACGACTCCGGGTAGACCGGCAGCATCCAGGACACGCACCGTTCCAGTGTCCCCTAAGTCGTAATCATCCATGTCCACCCATTGATGGAAAACCAGGGTTGCACGAGTCGCAGTGGTGAGATCGATCGCAGCTGGTGAACGCAGCCAAATGTCGGAGCTGATCCCGTAGTTCGAGGCGAGGTTGGTGCCGATACAGTTTGCACCACTATTGGCAGAGGACGGACCAGGTCCGCCAGCCGGATTTCCCAGTTCCCAATTTGTGGTTCCAGTGTCGCCGACATTGGCACCCGCTGTCCAACCTGCGGGCAGGTTTGGGCTTGCGTCGAAGTCCTCAGAGAGAGCTGTAACCGGAGGTTTAGGAAACTGTTCCACTCGGTAGAAAAGCACAGAGTCATCCGGCCGTGGGACGGTCTTGGTATTAATGTCCGGGGTGGCCGGAATGTTGCCCTCCACCAGAGCCCATGTGGAAATGTCTCCCATCAGATTTGGGCTGCTCCTCAAGTTGTAGAGCATGCCAGGTTGGCTCTCCCAGCTCAGCGTGATCTCCTGAAGCGGGGGGTCGTAAGAGACGGAGAGAATTTCGAATGAAGCGAGTAATCCGAGAGCCCGGAGATTTTCGACGCGCAAGCCGCCCGGGTTGGCACTCTCTCCGGCGTTGTTGACATCGAATTCGAGCGTATTGATGCCTTCGACGAAACCGCTGTCGATGATGAACTCAATGAGCGTGTCGAAATTCCCTCGGTGCCTCAGTCCGGTGGCGACGCCATTGAGGCGTACCTCCGGACCCTCGTTGTCCGTCGCCCAACTACCCGAAATAATCACGGTATCAGGATCAAAACCGGTAAGATCGAAACTCATCTCGAAGGTGTAGAGACCGGGCTCAGCGTTGGTATTGTCCGTGGCGCCAACCCAGCGCGACGTGTCACTATTAGGGACCCATGGTGGACTCGGGATCCCGCTCATCGCAAGCACTTCGCTCCCACCGTCGTGTGGGTTTTGGGTCAGCACGTAATGTGGATCAATATCTAAATCGAGGAGGATTTCGCCGTTGTCATCAACGCCGGTGCTGAAAATACCGGGCACCAGCTCGAGCACTGTCAGGGTCGCCACGTTACTGGTGATCTCGCCGTCCGCATTAGTGATGCGCACGTCGTAATCACCCACATCACTAGAGCCCGCTCCCATCAAGACTAGATCTGGCCCCGTGCCCTCCGGAATGTCTGCACCATTGAGGCGCCACTGGTATACGAGCGGCTTGAGCCCTTCAGCGACGACGGAGATAACCACGTCTTCGCCGGTGACAGAAGGTTTATCAGTGGGTTGGGTGGTGATTACCGGAGGTTGAGGCAGGATCGTCAGAGTCGCGGTATCGCTGGTAATACTGCCTCGCGCATTTGTGACAACAACTTGGTAATCGCCGACATTCAGCTCACCGAAGTTGGGCAGGAGTAATTCAGAACTGATGGCCCCGGCGAGATCCACGCCTTCTAATCGCCATTGGTAATTCAAGGGTTGTGAACCATCGGCGAGCACCGTAATTGTCGCGGCAGTTTCCACCTTGATCGCCATGTCTTCGGGCTGACGCAGGATAACTGGAGCAGAACCAACGCCGCCACCCGGGACGGCACCGCCACGCAGACCATCCACGCGCAACCCAATCGGGTTGGCACTGTTTCCGGCGTTGTTGATAACGAATTCAATGGTGTTCACTCCGGAGACAAAATTTCCTGGGTTCAGTTTAAAATCGGTCCAACCTCCGAATCCGCCACTGGTGATACCAGTTGAGGTCCCATTAACCAGGATATCTAGGCCACTGTTGTCGGTCGCCCATCGGCCTTCGATAAACGCGGTGGTCGGGTCAAACCCGGTTAAATCGACCGATAACCGGAATGTGTAGTCACCGGCGGCTCCGTTTCCGTTTGCCGAGCTGACTGAAACCCATAGAGAGTCGGGGCCCTCTTCCAACCAAGGTGGCACCGGAAAACCTGGCAAAAGCGTTACGGCATCAGGTGATTCAGAGTCAGGATTGATGGCGAGTTGGTAATGAGGATCGATTTCATCTTCGAAGAGGAGAATTCCGTTGTCATCGATCCCGGTGTTGAATAGCCCTGAAATTTCCTGAACCACCGCGACGGTCGCCGGCGGGTCGCTGGTCACCGAACCGATAGCGTTGGTCACGACCACTGTATAGTCGCCGGCGCTGGTTTCGGTCGCCACAAACACCTCGAGAGTATCGAATGTTTCGCCAGGCAACTCCTCACCATCGCGTTGCCACTGATAGCTCAACGGCGAAGTGCCATCCGCTATTACTGTCATAGTAAATGGTTCATCGACAAAAACATTTAGACTAACCGGGGACACTAAGATACTGGGCACCTCACCTGGGGCCGAGACAGTGCCGAGCATCTCGACACGAAGCCCCGTTGGTCCTGAAGGAGCCCCGTTGTTAGTGATAAACTCAAGGAAGTTTTCACCGTCAACAAAGCCGGTTTCTATGATGAAATCCGTCAGCCCCCCGAATCCGCTGGTATTCTGGATAAACGTGCTTACTCCATTAAGGATAATGTCGATTCCGGTGTTATCGACAGCCCATTTCCCTCGAATTATTGCCGTGTTTGCGTCGAACCCGGTGAGGTCGAAAGTAGTTGCGAAGGTATAATCGCCGGGTTCAGCGTTTCCTTGAGTCGAATTCACCGAGATCCAGCGCGAAAGAGGTCCTTCCAAAACCCAAGGCGGCACGGGAAAACCGGGGAGCAACGCCACGGCATCCGGCCCGGGGAACAGTGGATCGCTACTGAACGTTACAACGTAATGTGGATCCACGGCTCCGTCGATAATCAGATCACCGTTCTCATCGACGCCCGAATTAAAGAGACCGGGGATTGTGGCCGCACCCGCGACGGACACTGACAGCACCGTTATTACG
>DUCD01000013.1:25170-33673 GCA_012959985.1 Verrucomicrobiales bacterium | reverse complement strand
TACCAAAACTGAAACAGATTTTGATGACTTCAAAACTAAACTAGCCGCAGATTAATCAGTTACTCTTCTTGATGCCAAAATGACTAAAGCATAAACAGATATTACGAAAAATAAAAATGACAACGTTTGTAAAGTTGGAGGAAGGAGGTGTAATCGAGTTGCCAAGTCTTTCTTCATAGATGGCTGATTTGCGGGGAGTTCACTAATAGGCATTTGCTTTTCAGGCATCTTATTAGGAAGAGAACTCCACGCTATTCAGTCAAGAAAAAAACTCATCAATTTCACCTTAGAACCCTCACCCTGAACCCTTTACGACTGTTAGTCAGGAACAACATAGGACTTGGATCCCAAAGGATTCCAAACACTTCCGCCATCAAGCCATAAATCCTTGGCTACTCGGTTGGCATTTCTACAAACTCTTTATTATATTGAAAACAGATTCATAAAAATCGATTGTTGATACGCGCTATGCTATAAATGAATCGATTTTAATCAACAGTTTTGTAGCGACAACTCAGCAGTTCCAGTAGGTCGGCGGAAATTGAAAAGAGGAAAAACTGTTTGGTCAGACCGACGACGGATTGAAACAATGAACACTACTCAAAGCCGATTGCCACCACAAACTCCAGGTAAGACTCACCGTTGGCCTCTTTTTCAGTCAGCCCTCAGTGTGGACGGCATGATGAAGTTATTCCTCGTTCTCGGCATGAGTCTTATCTCAATTGACACAGCGGTTGGCTCCGGTTTCCAAACCAATGACGGAAAAGGGTGGATCCAGGCCTTTGGCGAGAACGGGAAATTCAAGATGCTTTATGATTGCAGGCAGCGACCTCAATCGGTTTATCTGAAGGACACTATTTACATTGTTTATAATGGGGACGCCAAACCCAGCAAGACGGGCAAGGGTAGCGCATATCCCCTGCTGATCAGCTATAACCCGAAGAGCCTGAAATTTTCAAATCCGGTGCGCTTGGGACCAAACAGCACTGACCATCATTTCAGCCCTATCATCTGGGCTGACGAGCAGGATTATCTGCACATTCTTCACGGTTGTCACAAAACTCCAGGAACCCACCTCATTTCGGAACAGCCCGCATCAGCAGGGCGTTCAGGAACCACTTGGCGATTGGCCCCTCCAATTGCCCCGAAACTTTCATACCCAACAGTATTCAGGATCCACGATAACAGGGAATTGATCTATTATCGCACCGATGGTCATACCAGCTCATGGACCTACCGAATCAGCGATGACAACGGCAGGACCTGGGCAGGACCCGAAAAGGATGTCATCGATTTAGATATAAAGGGCCGATTGGATTGGTCTTCCTACCATACCAAACTCGCAAGCAAGGATGGAAAATACCTGCACGTGGTGTATACGGATTATGATGATAATAAAAATTCTCCCGACCCCAAAAGGTTTTTCAATCCGCGCTATGATCAGGAAGTGTCCAATGAGTGGAAGTATAATCTTTCATATGTGAAGATTGACCTGGAGACTCACATCGTTCGCAGCGCGGACGGAGATGCTCTCAAAACGCCCATTGATATCGATTACTCGAAGGTGAATTGTCAGATCTGGGACACAGAAATGCGGGGAGCCGGGATACCGCCGGTTATATCCCTTGATGAAGACGGCGAGCCCACCTTTCTGCATGTCGTATCGGAAGACAACTTGAAAACGCACCGCTACTACTACGTGCGCCGCGAGAAGGGACAATGGGTTCAGACTCCGGTTTGTGAGTCCAATCACCAATGGAACAGCAGCTATCTGACCAGAGACAGTAGTGGGGGAATCCATGCCTACCTTGTTGTCGGACCAGGTTACCTTGAAGGAGGCGGCTACATGGACAGACATGGCGGAGGCGGCATTGAAGAGTGGGTTTCCAGAGACAGGGGAAACACCTGGAAAATGCTTCGCGTCCTAACCCCCGACCGGGAACGTTACCCCGGATGGCGCTTCAACAACTTACAGCCTGTAATTCGCCCGAATGGTGCTGCAGTGAATGGCATGCTCCTCTTTTACGGCTGGAAAGACGTGAACGCACCGGAAGCAAAAGCATTCCTGCTATACGAAGATATCGGGTTTGACCCAACTGAATCGAGTTCCGACCACAACTAGACCCAATCGAAGAGACCCAGAATACTTCACCAACAGCCACCCTTACACTGGGGAACCGAAATAAAACGAATCGGAAGCCAGGGAGAGCCTTGAAGGAAAACTACTGGGTGTTTCTAAGACGCAGGTCAGACCGGCAGGTTTACACTCTTACTCCCCCAATAATTTGATTCTGTCGGCTTTCTATCTTCATGGATCGTGGATTACCACGGTAGACCCGCGTCAATCCATGACTTCAATAAGGCAACTTCATTCAAAGTAAGTGGAGGGAAGTTTTTTCGCTTTGAGAGGGGAGGCATCTCAAGATCCTCCAACTGGTCCGTTACCATTTTGATGATCGCGCTCGCGTTGCCGTTACCCACCAGGACAGCAGGCACTCCCGATTGCCCGCCTTTCATGAAGTGCTCCCGAGTGGTGATGTTAAACTTCCCTTTCTTTCTTTTTGCTTGGGCACCATGACATGCGGCACATGACCGCTCGAGCAAAGGTTGAATGTCACGGGTAAAATCAATACGGGGAACGCCCTTTAGCCAATCCGTTCGTGCACTCACGGCAGGTGTGGATTCTTTAGGCTCGTCCGGAAAGCTGATCGACATCCAATTCACAGGGGTGACGGATTCGATTTTCGGTTGAGTTAGCAGTAACGCCATGACGGCCCAAGTGGTCCCACCTGCAGAAATCCATTGGTCTTTGCCATGAGGAAACCCACTTTCAAAATGAGGTTGAAATGGCCAGGCACGACTTCGGACAAACCACGAGCCTTCATCGTACTGAGTACGCAGAAGAAACCTGACTCCCTTTTGATAAACGGTATCGGCAACATCGACACCTCCCACCGTATTCAAGGCAACGAACGCCTGCCCCGTTGCCCTGGAATCGCTTGGCAAACCCTCGAGTTGCGACCAACCACCATTTGCCTGTTGTTTTTCAATGATGGCGGTTACAAACGGACTCAGTTGATCTGGGTTTTCATCAGCCCACCCCATTCCAAGTAGTTGGAATACTTGTTGGTTGAAAGAGATCGGTTTGGCCTTAGAGAGATTGGCTCGGGCACGACTTATCCGGCGTTCCCACTCAATCTCTCGCCCGGAAAGCGGGTAAAGTTGCAAGGTCCGGATGGCAGGACACACACCGTTGCTGCTTGACCACAGCGCTGTTTAGAAAGCCATCGGCGTTAGTCTGCAGTAAAGCGATGGCTCGGGTGGCGGCCTGTCGAATCAGAGGAGAAAGTTCTTCGTTGTTTTTGGATAGCTTTCGGTTCGGGATCGTTTTACTTGGGCATGAAGTATCCAGAACTATTGGGTGTGGTTCCGAGTTTCACTCCTGCATTCAACCTTGTTGGAAGTGAGAACCCCTGAAAAACCGCGGAACGAAATGTAAGCCAAATTCGGAAATCAACCCACATTCGACTGGTGAGCGGACCGGAAGGTCCATTTTTTCGCACACCAAACAATGGATCGCATACCTCTTTGCCGTCACGGATTTTGCCTGAGTAACCTGATTCTGGCAAATTCGCACTTGCCTGGAGATGCTTCCCGGAGTGAGAGTTGAACCTCAATGGCGGAGCGATCCAGATATAGAATCGTCCTGCAACTCTACCGTGCGGGGGTGCTGATGGGGTTGGGGATTCTCATTCACCAACAGGCTCGGTGGCTCGCGAACCAGAAGGCACCGACCGTGTCCCTGCGCCAAGCCGGACGATTCTTTCCGGAAGCCCGTCACGTCGAGGTCTCCGATCCGCTGAGGGGATTACATGTTGTCACTGATCCGCTTGACGACACCTTGGGCGGACTGATGACCACGGCACCGTGGACCGATCATATCATGGGTTATTCCGGTCCGAACAATGTTCTGATCGTACTGGATCCGAACGCCACCATTCTGGAGGTGGAACTCCTCGCCTCGGGAGACACACGGGAACAGGTAGAGATGGTTCGAACGGCAACTGATTTCCTGCCCGGGCTTTCGGGATGGAACCCGGCGAAGGATCCAGTTCCCCCTCTGAACCCGGTGAGCGGTGCCACTCTGACGAGCTTTGCGGTGCTTGAGAGCGTGCAGGAACGTCTCGCCGGCTCGGCCCCTTCCCTGCGTTTTCCGGAACCAGTGACGCTGGAGGAATTGCGGGGCTTGTTTCCGGACGCGGATCATATGGAGCGCGAGGCCGATCGCGTAAGGGTTTTTAACTCGTTGGACCATTTATTGGGTTATGTGCTGCGGACATCCCCTCAAGCGGACAATGTTTCCGGTTACCAGGGACCCACTGAATGCCTGGTGGCTTTGGATCCAGAGGGCCGCTCGGTCGTGGGAATCCAGCTTAGAAAATCGTATGACACGCCGTCCTATGTCGAAAAGGTACGCGATGCCGACAGCGTGAAGCGATTGTTCCTGGGGCGCACCCTCGAGGAAGTAGCCGAGTTGCAGTTTCCTCGAGAGAAACTGGAAGGAGTGAGTCGTTCGACACTTACGGCGCGAGCGTTGGTGGAAGGAGTTCAGCGTCGGTTTGCCGCTGAAACAAAAACAGGATCATCTTCTTCGGTAGGGAAGCGGAGATCGCACGACATCGGGCTTTTCATTGTGGTGGTCATGGGATTGGTCATGGCCTTGACACCACTTCGTGGACACATATGGGTACGGGTCATCTGGCAGATGTTCCTGGTAGGCTATGTCGGGCTGATCAATCATGACATGCTTTCCCTAGCGCTATTGGGGGGCTGGGCCTCAAACGGATTGGCGCTGAAGGCGGTGCCCGGACTGGTCCTTCTGGCGGCGACGGCATTGCTGGTTCCCTGGAGTACGGGACGCCAAATTTACTGCCATCAAATATGTCCGCATGGAGCGGCGCAGCAGTTGTTAGGCAAGGCGCTGGGGCGTCGATTGCCAGCTTTGCCGTCCCGCATGGAGTATTGGTTGGAGCGGATTCCCGTCGCGCTTCTTGTCCTGGCGGCGTTGGCCCTTTTGACGGGATGGACGTTGAATCTTGCCGCTATCGAGGCGTTTGACGCCTGGAACGGGAAGAATGCCGGAGTCGCCACCATGACAATTGCCGTAGTCGGATTGGGGGCATCGCTCTTTGTCCCGATGGCCTACTGTCGCTTTGGTTGTCCCACAGGAGTCCTTTTTTCCTTTGTTCGTTCTTCGGGAAGCGGGGACCGGTGGGGCCGACGCGATTACGCCGCTCTTGCCTTACTGATATTCGGATTTGGAGCCGTGATCGGTGTTCGTGCCTTGCCCCGTTTAGAGGCAGAACCGGAACCCGTCTTACTGAGTGGTCACGCCATGGGAACCACATGGTCGGTGAAAATGCGTGATGAACTGGCCTCTCCTCCATATTTGAAAAAGGTCATCGCCAAGGAGTTTGAATGGGCCGAATCCCTGACCTCGCATTGGCGCCCCGAAACGGATGTTTCCATTTTCAACCGCACCCGGACGACCCAACCTATGGAGGTTCCCTGGCCGGTTCTTATGCTGAGTCGCTGGTCTACAGACATTCATCGTGAAACGGAGGGTGCCTTTGACATCACGGTCGGACCTTTGTTGCGTCTCTGGGGGTTTGGACCAAATACCGGAGGCGAGCCTCGCACAATTCCCAGTGACGCAGAATTAATCGAGGTTCTCAAGGCTGTGGGCTTGAACAAACTCGAGCTTCTGGATGACGCATTGAGAAAGCAACATCCGGCGTTGGAGGTGGATTTATCCAGTATCGCCAAGGGGTGGGCCATCAACAAAGTGGTGGATGAACTTGAGTTTCAGGCTTATACGAACTTCCTTGTCGAGGCGGGCGGGGAACTCCGGGCAGTGGGGCGGTGGAAGATCGCCATCGAGCGTCCGGTTCGTGCCACAACGCTTCTGGACGAGTCGATTGCTACATCCGGAATCTACCGGCAGAATTATAAGGTGAACACAAAACGATATAACCACTTGATAGATCCACGAACGGGACGTCCCATCACACACAGCACTGTTTCGGTGAGCGTGCGCCACAAGGATTGCGCCCGCGCGGATGCTTGGGCTACGGCGTTGAACGTCATGGGACTTGAGGAAGGATTACCGGTGGCGGAACGACTGAATTTGTCAGTCCAGTTCGTCGACGAGAACCGCAGTGGAAGCCTGACAGTCGTTTCCAGTTCCGCGTGGAAGAAGCGTGAGGAAGAAATCGAAGCTGGACCATGAAACCCTCAAATGGACTGAAATGGAAGAACCTTTAAACAATGCAGAGGAAGAGGTCTTCTTTTCTAATGACCTGTCCAAATAAATTATCCATCTTCTCGTGTTACACCCAAGCCGGCGGGCTCCAGCTAGGGAACCGGCAGGTTATCTGTTCACAAAGAGTCAGATCAAAAGCTCGATCATGCAGTTCTCCTCCAGAACTTTGATCCCTAAGTTACGGAAAATTGTACCGATGATTAAGACCCTGATGTGAATGGCAATTAATTAAGGCATTTTGTTCCGTCCTGATTGGTTTTCCATTGTCCGGGGTCGACGCCCCCGCCTTCAGGAACAAAACCATGTCCAGGGCCTTTTCAAACTTGAAGCTGGCCGCGGTGAGGCCGGATTTGACATCGTTTTGGTCATGCCAATCCCAGACCCAATTGCCCAGAAGTCTCATCGAAACCCCGCCTTAACTTAGTGCCATTCGACCCAGACCTTTCATCGACACACCAACTTACCATATCACTCAAATCATCCCAAAACAAAAAAACTGATTCGGATTTCCAAGAAAACCAGGAACTCTCTTTTCTCTTGAGTGAACCAGGCTGAACGTCCATCTTGACGGAATACCGAAAAAGAAACCACCCATTGGCAATAATCGGAACCACAATAAAAGTTTACATTAAAAATGAAACCCCATTGTATCTCTACGTTTCTGGATAGCCTTATTGCGAGTTATCCGCTACCGGAAAAAACAAAATTTTATTTGTAATTTCAGAAGTCGAAAACAACACTTCAAGGAATTTCTGATGACACCGCCTAAAGGAACGTTTAAAATAGTCATAAAATCATTCCTGACATCAACCATGTCCCTAAGCATTTCAAACCATGAATAATTTATTAGTTACATTATTAGTTATAATAATTACAAGTTCCTTATCCTGCTCGACAACCTCATTCAAACAAAATATTGAGGTTAAAACACCCGTAATCGGTTTTAACAAAAAAGTGGACTATATTGTAATTAACAAAATGAATGAATACAATATTCCGGGACTTTCTCTTGGCGTAATTAGAAACGACTCAATAATATACACCCGAGGTTATGGGGTAAGAGACATTGGGAACAATGATTTGGTCACAGAAAACACAATATTTCATACGGCTTCAATCAGCAAGTTATTTACCGCACTGGCAATTATGCAATTGATTGAAAACAATAAACTAAGCCTTGACAGTAAATTAGTAGATATACTTCCCGAATTGAAATACAGGGATAAAATAGCGGAAAATATAATTATAAAGCATTTATTAAATCACACCTCAGGAATTCCTGACATCAACAACTATCATTGGGCCAATAACAATGAGGCTGATAATAGTTTAAAAGAATATGTATTAGGATTGAACCTCAGACTTGATGCCGGGCCATCTTCTGAATATCAATACAGCAACCTGGCATATGATATTTTGGGATATGTCATCGAAAAAATTTCAGGTTCCACTTTTGATGAGTATCTAAAAGAAAATGTTTTGACTAAAAGCAGCATGGACAATAGTGATTTCAGGTATTTCAATATTCCCCACACCTTGAAAACAGCTCCACATTCTAAAAACCGGATTACCGGAAAAATATACGCAAGAAAAACTTACCCCTATACAAGAGAACACGCGCCCAGCAGTACATTAAATTCTTCAGCTATAGATTTAAGTAATTGGATGATATATTTTCTCCAGACTATAAATGATTCATCTTCTCAAAACAACTATCAGGCAATGCTTGAACCTACTTATAATCCGAATCCACACATTGGTTTGGGATTTCAATTAAACACCCTGAATTCCAAAAAGACAATAGGGCATTATGGAGGAGACAAAGGATTCAGATGTTATTTATTTATGATTCCGGAAGACAATATTGGATTGGTAGTTTTAGCGAATTGTGACTATAATGAAAATTTCAGACAGGAAATATTACATCCAATAGCAAAACTAATGACAAAAAAATAACGACAAACCCCACCCCTTTCTTTCCCATTCTGTATATCTTGGCCCATCACTCACCTCGCCCGTCTCCAGCCCAAAATGTTCGCAACCCAGAAGCATTTTTTACTAATGACCTGGCCCGAATGGCTCTAATTTAAGACGGGGGTTCGATGGAATTCATGGGCAATTGGGTCTGGGATTGACATGACCGGAACGATGTCAAATCCGGCCTTACCGCGGCCAGCTTCA
>DUCD01000013.1:22234-25160 GCA_012959985.1 Verrucomicrobiales bacterium | reverse complement strand
CCCTGGACATGATTTTGTTCCTGAAGCCGGGGGCGTCGACCCCGGACAATGAAAAACCAATCAGGACGGAACAAAATGCCTTAACTTAGTGCCATTCTGACCTGTCCCTAAAATTTCACGAACACAAACAAGCCTCGGTCAAATAACGGTGAAGATCAGCTGAACTTGGTTGCCCCACATCATCGATCCGAACTCATGGCTGTTAATGTAATCGGTTCTGATTCTTCGGAGTGCTTGGGAAGTGAGGCTCGGTTTCATTGCGCGGCTACTGACTCCAACGACCACTTACTTCCTGAAGCCAATTCCGCGCGATCAATTCGTGGCCTTGTGGTAAGGGATGAACTCCATCCCAAATCCACTGCTCAGGTGAGACGACATTGGCAGCGTTATCGAAAACATCCTGGGTCTTGATGTGAACCGCATTGTAGTCCTTGGAAAGTTGCCCCACAATGGGGATCAGGCGTTCGACCTGATCGCGCCATTTCTTGTAGACATCTAAATTCGACAGTCGACCGGAAGCCAGGACAAAGGGATCGAGCAGGACAATCCTCAAATCCGGATGGGCATTACTGCTAGCGTCAAGAATGAAGCGATAGTCAGCTTCCCATTTTTTGACGTCCACTCCATCAAGATTCCGACCGACATCATTGACACCAATGAGAATGCTTAGCAGATCCGGCTTCATTTCGATAGCGTCTTTCTGCCAACGTGCCCGGAGATCCTTGATTTTGTGCCCACTCATGCCGCGAGTGTATATGGCAAGATGAGCCTCAGGCATATCAACTCCGAGTCGGGCAGCGATGAGGTAGACGTAACTGTGACCGAGATAATGATTACGGTCTTTTTGATTACGCCCCCATTTCATATCGGTAATGGAGTCGCCCTGAAAAAGGAGACGGCTTCGTTTCTTGAATTGAGGAAGACGGTAAGTACAGCCACCAACTCCGGTGGGATGGGTGCCGGATTCTCCCGCCTGGACGCTGTTGCTGAAAGTTGCGCCACCCGCAACAACAACACTGTCTTTAATAAAATTTCGTCGATCTATCATCTGGGTATCACTTCTTGATAATCCAGATATTACGGTAGAAAACCGGATTTCCATGATCCTGCAAATAGATGGGACCTGGCTCTGGCCCCTCTTTTACCGGTCTTGCCGTAGTAGCATGGGTTAATTCAACCTCCTTCTGTATAATGACACCATTCAGTTTAACAGTGATTCTGCCATTCTTGATTTTCTTTGTTCCCTCATAGACTGCAGCGGTAAAATTTATATCATAAGTTTGCCAGCGCAATGGAGGATAGCACATATTCAGCAAGGGAGCTGCGATACTGTAGATACCACCTGTTTCGTTCATTTCACCTTCAAGTCCAAACGAATCCAAGACCTGAGTCTCATAACGACCCTGATGATAAACACCACTGTTTCCGCGCCCCTGACCACGATCCAATGGACGATAAGGTGTCATGAACTCAATATGTAATGTGTAACTTTGAAATGTTTGTTTACTGGTGGTTCCATGGATTAACAAACCATTTGTCATTGTGCCATTCTTCCACTCGTCAGTATTCATGCCATCAAATAAAACGATGGCATCTTTGGGAACATTTGCACCCAGGCTTGGACTTTCCCGTTCGATACGCTCCAGACTCGCGACTTCCTTCCCCGCTGCAAAAAGTGTTAAAACTCCTGCTTTAATTATTGCCGTATAGCCAGCCCCTTTGCAGCTTGTTACACCATTGACAGTGGCTCCACTGGTCTTTGTACGTTTTTTGGATTTCATCCACCCTGCGCCGGGCAGACCACCTTCGAGCACATAAGAGTCAAACTTCCCTCCACCAAGGGCAACAACCTGCACTCCAAATTTTGCCCCCCCTTCTGTGGTCGTTCCATATTCACCCTGCACAGAAAAATCCGGATCCTCTTTTTTAGCAGATTCTTCAGTTGTCCAGACGTCTCCTCTGGTGTTCGAGCCCAACATTAATGTTAAACAAATCACTAAAATCATTTTTTCAATTTTATTCATGATAATACATCCCTTTCTTCTATTCCCGATTTTGCATTGATAATCAATCTGCTACAACCCTGTTCACCATTACATGGCAAATTGATTTCTTCAAATCCCGATGATTTGCTCATTCCCTAAAACATGTGGACTGGTGTTGCGGAGCAATGAGACAGGTTTCCCGTATCATTCAGAACTCATACCAATCCAATTGATCAAAATGAAACAATTGTCCTCCGTGCTCGCACTTTCCCTTTACCGGACAGCACATCGTTCATGATTCGTCCCAGTCCGAACCTCCGGTCAATCTCGGATCCACCATCGGGAAAGGTTCTCGTCACCCTGGAATTAAAAGACTTGAGCACCTAAAGGACCCTTCAAAGTGCCGTTATGGGTTTTGATTCCGGTGAATCGTCGTTTACCATGAATATGACCCCGCCCCCGAATAGCACTCAGTTAAGGCATTTTGTTCAGTCCTGATTGGTTTTCCATTGTCCGGGGTCGACGCCCCCGGCTTCAGGAACAAAATCATGTCCAGGGCCGTTTCAAACTTGAAACTGGTCGCGGTGAGGCCGGATTTGACATCGTTCTGGTCATGTCAATCCCGGACCCAATTGCCCGGAAACCCCATCGATCCACATACTTAACTTAGTGCCATTCGACCCCGGCCACAATATAAAGGTAGATGTTCACGGGGAATCACACTACCAGGGTGATCTGTATATCGACTTGGAATCAAAATGGATTCTCAAAATTCAGATTGGTTTAATTTCCGCACGCTACGGGCAGTGGCGATGCTTCATGGGACCAAGTCACCGATCTCGATTTTCAGTGTTCTTGGATTGTTGATTTTGCGTTCGACAATGGCAAGTTGGTTCCCTTCAACACGAACGCTGCTGACTCCATGGAAATCATTGGGGGAT
>DUCD01000013.1:20536-22224 GCA_012959985.1 Verrucomicrobiales bacterium | reverse complement strand
GCCATTGCATCAACTTTAATTGGTATTATTACTTTCCAAGCATATGCTAATCAAACACGTTTTTATTGGGCATATCCAGATGCTCAAACAAAGGACGATTAAAAATTTCCAGTTTCTCGGTAAGAATTGAAAAGGGTTGATGAAGGCCGGTGGTACCGAACTCGAGACCTCGCGCGACCGGTTTCCCCTCTTCAACTCGCCGCCAGAGGTCAATCCACGGATAGTGCTCAGTCTTCCAGATATATCCGATGATGAGTCCGTTTTCCTGATTGAGGGCAGTTACCCAGCCATACTCCTCATCCACGACGTAGGAGACAACATTCGGTTCGTCGTTATCGACCAGTCGGCGCATATCGACGGGAGGACTGTTTCCGTTCAGAGCGGTCGGCCACTGGAATGACGGGGACTCAGGCATTGGCATCGAACCTCCCTGTGCAAAACCGAGTTGTCCATTGCAGTCGACGATGGTGTCCGGTGTCAAAAAAGGCGGGCCAATGGATGGATGTTGAACCATATTGTAGATACGCCCCAGGGGATTTTGGTTGGTGACGGTTTCGGACACGAGTGCATAGGAGACATTGGGAGCCAGGCTTACGCTACGTTGAACGGACAATCCGGCGAGAGGTAGTTCGGCGTGCATTATCGCATTAAAACCAGCACTCGACCTACCGAAGTTTTCCTCAACCTTCCACACTACGTTGGCCGCTTCGCCGTGGTAAGGCATCCCATTCTTGGCTTCTGATTCGGAAGGGGGGCCCCAACGGTCAAGACATAGAAAGTGACCCATTGCCCGTTGTTTTTCATCCAATGGTGAGCCCTCTGCTGAGGACCAGCCCCAATTGAGTGGATTGATGCCAGAATCGCCAAGATGAAAGTCACGTAACGATCCACCCGCCAAATCAATCACCAGAGCACAGGTCTCATTTTTCAGGATCAGGGATCGACGACTTTTATAGGTCGTTTCCATCACCTCCGCAGTGGCAAACGACACAGTGAAACAACAGAAAGCGCATAGGGCGCCCGCGAAATGGATGTGGCGATGAAAGGTTTGCACTTTTACAACCTTTTCTTTGAGGGGCTTTTTCAGGGAAAAGAAAGTGGATGAAGACGGACCCGGACGGGGCCATTTATACCAATGATCAATCATGGGTCAGCAGGTAGGTAAACTTTATACTTACGGTCTGGGTGCGTCAAGTTCTGTAAATTCAAAACAATAACAACAATGAAGTAAACGAGACTCAAAGGCGATGACTGTCAGTCCATTGAAAAAAATATTTTGGATCTCCGGAACGATATGACTCAACACGAAAGGTTGCAAACAAAGGATCAAAAAAAACGATCCTATTTCCACGACGCCAGATATTCCAACAAATCTCGGAGTTCAGTTGGTTTCAGCAATAATCCCATGGGAGGCATGGAGGAGACACTATCAACTGATCTGTCAATAACATCACTCTTGCGGATGGTTTTCAATTCACCCATGACCGTTCGAATGGTTATGATGTGTTTGGTTTCCGAACCAATTCTACCGTCGATTGTATCACCGTTCTCGAGATCAAGGGATATCGATTCGTAGCCTTGGGCGATAACCGCGCTCGGTTCGATGAGAGACTGAAGCAGGTCTTCGCGATTCACTCGAGAGCCAATGCCATCAAGCGGAGGTCCGACTTGTTTGTCTTCTCCTCCTG
>DUCD01000013.1:16596-20523 GCA_012959985.1 Verrucomicrobiales bacterium | reverse complement strand
CATTATGGCACCGGATGCATTGAGCCATGACATGATGGGTGTAAATTTGCTTTCCAATTTCGGGATCCCCCCCAAATAACACCGGTCGGTAATGCGCCATCGTGTCATTCGTTTTCAAAGTTGCTTCATAAATCTTGAGTTTTGATTCAAGGATGGGCGCAGATGTTGTTTTGGCTGCCTCCAACACGTCAAGATGAAGTTCCTTTGGCAGATTGTTATCGATTAAGCGGTCGAGTGACTGGCCAAGCAAACGGTTTGCCTCGGGTAGATCCACCTGAGAAATGATTCGGAGAATACCCTGCTGTTCTTTCAAGGAAAGATTCCAAAACTCCTGCCGGATCCGCGTGATGAAAGTTTCAGGATCCTGACTGACCATGATCTGCCACCCTGCCACCCTTAATTGAGAGTGATCACTCTCCAGTGCTTTCATTACCATTGAATCCAAGTTGTCCGCTTTCCGTTTTGCCAATAAGTGCAAGGCTTCGGTTCTAACGGCCACCGACCGAGCAGGCGAAGCAACCCATTCGGCAAAGACTTCGTTTCCGACTATTATGTTATGCTCCCTGGCAATCCGTGTGGCGACACGGGATAACAATTCTTCAGTGCTTTCGAGGATTTCGGGAAGACGCAATGCGATTAACTCATCGGCTAAGACCGGATTCCTTGTCGGCAGTTCTCGCACACGGCCTTCAACACGATCAACGAAAGGATCGTTATTCCAATCCGCCAGAGATTCCAATGCTTCGATACGCATGGATTCGGAACGAGATGGATCCATCACATATTGAATCAATCTTGCGGCGTTTTCTTCACGCCCCAGACGAAGGTTTGCACTAATCGCTCGCCGGATAATGGCTTCATCATTCGGAAGATCAGATGAATGGAGTCGCCCAGCCAAGGCAGGCAGAGCTTCAGGAATCGAAAAATCATCGTGGATAGCACTCGCAACTTCACGTTGCACAAACAGATTTTCGTCGGACAGAAAAAGGGTCACCGCGGAAGATTTAAGGCGCCGCAGTGAGAGAACAGCTCCGAGTCGAACTGCCTCGGATGAATGGCTTGCAAGTGATGACAAGACCTCTACGTTTCCTATCCCGGCGAGTCCCATCACACAAGCGTGACGTATATAGGCATCTTCATCGTTGTTGGATTCCAACAAGGCGACCAGCGGAGAGATTGCCGTTCCGTCACCGCACTTACCCAAGGACATGGCTGCAAAAAAACGAACGCGTGGCTGCTTGTCTTCCAATAATTTGATTAAAGGAGCGGCGGCCGCTCTGAGATGAAGATCACCCGAAATTTTAGCGGACTGGGCTCGAATTTCAGGATCATGATCATGGAAAGGTATTTTTTTCTCTAACTCATCTAAGCCGGATCCATTCGCCTGGGCGACACCCCATAATGCGTGAATTCTAGCCAGTGGTTCGGCAGAGGTATCCATCGCAACCTCTAACAATTGTTCACCTTCCTTGCGTTTGGAAAGTTCGAACTGAGCCAGTTGTCGGACTCGTTGATCTTCATGCGCCAACAATTCGACCAACTCCTCAGTGCTTCGAGAATGGGGCCCTTCATTGAGTATACGTTTCACCTCTTCCCGAATGGCGGACCCGGCAACGCTCGGGTCGTCTTTGATGTAAATGGCGCCCCGTTCATTCGGACTCCAAAGCCCATCCCAGTCGGTAATGAACATTCCACCGCCCGGACCAAAATTGACGGCGCTAGCCATCATTCCAAAGTGAAAAACATGTGCCCCACTCATTTCAAAAAAGGCTCCCTTCGGCTTCACTTTGAAGGCGGTGATTTTTTTGACGGGAAACTGAACACAGAAGAAATAGTTTTTGTATTGATCGTTTAAGGCAGTCCCGGGATTGAATTTAAACCCACCGGGGCCCACCGAATAATTTGACAAAGGAGGAGTAATATGGGCGGGTTGCCCATTGAAGTGCGGTTTCCACATGTCACCCGAGATCCATGGATTGTAATCCGGTTGATCGGTAAAACGAGCCCAACCCTTGGTTCGGAATTGCCAGTTGAGGCGCCAACCCGAATCACTCCCTTCAGTGATGTAAACAAACCGCTCTCGTTCATCCTCGAGGTCCCCATCGTTATCAACAGCAAAAAGATTTCCGTATGGGTCGAAGGCAATTTCCTGAACGTTACGGAGGCCATAGGCGAACACTTCGAGTTCTGTATAATCCGGATTCATTCGCAAAACTCCCCCCGTATTAGGATGGTGAAGTTTCCTGCCCTCTTTGTTCACAACGGAAAAACCATTGTCCCCCACTGAAAAGTAGATTTTTCCATCGGGGCCCCAGGTGAGACCATGAAGATCATGCCCATCAAACGCTGCATGCACTCCAAACCCCCTGAACAAGGATTCTATTTCATCGGCCACACCATCTCCATCGGTATCTCGTAGACGCCATAGATCCGGGTAAATGGTCACTAAAACATCACGGCCATTCTTCATCACTCCGGCGATAACTCCATTGATTTCTTCATTGAATCCTTCGTAAAAAACCTGAGCCCGGTCGGCCCTGCCATCGCCATCTGAATCTTCCAAAAGATGAACCCGTTCCTTGACCTCCATGAGGTCTCTCCAATCGTGCGTACCATCCTTGTTCAGATCCTTTAGCCAGTGACGGTTCTGGTCACTCAATTCCGGAGCCATTTTCCGTCTGAAAAAACTTCGAATATCGTCAACGGATTGATTAGCCAGATCTTCAACCACCCATTCTTTGTGTGCACGAAGATCGATATCCACAGTGGAGCGTCGGGCCGTTTCCACGACGTACACCCTCCCTTGTGAGTCAAATGAAAGAGCCACGGGGTTCTTCAACATGGGCTCCCTTGCCCATAGTGAAATTTCAAAATCCCTGTCGGTAATGGGCTCATCCAATTGCGCTTGAACTGAAACATTCCAATGGAACAAAAAAAATGTTGCGCTTAGGGTCAAGGGGAGAGAACTCGTATTCACTATTCTTTGATTCATTTTGGCTTGTTCACCACCGTGTGCGATTTTGGCCCCTTCAGTTGCTATCTCCGAAAACCCGATTCCCTGTTCTCAAAAGAACGGTTGGGGAACGCCGGCGGCGGGAAAACCTTGCGCGGATCCTTTTCCAACTTTTCTAACAAGTGAGCAATCGCCGCATTCAGTTGGGCATCCTGGCCGTTGAAAGTAGCGTGCGGCAGATTGTCCACTTCGATGTCAGGAATGACCCCGACCTGTTCGATCAGCCATTTGCCTTCCGGGCCATAAACGCCCGCACTGGGAGCTCGGGCCAGCCCTTTATCCACGAGACGGTTGTTGGAACTTAACCAGATCTCGCCACCCCATGTGCGCGTCCCGAGGACCTTGCCCAGTCCCAGTCTTCGAAATCCATCAGCAAAGGCCTCCCCGTCCGATGCCGTCAACTCATCGCAGATCACGACCAAGTGTCCCCGAAAGGCATATTGCATATTCCATTCGGGACGGTGTTCCCGTGATTTCCAATACATCCAAGCCTTTCGCATGAGTTTTTCCAAAATAAAACTCTCGATGTTTCCCCCTCGGTTGTGCCTGACATCAATGATGAGACCTTTGCGATTGAATACCGGATAAAATTCACGATACCATTGCTCCAGATCGGAACTACCCATGGCCTGCAGATGCACATAGCCGAGCTGCCCCTCCCCCTGTTCCTCCACAATCCGCCTTCGACTGTATTCCCAGTCATCGTAACGAAGTTGATAGCCATTGGCGATGGGTATAACAATCACATCCCGGAGTTCGTCTGCCGAAGTTCGCACGGAAAGACGGACTTGTTTACCGGCTTTGTTTCTCAAGAGCTCGCCAATGTCGGTAACGGACAAGGTAGCCACGCCATTTACTTGATGAATGACATCCCCGATTTCCAGATCCAGTTCTGGATGGTCTAAGGGAGAGCG
>DUCD01000013.1:8109-16515 GCA_012959985.1 Verrucomicrobiales bacterium | reverse complement strand
CCCTCTGCTGCCGTGTCGCGTACGAACCTGGCGCCTAACGAAGCCACACCGATATTGTCAGATCCTTTTCGAAGATCGCCACCACGAACACTCGTATGAAGCGCGGAAAGCTCCCCCACCATACGCCCGATCAAATCGGAAAGTTCATCACGGGTGGTAACCCGGTCCACCAAGGGTGAATATTTCTGGTAGACGGCATCCCAGTCCACCCCGTGCATTCCTGGATCATAGAAATAGTCCCTCTCCATCCGCCAGGCGTCTGTGAACATCTGACGCCAATCCTCCCGGACATTCAGGGAAAAACTCCACCCGCTGAGATTGATTTTCTTCTCATCCAATTTGCTGATGGTGGACGCGCCAACTTCCACTACGTAGAGTTCCTTCCCTTTGCGGATCAGCATCTTCTTGCGGTCGGCGGATACTTCAAATCCTTTGATATCCTCGACAATCATCGAAAGTTTTGGATCCTCGTTATTGATCTTGAGCCCTTTCAAATGCGTCTTGGGTTTCAGTCCTGTTTCTCGCTCAGTAAAGTAGAGTTCCTTGTCACCCCCTTGGAGTTTGGAGTAATTACCGGCCGGGATGGGAACCTCTTGAATCCTCTTTTGAATGTTTTCGCTGTCAATCGTGATAACAAGAGCGGGTTCACCGTTCGTATTGATTTCCCCCTTCTCCTGATCAAGTTCTCCATTTTCGACCTTGGACGAATCCTTCTTTTTTTCTTTTTTAGTATTGGAATCCTTTTTCAAATGCAATTCATCGTCCGGCCGAAACGGGGATCGCAATCCCTTTTGAAGAGACACCTGATAAATTTTGATCTTGCGATCGAAGTAGGGTTCCGGTTGACGAGCTCCCCAGGGACTGCCCACCAGTGTCTGGAAATTCCGGTCGGAGAGGAAATAGAGCCACTTCCCGTCTGAAGCCCAAACCGGATCATCGCTATTTGCACGATCACGGGTCAGCGTAATCGCACTGCCATCATTCACCTGATGGATTAGAATCTGGGAAAAGGTGTTGTCCGCATCCTGAACAAAGGCGATCCAACGGCTGTCAGGTGACCAAACCACTGCCCCAATGCCATTGTTATTCGTTGAAATCTTCCGCTGCAAACCCGAGGTCATTTCCAGCAACCATAGATCCTGATTGTGATCCCCGTAGGTCACCCACTTACCGTCCGGAGAGGGATGCCCCTCATAACGCAGAATTTTTCCATCACGAGTTATAACGATCGGTTCACCGATTCCTGTCGCAGGAAGACGAACAAATTCAAATTCGGAAGACTCATCGCTGAGAGCCAGGATATCCTTTCCATCCGCAGTGAACACGGCATCCCGATAACGCACGCCGGGTTTCCGGGACACTGCCACGATGCGCCCCTCCTTTACCGGCAATACAAACACACGTCCGCGTGCGGTGATGACGACTTGTTCCCCTTTCGGATGAAGCCCCACATGAGTAATGTATTGGCTTGGATTCATCACCCATTTTTCACGGAGTTGGTCCAGGTCGCTAACCAACCGGATGGGCACAATTTGATCCTCCCCAGATTGAATGTTGTGCAGCCAAATATCACCTCCGCGGTGGTAAACGATTCTCCCGTCAGCCAAGAACGCCTGTCGAACATCGAAATCTCTGTGTTCGGTAAGCTGTTGAAGATCGGCTCCACTATCCGTCATGGACCAAATATTCATTGTCCCATCACGATCCGTAATGAAATACACCCGATCATTCCACCACAGAGGATTGTGACTCTCACCCCGGTGATCCGTCGTGAGCTTCTCAGCCTCCGGATCACCTTCTGTGTAACGCCAGATCTGGCGAGCAGTGCCTCCAGCGTAGCGTTTCGTCACATTGCGATGATCCGGCGGCCTGACAAAAAACGTAGTCTTTCCGGTCGCATCAAAACTGGCTTCGGATGCCTGACTTAAGGGAACACGCCGCACTGTGCTGGACGTCAGATCAATGGTAACCAGTTGAAGGTCTGGCAGCGTTGAGAAATGTTTCGTCGTGTAGACGAGTTCGCCCTGAGGAGTCCAACCGGTGCATGTCGACGATTCCGCTTCGTAGGTCCATCGACGGGGAAGACCTCCTTGCAACGGCATCGTGTAGATCTCGTTTGCCCCTTCGTAGGTGGCAGTAAAGGCCAAAGTTTTCCCATCGGGAGAAATTTTTGGATGAGTCTCTTCTCCTGGATGGGTGGTCAAACGACGGGCCAAGCCACCCGAAACAGGAACCGTCCACAGGTCTCCCTCTGCCATGGAGTGTTGGATAACGATAATAACCCTTCACCCCCTGTGCCATCGACATGTAGGTGGAAAGCAGGATAGAAAAAACCAGGCTGACTATCAGCTGCGATCGGTAAAGACGGGGCCTAAACATCCAACCAAATCTCGCAGAGAGATTATCCAACGTATTTCGCTGTTTCATTTGATCCGAAAACATGGTCCATAACACCTAAGCGATCAAGAAGAATGAGGATCAATATAAAATGAAGATCGTCAAAAGCAAAATCGTAGAGTTTGATTTCACATCCCTTGCCCCACTCGGCCGAACTGCCTGGGATCGGGCATTTCATTTACCTCGAATTCCCAACTGCTGATGAGTTCATGGATCTCTACAAACTGTGCGAGTTTTTCTGCAGATTCGCAGCCATCCATCAATACTGCAATGGTATCCCAAGCCATCGTTATTCTACACTACAGGATCATACGTCGGCAGTTTCCGGATGCGGTCGCGTTGAACCGTTCATGGTTCCACCGTAATGGCGATTAAGAACGGGTAGATTGAGAAGGTCTTCGCGGATACGTAGTCGATGGAGATAATCTCCTCATCCGGTCTCGGATTTTACCACACGCTTTTAAAAAGCCTGAGTTCTCTTTTATTCGTGCGTTTTCCAGCTTGATCTCTAGTTGACCCAGATTTTAGCGCCGGGTTCATGCCTCGCCAAACGATGGTTGCTTCGGTCGCTGTTTCCTGCCCCCACCCCGGCCACCAGGCCATTTTGAGCAGGTCTCGGCCATTAAGGATTGGAAACTCCACCTGACTTCCATCGGCGTAATTCATCAGGTAACTGGCGGCTTGCCCGGAAAGCGGCCCTTTATAATCAGGCCCATATATATTGACCCCGTGAAGAAACTGTAAGCGTTTCAACTTCTGCTCGACTTTGATTCCACTCACCCTTGTTGCGAAGGAGTTTTTCCAATCCCCTGATCGATCGTCTGTGAGTTGAACCACTCCGCGCACATCGAAAATCACATCGGATAATGTCACCAATCCGGTCGGCAGTTCGGACAGATCAAAGCCGAACATTGGGAAAAACATTCTAGGGTGCCAAGTGACATCCAACAGGGCATTGTAGGATTCAGTGAGATCGAGTTGCTCAGGACCTGAATTGGGATCACGTGAGGCAACCCAGTCTCGGGGGATTCTCAATGTCTTGGGAGAAGTCTTTGGCGCCGGCCGATGGGTGGTGAAGTTTTCGGCGCTAATCCTCTGCCGCCAGTATTCAGTGGCATAAAGCTGAGTCCTTTGGAGCAAAGGGTCATCCGGTTGGCCTGGATAGTCCTCCAGGTGGTAGGGAAAGGACTCCCATACTCCAGCCATCCGGTCCGTCGAGCCGGTAATGATCCGATCACCTGATCGGCTCCACACTGCCTTCTGAATCGAGTCACTATGCGCTTTAATGCTGAGAAGTTCCCGCCCATATTTAGGCTCCCATATCTCGATGGAAGGAGTCCCAATACCTTCTGTGGCTTCCGAGTATACGGTTAACATTCGCTCTCCATCAGGACTGAAGTCGATGGACCGGGTAACACCCCTGCTCGTCATCATCGAAATCTCATTTCCTGATTCTGCATTCCATAACCGGATCTTATGATCCAGGCTTACAGTTACAATGAGCGTTCCATCCGGAATAAAGGCAACAGCTGTTACCAAACTGTCATGGCCCTCCAGGGATAAGAGTTCGGAGCCCGTAGTGGTATCCCAAACCTTGGCAATTCCCTGAGGGAGACCGACCGCCATTCGTTTGCCATCCGGACTCACTGCTACGTCCCACAACCAGTTCGAATGTTCAAGCAATTCCCGACCGTGGTCACTCCGCCAGAGCTTCAACGTTCCTGTTTCGTCACCGCTGGCGACCCACCGGCCATCGGGACTGAAGTTGGCTTCGGTGGTGATATCCCGGTGACCCTTGAGAGCCCGCAACTCGAGACCACTGCTGGTGTCCCAGATTCGGACCACACGCGTATTCCCGGTGGTTACCAGTCGTTTCCCATCTACACTGAAGCGAAAACGGGAGAAACTGGATCTAATGCGAGCACGGGATAAATTGGATTTAATCACGCACCGCTCTCTGCCTGAGGGCAATTCCCAGACCTTGGTGATATTATTGACTCCCATGGTGCAAAGCAAGCGGTTGTCGGGACTGAACACCAGCTTAGAAATTCCTTCCTGGAGGCCAGACAGCGTTGGCAGGATCTCTCCAGTCGCGACTCGGCTTATTTCCAGTTTGCGCTCAGCCGTTCTCCATACAACATATTCTTTATCAGACGCGATCAGGTTAAAACCTTCCGGCATCTGTTGATGATAGGAAGAGACGATTCGGCCTTGTGAGTCGATACGCCAATAGCTTGCATCAACCTGCCCTAAGGCCACAATGGAATCTCCGTCAGAATCAACTTGGAGACGAGTGAATTTGGCGGTCGGTTTGCCATCCAATGACGCAATCTCATGGCCGGTGTTGGTATCGAACAGAGTCACCCGAGAAGAACCATTGACGGCAGCAATACAATAGCGGTTAAATTTCACTTTGCGAAACTTCTCTCCGTCAGCTGGGTCGATCTGGTGGCGCTGAATCCAATTCTGGGTATTCCAGAGTTCGATGGCCCCTTGCCCATCAATCAAGGCTAGTTCCGCTCCATCAGTAGAAAAACAAGATGAAATAACTCGATTGGTCTGCCCGCCATAGGCCCATAACTCTTTTCCGTTCTGGGTCTGCCAAACATGCAGCCGACCGTCGCCTGGATCCTTTCCAAGAGTTGCCAACTGATTGTTGCTTGGACTAAATAGGATATCCCCAACCGAGGGGGAATCCACTTTGGCGCTCCACACGTCCTGGTGACAGAGATAAAGAAGTCGGCCCCATTCCCAATGCCGATACTGGGCCGGGCATTCCGTCAGGACCTGCAGGGCCCGGTCGATATCCCCTTCCTCAATAAGCTGGTCAGCCAATTGAATTTGGGAATAGTAAAGCTGCCGTTGAGCTTGTATTTGTGACTCTCGGGCCGCTTTTTCATTTTCCTCAGCCACCTGCGACAGGCCTACGGCCTGGTCCTCCATAAAATCTTCAGCCTTGCCGGCAGCATGGAGTAGAACCTCCACCCTTCGACGAAGCTTTTCGTCTTCGCCGCAGGCACTCTCCAGGAAGGCCGCTTGCCTATCGTTATCCTTGAACTTTGCGGCTCGATTGAATATTTAATCGTCTGCGCTCATAAGTGGGTTTCTAACGTGCCAATCCAGGCAACAAATCTGTAGGGTGGGGTAAGGCTCCTGACGAACCGGTTCGTGGGGACACTCGCCCCACTGGCATTGGATTAAGGATTTTCCTTGCGCGTTTTAGAGTCATCATCCCTGAAGGTGGCCGCGCCGAGGCCTGATTATAGATAGAATGTATGCAGATTTCAACGATCCCGGCTCAGCGCGCCGGGCTTCAGGAATGTCCGTTATTATTCTACTATTCCTTAACCTCATGGCAGTAACACCCGCCTCACCAGGATGCACGGGTTGGTGAACAAACAATCTCTCATCGGCTTACCCGTAGGGTAGTGTGTTCCCGCAACCAATCGATATCCGCATTCTGCCGCGAAATGACCATCAAACTCAGACCGCCGTTTCGTTTGATTCCCGGCATCGTGCGTGGATCCACCCATTTATGGAATCCGGCGTGTCCGTCAGCATACGCCAGACCGGCGGAGCCGTTGTGATAACTCGCTGGAAAATCGATAATTTGAGCCGCATCCATTGAAACGTAGAAAGCACCGTCGTTAATACTGTCCTCCCTCTCATCGAGATACACGAAGGTCTTGGCGGGAGAGGAGCCGGTAAAATCGCTCTGCTTCCTGAACTTGATCCATCGGCTTCCGTCGCTACTCCAACCCCTAGTTCTGTAGCCGACAAACGCATTCATCGAAATGCTCCGCACCCGCGGCAAGGCCCGGCTCCGAATCATAACCGTGCTCTTGTCCGCAGGGCACCGGTAGACATGGTAGTTCTTGTTCATATAGCCCCCGATGGATCCAAACGGCCGGTATTTTTCTCCGGTCAACATCAGAATATTAGTCTGATCCGATAGAATCACCGTAGGAATGCCGCCGGAGGTGCTAAGCCAGCCGGCAACCCAACTGGAATTTTCAAGTGATTTTCCCGCGGCCGCTTCAGGCGAGGTCACATTATGCGGATTCCTTCCGTCGTGGTCATCGGCATAGAGTCGTCAACCGAGATTCATCTGGCGAAGATTATTCATACAGTAAACGCCGGAGGCTTTCTGTTTGGCTTTTGTGAGTGCCGGTAGCAGCAATCCAGCGAGGATGGCAATGATCGAGATCACTCCAAGGAGTTCGATCAGCGTGAAAGCGGTCTCATATCTATGGTTTTCGTCAAAAGAATGGAATTGCAGTGATTTTTCAGCCTGCATAACGTGCTCTCCATAATCGTTTTTTTCGACCCACCGGAACGAACCGATATTTCCGCAGCATCTGAATTCGCAATTTGCCGCGGGGCATTCGGTTCACTTCATCGGGCATTTCCTATAAGAGCGATATTTCCGTCCAAAACTTCTCACTCAATTTCAATTATTTTTGGACTGTAGGAAAACGAGCTGAGGCCCCCCCTCATTCCTTGTCGCGGATGTAGTCAAAGAGCCACGCCTTGGAGTAGAGCCAGTAGCGTTCGGCAGTAGAAAACGAGACCTCCATGGCTTCGGCGGTTTCCCGTATGGTCAATCCGAAGAAATACTTGAATTTAACGACTTGGGCCTTTTCGGGTTCTACTTTTTCGAAGACCTCAAGAGCCTCGTGAACTCGCAGCAACTGATCTTCCCGAGTCGAGCCCGAGAACTCCACCGGATCGGAACCCACTCGTTCCTGCCCGCCTCCATGGCGCAGCCGTTGCTTGCGCCGGGCCTTGTCGATGAGGATTCGCCGCATCGCTTCGGCCGCAGCAGCGAAAAAATGAGAACGATTCTTCCACCGGCGATTCCCATCGGCCGTAACGCGAAGCCATACTTCGTGAACCAGGGCGGTTGCCTGAAGCGTTTGTCCGGGCCGCTCGCCGGCCATCCGAGCCGCGGCGAGTTGGCGCAGTTCTTCGTATACCAAAGGCAACAATTCATCGGCTACTTTCGAATCACCCTCGGAACAGGCATTCAAATTGTGCGTTATTTCTTCCATGGATGCCTAATGGTCTATAGAAATATCAAACCACCGTCGAGCTGAAACAAGAAAACGGCCATACGAGTGGCGGCACGCATGGGTGAACCTAAGGACTACTCGGAATCAAATGTTCAATACGAATCACTCTATATCCTCCGAAATGTGCCGCTTGAAATCCATCGCACTGTGAAGGATCCGGATGACTTGAAGCATCTTCCCCTGAACTCGAAACAGGATCACGTGCTTGTCTTGGGCGGCGATCTGACAACCGGGAAACAAATCATCCCGTCGCTTCCATTTTTTCGGAGTTGAGAGGATTGCTTCGAACTTACTCCATAGGGAATCCAGGTAGATGCGTTCCTGTTCCAGTCCCCAAGTCTCCAACGTATAGTCGCGAATGGATTGGAGATCTGAAATGGCCGCTTTGGTAAAAGTCCAAAGTCATTTTCCGGACCGAGCGAGTTCAAGAAACTGTTTTTTGGATTTGACGCGGACAGTTTCGCCTGCCTCCAATTGAGCATATCCTATGGCCGCTTCCCGCTTTAGCCAATCATTCTCAGCCTCCTGCTTGAGGGAAAGCCTCAGAGCTTCGCGAATGATCTCACTCGCGTTGTTATACAGTCCGGATTCAACCTTCTGTTTAACTACTTTCTCCAACTCTGGAGTCAGTGAAATATGCATAAAACGAAAATAACAGTAACATCAAAGATTGTCAGAACAACGGATGGTTCCCCCCCTACTGTCGAAAACCTCCAATCGCAGCAAAATTCGTGATATATTTTGAGGTTTTCATCCCCTGCTCATGGATGTCATTATTCTAAATTAAATTTAGAATGACATTTTGCAACGGTGCTGTCGCGAATGGCACTAAGTTAAGGTATTTTGTTCCGTCCTGATTGGTTTTCCATTGTCCGGGGTCGACGCCCCCGGCTTCAGGACCAAACCATTGTCCGGGGGCGACGCCCCCGGCTTCAGG
>DUCD01000013.1:0-7940 GCA_012959985.1 Verrucomicrobiales bacterium | reverse complement strand
GGTCAGGTCAATCCCATACCCAATTGCCCAGAAATCCTATCGAAACCCCGTCTTAACTTAGTGCCATTCGGTGCTGTGGCTTATAACGATTCCGAAATCCCTCAATTTCAATCGATGGGGTAAGAACCGAATTTATCTACACTACACCCGACTATTTACGGGTCAGTATCACCTGATGCGGACCCGCTGTCTCGCCATCATCAAAGACAAGATGGACAGCGAGGGCCATTTTGCCGGCACCCAGTTTCAAGCCCGTGGTATGGCCTCGCATTTTACCGGCCGGGATATCGAGATGTTTTGTCTCAGTCCCAACAGTAACGGTCGCCTTTCCGGATGGACGCACTTCCTTGAATATCAGCTCGAATTCATAATTCCCAGCCTCGGGCGCCTCCAATAGCCAAAACCCGTTTGAGTTCTTGGCCCATGGGGCTCCATCAGTATGACGCCAATCCTGACGCGTCAAGACACTGCGTTTTTCATGCCGGGTACCAATCACAATTCTCGGTGGGGCATAGTTATCTGGACGTGTGGAACTGACGTCTCTGAACCAGCTTTCATAGCCGGATTTCAGTCTCTGAAAAACGGCTGGATTCCGGCTTGCCATATCCTCCGTCTGACGGGGATCGTCTTTCAAATTATAGAGCTTCAATTCGGGTTCACCCTCGAAGCTTTCTTTTCCAAATCCACTTGAATGAACCAGTTTCCACGGGTCTTCGTGAATCGCAAAATGGTGATAGAGTTGTGGCGTATTGCCGCGATGCGTCTGGAACACAACCTGTCTCGGCGGCCAATCCCCGCTGCCGCCCGTCAGCAATGGGAGAAAACTGCGGCCATCCAGTTTGTGGCCTTGGGGAACGTCGACATCGCAGGCATCGAGAATACTCGGCAGCAAGTCGATATGGGCACACAAACGATCCGAATGACTGCCCGCTTTCACCTTCGACGGCCAATGAAACAACAAGGGAGAGCGAATGCCGCCGTCATCCACACCGGTCTTCATTCCCCGCATATCCCCCACAAACCGCATGGTATTCGGCCCATTGTCATTGAGGTAGATCACAATCGTATTCTCGCTGAGCCCTAGAGTGTCGAGCTTCTTGAATAGCCGCCCCACATTTTCGTCGATGTTGGTGATCATCGCAGCAATGCGTGCGAGTTTGTCGTTCTCCGCCTTCAGCCGGTCAGAGCTCATTTTATTGATCAGGATGGAAGAAAAATCCACCTGCTTATACTCGTTGTATAAAGCTTCCGGCACATCATGAAATGGACCATGGGGAGCGTTGAGCGCGATGTAGGTGAAAAAGTTTTTATCGGCCTTTTTGCTCTGGCTGATGAAGTCCATGGCCGCATCAAAATATATATCTGTGCAGTAGCCTTTCATCGGTATTTCTTCACCATTCCTGATCAGGGTCGGATCCGTATATTTGCCTTCGGCCCCAATCGGATCAGAGGGCTGCCCGATACCGCCGCCCCGGTGAACAAGACTGTCTTGAAACCCCTGATCCATGGCACGCAGAGGATAATTGTCACCCATATGCCACTTCCCATAGATGCCGGTCTGATACCCGGCATCTCGGAGAAATTCAGCAAGCGTCACCTCCTCTGGCTCCATCATCGCGCGTCCGACATAGGTATCGATACAGCGTGTTCGGTAGTTGTAACGACCGGTTATCAGGCTCGCACGGGTCGGAGCGCAAACGGGACTCACATAGAACTTGCTGAGGAAACCACTGCGTTGGTGCATGGCGTCCAGCTCAGGAGTTTTGATCAGGTTATTGCCCATGAACCCATAATCACCACCTCCCTGATCGTCACTCATGATGACAATAACATTGGGTCGTTCCGCATGGGCACTCACAGTGATTCCTGCAGAAATGAGAAGAACTCCAAAGCTAATTATTTTTCCAGTCATTTTTCCGAGCCTAGATCATTGAAGAACAATTGTCGAACCCTGAGCTCACGCGCAGGCTTCAGGCACGAAGCGCTCTGCGCTTCCGCCCTCGGGAGTCTAAGCTAAGTTCGCACGATCCCCCCCCGGATTATTCCTTATCTACCGCCGCGCGGGAGGATGAAATCCCCCCTCCCAATAGGGGAACTGCGTTGATCTTCCTCTCCCCCAGGCTCAATGTCACTGACTTAAGGTATTTACGGAAAACCTAAAACAGGAGATTCTAAAATGAATGGATCTGCGTCGATTCACCAAAAGGTTGGAGTTCACGCTTCAGCGTGTTTTTCAAATCAGTTCCGGACACGCTGAAGCGTGAACTCCAATGGATACACCGTTTCAGCTTAAGTCAGTTACAGTACCCCCATGGTATGGTGAAACCACTTCAATGATGATTCCTTCAATTCGTTAAAAACTAAAAACAGCACTTCGTGAGGCACCCTTGCTACTTGCAGACCTCCACTTCCCTCGGGCGCTTTGTTCAATAGCGCCCGCTCAACAGATGGAGTGCAAACGGTATCCCGCCCCCCTCTCACGAAATAGATCGGGGGACCGGAGTTCCTGATGAAATCTTCCGTCACCAGCTCGTCCCAGTGAATCCCATGTCGCTCCTCCATTTTCCCGATCCCTTTGCGTATTGATTTTCCAGAAACAAAGCTCGGTGCAAACTGCTTTGCCAGGACTTGAATGGCTTGGGTCGGGTCGTTGTATGGAGATACGGCAACGATTGATTGAATCCGCGAATCGATCCAAGCTCATTGAATTGCCATCACTGCGCCGTAGGAATATCCGAAAACCCCCACCGGATCTTCAACGATGTTTTGAGCCCCCAAGGCATTTAGAAGCTCCTTGAGTTCGTATCGTTCCTCCTGCCCAAAGGTGACGCTGTCCCCACTCGAATCGCCGTGACCACGAAGATCCACCAATATGCTTCGATATCCGTGTTGCGCGAAATAGAGCCCCCATGGAATCATCGAACGCCGATCCAGGTAATAACCATGCAAGAGGATAATGGTGCCATGCGGTTCAGGCAATTCTTTGGATTTTGTAAATGAAAAATTGAACTTAAAAGTGTCCGTCTCCAAAGAGGATTCCAACTCCAGCTGATAGTCACCGGGTTCAATCACTTGATAGGCAAGTTTGGTTTCATTGCTCAGGAGAATAGAATTTCCGGCACCAAGGATTTTCGTCTGCATCGCATCCAACTTTGCCCTCATTTCATCATTCTGGCGTTGCTGATTCGGTGGGGTAATCAACCGCTTGGCAACATAACCGCTCATGGTGCACCCCACAAAGAAACAGGACAGGAGACCAGCAAGACCTGTTTTGACGAATAGTTTATACTTCAGAGCCATCCCATAGGATTTGATGATAAAACCCCTGTTTTTGTAGGGTTTCGGTTGCTTCTCATACCGAAAAATGAGTCCTTGCTATCCCACAAGGCCGTTCGATGACAAAAACACCCTGTTTTTGGTGGTTTCATGAAGTTTTCTATGGGATGCCTGTGTTTATACTTCATGGATTCTCATGGAATAAACCCTGGGTAGTGGGAATCGCTGAATGATATTGAACCGCTTATTCACGCTAAGTAACGGTAGCTATATCTGAGAATTAAGGAACAGAAAAAAGGGGACATTTCTCTACGGCTCTGCGAGCTCCTGTCCCTTCATTCTTCTCAGTCCAAGGCGATGAAGAAGACTCTGGAATAACCCCCGAGTCCGGTTTGCCAGGAGAATGTGTCAGGGATAAATCTGACAGTCGAATGATAATCGCCAGACAGGAAGTAGAGTGATAAAATCCTGATAGATGAGACATAAATCCGTTTTATTCATCAATAAGGTTATTCTGTTTCTTGCCGTTACAGGGCTCATTATTTCAATACTTCTGGATTTCTTGTCCGAACCTCAGACGACCAACCGTGATTCATGCATTTTAAATCTTAGAATGATCGACTCAGCAAAAGTTTCCTGGATTTTGGAAAACACCGATTGGACCGAAGAAAACAAGCCTACTGAGCAAACCGCAAGAGAGATTTCACCGTCAACCCTTACTGGGCTATTGAAGGGAGGAACAATTCCTATTTGTCCCGACGGCGGCACCTACAACCTTGGCAACTCTCTTGAAGACCCGACCTGTAGTCTTTCAGATGATGGCCATCATCTTTAAACCACTACCGCCCCTCCCCCGCTTCCCGAGTAGAAATCAGGCTCGATTTTGTAATCGCGAAGGGCCCTCCACCTGCTTATCTCAGGATAGATGAGAACGTTGAAGACCGTTAATCGGAAGAAAACGTGGGATTAATTTATTTGGGACAGTTCATGGGACTGTAAAGTATAAAGAACTAGTCATTACCCATGGAGGACGTATTTCCGGAGAACCTGATTTAAAACTCGAATCACAAATTCTAAACCCCGTCACACTGAACCTTGAAAATTAATTCCAGCGGCACTTTCTGTGTCAACCATTCGCAACAATTTACTGCTACACGTTTTCAATCCAGCCCCTCAAGGCATTTGCAGCGCCTTCTTGACGTTTGAATCACGATTTAAGATTCAAGGCCTTAAAACGTAAAACACATCATCCAACTAAAATGCATCGACGTGGTAAATCCGAGTGAGAGTGATTGCACCCTCTGCACAAGTTACTCTCGGAAAGCATTGAGGATCTCATTTTTGAATCCTTTAAAAACTTTAGTTCTACTTTATTACAATTTCAGGATCATCACTAACATAAACAGGAAAACAGTCACCGCTTACCAATACCGTGATCACATCACTTCCCGGAAGACCTAATGTATCTGCCGTAGTCCGGTAAACAATTCCTGCGGCCATGACCTGTTCACCGGATTCCAAAACACCTTCGCGGTATTGTATTCGTTTGTTTAAGCCAAAAATATTCTCACTACTATATCCGTTTTCGTTGAGGTACTGTTTTAATTTATCCGTTGCATCGTTAAACAACCCCGAATCGTAATCTCTATCTGTTTTTAAAATCCCTTTTACATTCATAGAGGCGATCAGCACCCTACTATTTCCTTCAGTCAACCAGAAGGGGACAAACTTTTCCTTATTTATGATATTAGACCAATAAGACCCATTTTGCCCACCGCCTTTTCGTAAATCAACCTCCACCTGAAAGTACGCACACCTGCGATCAGACAGCGGAGCAACAAGTAGTCTATCCAGCAATTCCAATTTGCCAACAACTCTAACGTGTTCTCCCGTGATCAGATCTGAGATTTTTCTTTTTTGTATTTTCTTAATTGCCCGTACAAAACGAAACCATGGATGGAATAATATTACGCAGACAATAAGCAAAATAATTAGACCTACCGTTATGGCGAGGGCAGTTCCATCGCTTTGAGCTAGAATAAATGTTTTTCCCGTTATATTCATAACCCGTTCATCATAATCCTATGGAAACACCTAAATCAAAACATTAGATTCTTGATAATATCAATGGGTACCGTAGGACTGTAGGCCCAATTCAATCGCCCGGACTCAAGCCAACCCCCTTCGGGGCGTATCCGGCGTCACCAGTTTTGTCACCTATCCAACTCTTTTCGCCCAATCTCAGCAGCTTTCACCGCGAAACGCTTTCTCTTTGAATCGGTAAAGGGCCTGGGTTTTCCTGCAAGCTGCTCCAGCAGGATTTTATTCTCCTCCAACAGGCAATCCATCGCGTGATTCTGCCGCTGATTCACCCAACCAGCAACAGTGAACACCCAAAAAGCGGAACATTACCAACATACCGGCCACCATTTAACAATAATTACCAAAGAACAAATTAAAGGTCGATCTAATTTTTGGTCAGGACGGGACCCATTCCAGGTTTACTAATCATTGGTCTGAATCAGTCCTTGATTTTGAATACTGGTTCTGCTAGCACGTTACGATGAGGCTGACTAAAGGAGCCTGGAATCGGCATGACTGATCAACGGTCTTAAACAACCGCCTACAACTACGTTTGTTGTAGTCTATCATCAGGATCGGCTTTTACCTGCCGTATGATAGTTGTTCATAACTGAATTGGAATTACCCTTAGCAGACTTCTGAGGTAATTAGTCAATGGATTTGAGAGGTAGAGGGTCATGATGTCTGAGGAGTTGAGGGTTGAGCGTATGGACTGTTGTGTTTCTTGAGGGCATTCATGTATTTAGACTCATCATAGGGTTCCTGATTGCGTGATAGAGCGGAGATGATACGGATCCATTTGTAGGCGAGAGCCCTGATAGCACGATAGAATCCCCACCCCTTCTCCTGCTTGGTTTTGAGGAAGGTGGCAGCCCAATCGCACCACTGAGCGGAGCTTTTGGCGAATTCGATAAAGGTTTGATGCATGAAGTGAGGGAAGGCGTGCCGCCGGAGCACGACTTTGGACTTGCCGCTGGATCTGATCACCGGGGCAATCCCTGAAATCACCGCCAACTCTTCTGCCCCTGTGTAACGATTTGCCCCTTCGCCCACGATTGCCAGGATACGGGATTTGAGAACCGGGCCGGCTCCCGGCAGTTGTGAAACCACACAATAAGCCGAATGCTCCTGAGTGAGTTGAGCGATCCGCTGATCGTATGCCCGAATGCTGGGATGCAGCGCCATGAGTTCAGCGGCCAGAGCTTGAGTATAGGCCGAATGAGGGGTCAACCATTTGGGCGATGTCGTGATTTCCGCGCGTTGGGAGATCTGATCGAAGAATTGATCCACTCGCCTTGTCCAGCGGCCTCCACGAGCACGCCAAAAGCTCTGAAGAGTTGATCGGCGTGACTTCTTGAGACTCTGAAAGTTCGGCCATTTTTTCAGGAAAGCACTGACGATGGGTGAAGTCAGGTCATCTTTGAACAACTCCAAAGCTTGAGGGAAGTAGCATTTGAGATGGGCTTTGAGCCGATTAGCCAAGAGGGTTCGAAGGTCTACCAGATGCCGCCGCTGTTCAACTTCCAAAGCCAACTGCAGCGTCGATTCGTCTTCGGGATTCCAATGATGGAGATGTTCGGGATGGGAAATGGCCAGATCCGCAGCCAGTTGGCAATCCAACGCATCGCTCTTGGCCCCGCTGATCCTGAAAGTTTGTCGATAGGTGCTCAGGGATCGGGGGTTGAGCCAGAACACCTCCAGTCGATGCCCGAACTCCAGTAAGAGCGGCAACAAGGCCGAACGGCAGCCTTCCAAAGCAATCACCAGCTTATGATGAGGATAATCGTGGTCGATTCGTTCGAACCACCGGCGCAGATCCTCAGGGGTGTTTTTGAGTATCTGATGGGTTCCCGTCGCATGCCCGGGCAGGCGCAGATAGAGGTCATGTTTTTGATCCGACCAATCCCAACCTACGTAGAGAGCGACGCCTTTAGCGGAAGAATCTTTGTCATTCATAGACAGACAGAGGGTTGAAGGTTACAGTATTCGGTGGGCAAACCGCAGGGCCCAATCCGCGGACGGCTTATAGTGATTCGTCGATGTTGTCCGGAATGACGACAAAGCGAAGGCTTCTGAGAATCCGTTAAAGGAATGGGGCACTCGTTTGAGGGCGAAAATCTGTTAACAAGCGTGGAACGCTGGCCCGTTTTATTCGTCACCTCAAACGAGCGGTTTGCCCAATTCAGAATAGATCCCGATGTCAATTTTGCAAAACGAAGAAAATTCATCGAACAAGCCGAGTTATTCACAGGGGGCTGCGGCGAGAGTTTCGCTACGCTATCCTCGCCCCCTATGAATAACTCGGAACAACCTATAAGCCCGTTGAATAATCCCCTTTTCAGAAACGCGCCGAAATTTTCGATTTGTTCCGCCCCCGTGGCGTAACGTATTTTGTAAGGAAAGTTAAAAAGCGGATATTCACATCCTGGAGGCAATCGATAATCACCATCCACTCGTAAATCGGGTAAAAATAGACAAAGGGTTTCCCCCACGGCTTCGTCGTGCCCCGACGTAAGGTTCTACTATCGAGGGTTTTCTAAGAATAGTGCTACACACTTTCGCCTGAGCCGGTCATTGTGCGT
>DUCD01000012.1 GCA_012959985.1 Verrucomicrobiales bacterium | reverse complement strand
CCTGCATCAGCGACATGGGGGTGGGAGATTGGGTCTGCAGGTAGGTGGTGGGTTTGGAAGGAAAACGCTTACCCTGAACCGTCATGGGTAAAAGCAGCTCATCAACCGCTTCGATGGGTTTCCGGTTGAAGAGGAAATACCCGAGTGCGTATTGGCCCCTATTGGCCGGCCTGAACTCAAGGGAGACCTTGACGCTTTTTTGACCGGGCTTCAGCGTCCAGACCGCCATCAGCGTCCCCTCGGCAAGAGGGTGAAAGTTAAGCCTGGCGCGGTGCGCATCGAGCTGCGTCGCCGAGGCGACAATCGCTTCACGATTCTCGCCGGCCTCCCAAATCACTTGGACCTTCTTGGGCTTGTCGTTCTCACTATCCGACCAGCGCGGGTGAAACACCTTATGCGGAAGGTCGTAGGTGACGCTCTCCGGTGCGGATACGATTTGATAGGATTCCGCCGATTCATCCAACGGCGTATGAAGCCACTGACCATCCTTGCGCACGTCAATAACCGGACGAACACTGATCCTGCCATCGCGCTTGGCTCCAATGAAGGAGACTTTCAGATGCTCGTTTTCTAGGCGCGCGAGAACATCGGCTTCGTTGCTTTCTTCAACCTCGGAAATCGAAACGGCGGCATGGCAATTAAGGGTAACCAACATTGCCAATAATAAGTATTTCATAGTCATCGTTTGCTGAAAATTATCCATCCGACGATGGTCACGACAATCCCGACCGTTGACACAAGCGCTGTTCCCGTTTGTGCAAAGGCACCCAAAATGACAATCAACAGTCCGGTCGAGATGACGCCTAAACCAATCACCTTAATACCGTGACGGTTTTCGCGGCGAGCCTCGGCGGTTTCCTCTTCATTTCGCTCCGGATCCCGCTCGGATTTCTCACGGGCAAGACGAGCTTTTTCATAGCTCAGATATTGCTGACAAACAGGTTTCCCCTTCAACGCATAAATCTCATAGAGCGCCATTAAGGTCAGGGGAAGAATCGATCCCAGAGCCTGCGTCTGAGCCCGGGTCAGGTCAAACAGGCCCCCCCATTTGAAAAACGAATTCACCGACAGACAGACAAGGGTGGTCGTTAAAACACTGATACCGGTGTGGCGTTTTGAAAACAAGGCCCACAATGTCGGAATGTACATGGCGCCGCCCGTCACGCCTGCAACCGCCCAGATGACACTTAGAATGCCCCCCATGCGATCGACCGACAGGGCGATGATCATCGTCAACAACCCAAAGATCGCCGTCGAAGTCCTTGCCACAAAGATCAGTTCCCGGTCGCCGGCTTTCTTTTTAAGATTCTTATAGATATCGTTGGTAAATACGCCGGACACGATGTTCAGCGTGGTGCTGACCGAGCTTGCGGTGGCAAAAATCATGGCGCCTACCATTAACCCGAGCATGCCCATGGGAAGCACCTCTTTGGACATGAACATGTAGGCATGGTTGGCTTCTCCAGCCGCACTGTCCAGGGAAGGATTGTAAATTCGATAAATCATCGGAGGCAGCATCCAGATGACCGGGCTAATGGTGTAAAGGCAGCCAAACAACAGCGCGACTTTCCGCGCGTCTCTCGGGCTTTTCACGCTGGTGTAGCGCTGCACGTAGGCCCAGTTTCCGGCGATGAAACAGAGGTTATACAATCCAAACCCGATGAAGAATAGGGGGGTAAATTCGCTGTTTGAAAAGTTAAAGAAACTATCCGGAGCCTTTTCAAACAACTCACCGACTCCGCCAATTTTTATGAACGCGAGAGGAACAATGATAATCACCGCCGCGGCCAGGATCACAAATTGCAATACGTCGGTGACAATCACGGCCCACAGACCACCAGTGGCCGTGTAAAGAACGATGACCACAGCCAAAAATATCACAGCATACTGGAACGGAAATCCAGTGGCGCCTTCCACAATCTTCGCCACGGGATACAAGAAAGCTCCACTGGTGAAAACCGAGATGGCCATGAAAAGATAAGTATATATCTTCTGCACCCCGGTCCCAAGCCGCGCGCCGATAAACTGGGAACCGGTCAGTACGCCGGTTTTTCTCCACTTGGCCGCGACAAAGGCCGCGATCGCAAACCCGGAGAAACACATGGTCCACTGGATGGATACGGAAACCAAACCATGCTTGTAGGCCAAGGATCCCCACGCCACGAAGGTGCCCGCGGAAAAGAAACTCATAAAAAGAGACACGCCGTTTATCCACCAAGGAACTGCTCCGCCCCCCGCGAAGAAGGTTTTCATGTTTTTACCCGACTTCCCGAAGGACATTCCCGCCGCCATCACTCCCAAGGTGAAAAACAATATGACGATGTAATCGAGTGTCGACATTTCGAACAGGCTACTAGGCCAATCATTTTAATGCCAAGCAGCTGTCGTTTTCAAACGATTTTGCGTAAATATTTTAAGAATTTACGTCGGTGCCTCTGTGCCCTGACCTGTGACTATTTCCTGGCTGTCAATGGGAGGGCGAACGTCCCCGCGAGCCGTTGCGAGGAATACATCCCGTCCGATTTACGTGACTACATTAAGATCAATGAGGTTGGGTTGGAGGGAAACAAGTATAAGGCGCCTTTCTGTTCGCGGATATTTCGGCTCGCGGGGACGCTCGCCCTCCCATCAATCCAATCCAATCCGGCTCGTGAATTGAAATTCGCGTAAACGATGTCCGCCTTTCTATCGGCTTCGGACTTTCTTGCGGTATTGGATGGGGGAGACTCCGAGTTGCCGGGTGAAAATATAGACCATATATTCAGGCGAACCGAATCCGGACGCTTCCGCGACTTCGGGCTCGGGTATATCGGTTTGCTCCAGCAAATGTTTGGCGCGCTCAAAATGCACCCGCCGGATTTCCTCGGCTGGGGTTCGTTGGAGCACGCGAACGAATAAACGTTCCAAAACGCTTCGGGAAAGCGGAACCTGATCCAGAATATCCTGCACCTGGATGGGTTGATTGGCGTGATCGCGGATGAAGCGGACGGCGTCGGCGAGGGGTTTCTCACGAATCGCCAGTGTATCGGTCGACTGACGGGCAATGACACCGAGCGGTGCGATGAGTTTGGGAGAGTGCGATGGACGCCGCCTCTTCATCAGTTGATCCAACAAGACTGCCGCTTCGTGTCCGATCGCCTCGGTGGCGGCGGCAATCCCGGATACCGGCACGTGGGACACCTCGCAAAACAGGTCATCGTCGGCACCGCTCAAAACGGCGACATCTTCGGGCACGTGCAAGCCGGCCCACTGACAACCATGAACCAACTGCCGACCGCTGCTCGCGTTCCAAGTGAATATCGCGACCGGTTTTGGCAGGGACCTCAACCAAGCCGCCAAACTGTCCATGTTGAGAGTCCAATCCGCAATAGCGCCGCGTCCAGCACGGGAGGTATACATCGCGCAGGAAAACTCCAGTTCCTTCAGGTGACGAATGTAGGCGTTCTGCTGATCCGAGACATAGGAAAGGCCCAGCAGACTGAAGTAACCGAAATTCCTAAATCCACGATCCAGAAAGTGCTCCACCGCAATGCGCACCGCCGCCTCAAGATCGGTTGTGACCTGATGAAAACTGGATTTTTTCAACCGAATACCCGAAACATTAACAATAGGAATACCCTTCCTTTCCAGGACCTTGGCCATGGAAGAACTTTGCACACGAGCGATGATTCCTTCCCCTTTCCACCCTTCGGGCACCCGGATATTCTCACGTTCGCTGTGTGGCTCGACGAAAATCTGCCATGGCGAATGCTTGCGCACATAATTATGGATGCCCGACACCACGCCACGCCCCCATTGACTCGCCGTGGGAACTAGCACCGCCACTCGTGGAAACACTTTTTTCATTGTTGACTCAAATTCTTAAAATATTTACGCAAATTCAATCAAAATAATCCAGGGTTTTGTGCTATAAAATTCATGCCGCAAGGTTGGGATACGGGCCGACCTGACACCTCGAGGCGGATGGTTCAGTTCCGTATCCATGACAATCATCGCGGGTAGTCCAGACACATTGTATGATCATAAACCCTCCAAGCAACAGACGCGAACCAAGAAAGGAACGCATCGATTGCGATCTCGCGGTGGTCGGAGGTGGACTGGCCGGGGTTTGTTGCGCGGTCACCGCCGCGCGCGCCGGCCTGCAAGTCACGCTGATTCAGGATAGACCCATCCTCGGCGGGAACGCATCGAGTGAAGTGCGACTCTGGGTGCTGGGCGCCACATCCCATATGGGCAATAACAACCGCTGGGCCAGGGAGGGCGGAGTGATCGACGAAATTTTGGTCGAGAATATGTTCCGCAACCGTGAAGGCAACCCCGTGTTGTTGGACACCGTCATCCTGGAAATTGTTGCCAACGAACCCAATATCCGACTGCTGTTCAATACTGCGGTGTTCGATCTCGACAAAGAGAACGGGTCGGATTCAATTCAACGCATTCGAGGATTCTGCAGCCAGAACTCGACGCTCTACGAAGTGGAAGCACCCCTGTTCTGCGACGCTTCCGGTGACGGCATTATAGGATTTCTATCGGGCGCGGCATTTCGCATGGGTGCCGAGTCACGCGATGAATTCGGCGAGAAGTTCGCGCCGGACAAGGAATACGGGGAACTGCTCGGGCACTCGATCTATTTTTACACCCGCGACACCGGAAAGCCCGTCAGATTCGTCGCGCCCAAATTCGCACTGGACGACATCGAACGCATTCCTCGTTATCGCCAGTTTAACACCAAGGAACATGGCTGTCAGCTGTGGTGGATCGAATATGGAGGCCGACTGGACACGGTTCACGCCACCGAGGAAATCAAGTGGGAACTTTGGCGAGTCGTTTACGGAGTTTGGAATCACATCAAGAACTCGGGTGAGTTCCCAGAAGCTGAAACTTTGACCCTGGACTGGGTCGGCTTGATTCCGGGCAAGCGCGAAAGCCGACGATTCGAAGGCGACACTATCCTGATCCAGCAGGATGTCGTCGAGCAGCATAACCACGAGGACGCGGTGTCCTACGGTGGATGGTCCCTGGATTTACACCCGGCGGATGGTGTATTCAGCGAACGACCCGGCTGCGATCAGTGGCACTCGAAGGGAGTCTATCAGATTCCCTACCGGTGTTATTACAGTCGAAATATTCGGAACCTGTTCCTCGCGGGGCGCATCATCAGCGCGTCCCATGTTGCTTTCGGCTCCACCAGGGTCATGGCCACCTGCGCTCACGGGGGGCAAGCCGTCGGGATGGCCGCGGTTCTCTGCCGCCGTCACGATCTACTGCCGGCCAATCTGTCTTCGGGACCCCGTCTGCTCGAACTGCAACGAGAACTCCTGAAAGTAGGTCAACATATTCCCGGACACCACCTTGACGACTCTGAGGACCTAGTCCGATCCGCCGCCATTGAAGCCTCCAGCGAATGGGCTCTGGGCGAACTCGACTTCGAAGGCCCCACCCTGCCGGTGACCGATTCCCTGGCAATGCTCGTGCCCCTACAACCGGGACCCGCGCCCAAGTTCGAGATCGAACTTCGCGCCGACCAACCCACTCAAATCGAGTGGCAACTGCGCTTGAGCAGCCGGCCGCAGAGCCACACACCCGATCTCACGGTAGCCACCGGTCGCCTGGATTTGAACGCCGGTGATCCGGTGCGCGTCGTTATCGAACCAGAAGCCGTTATCGATCAAGCCCGATATGGATTTGTCTGCCTACTTGCCAACCCGCAAGTGTCCGTGCGCGGCAGCCGTATGCGGGTGACCGGCGTACTTGCTCTGACCCACCGCTTCAATCAAGCGGTCGCCCATGGCAATGTGCAAGAGCCACCGAAGGACATCGGCATCGACCGGTTTGAATTCTGGCGACCGCAGCGCCGGCCCGAAGGCCACAATATCGCGATCAAAATCACCCCGCCGCAAACCGTATTCACCGCCGAATCGATCCGCAACGGGCTCTCCAGACCCACAGACCAACCCAATGCCTGGGTGGCGGACCCGCTGGATCCTCGTCCCACCCTCACCCTGCGATGGGACAAGCCGCGGACCCTCAACCGCATCGTGCTCGGGTTCGACACCGACTTCGATCACCCGATGGAATCAGTGCTCCGCTCCCATCCCGAATCCGTGATGCCCTTCTGTGTTGCATCCTACAGTATCAAAGACGCCGATGGTCGCGTGATCGTGGAGTGCAAACACAACCATCAAACCCGCAATACCTGGAATTTCGACCCGCCCATCTCAACCGAACTCCTCCTCCTGGAAATCGATCACCCGGGGGCCGACGTGCCGGCATCGTTGTTCGAAATCCGGTGCTACGAACCGGGGAAAATCAAAAACCACGACAGATATAGTGACGTAAATTCTTAGAATATTTACGCAAAATCGTTTGAAAATGACTACGGCTTTGCTTCACAATGAACATTAATGATCAGACTTTATCGTTTAATATGAAACTTCTGCTTTCCTCCCTCCAATCGATTGCAGGCCGACGCGCCCAAAAGTATGCGACCGGATTCACGCTGATCGAACTATTAGTAGTCATCGCTATCATTGCCATCCTTGCCGGGCTTCTGCTTCCGGTGTTAGGCCGCGCCAAAGAAAGTTCCAAAAGATCCACTTGCCGTAATGTCGAACGTCAATGGATTTTATCTTTGTTGATGTATGCCGATGACCACAATGATTCCTTTCCAAAAGCCGGCGGTGGCCCATTGCCTTATCACGTCGACAAGGAGGAATTTCGGGATCGGATGATGAAGGATTATCATCTGATCAGGAAGCAGTTCTATTGTCCTTCGAACCAGGGATGGAACAATGAAGATATCTGGGAGTTTTCGCCTGATACCAGCGTCATGGGTTTTTTCTATTTGGCCGGCGAACCGAGTTACGATAAGAATCCCACCATCCTTCGCGCCGTTCCCACTTCGCCTGTGTTTGCCCGGAAGACCACCGACAATCCATTTTACAAAGTGATTTTCACGGATCTGAATCGAAAATGGAACGGATCCTTCGGTCGACGTGATCGAGTTTCGACTCCCTTCGGTTTTCTGACCGAACGCGGAGTGAATCATTTTAACCGCGGCGGAAATGCTCCGGACGGATCCAACCATGGATACATGGATGGACATGTCGAATGGAAGCCGGCGGTTCTGTTTACCCGTTTTCCTAAAATGATCATCAGCTCCGGTCATTTCTATTTTTAATATCGAATCCAAACCCATCACCATCAGAAATACAATTATGAGACTATCAAAACCGAGTTCATTCTCTGTCGTGCCATTCATTCTGGTTCTGCTGACTCTTTTCACAGCCCGAGTTCTACACGCGCAGGTTAATCTTGAAGATGGGATCCAGGCACACTGGAAATTCGATGAAACCGCGGATCTGACCGCCAATGATTCCGGGCCTCACGGCAATAACGGTGTGCTGAGCGCCTTCCCGGATACCTCCTCTCACTGGGTTGGCGGTCAGGTGGATGGCGCGATCGCATTCAATGGATCCGACTATGTGGAAGTACCCGATCATCCCAGCATCGGCGCCGACTTGGTGGACGGCTTCTCCATGTCGACCTGGTTCAAGTCCAATGTCCCTCTGGCCGCCAGTGGCGGCCCCAACCGGATGCTGGAGAAAGGCAACAGCTTCTTTTTTCTTCAAGGCGTCGCCAACGGCGGTATGAACTTTTTGGTCAAGCGCAACGGAGGCAACGTCACCGCCGGCATCGGGGAGGATCTTGAGGCGGACCGATGGTATCATATCACCGGTGTTTTTGACGGGACGGATATTCGCGTATACCTCGACGGTCGGCTCAAGGGCGAGGTGAACGTCGGACAGAACATTGACGACGCCGGATTGCCCCTGCGCATTGGCTCCGATGATGGGAGCGCGTTTTTTAACGGCACGATGGATGACGTCCGCATTTGGAACCGCCCGCTGAATGAGTTGGAAGTGAAAACCCTCGGCGGCGTCGCCGTCACGGGACCGCCGAACGTATTCCGCGCGCCTGAATCCAAGACAGTCTCCGCCGACCAAACGGTCGATTTTTCCGTCGCAGTGGACGGCGCCGAGCCATTTCAGTATCAGTGGCTGAAGGACGGCGATCCGGTCGACGGTGCCACGGAATCGGAGCTGTTGCTGGCCGACGTCACGAGCGACGACGCGGGCGCCTACAGCGTGCGGGTGACCAACGCGGAAGGCGAGGTCACAAGCGAGACCGCCGATCTGGTGGTCAATACGCGCGAGAATCCCGAGATCGTTCTTCATTATCCTATGGATGAAACCTCGGGCCTGGCGGCGAATGACGCCTCCGGAAACAACTATCATGGCGAACTGGTCAACTTTCCCCTGGATGAGAACGGACATTGGATCGAGGGACAACTCGACGGCGGGTTGAGCTTCGACGGTGTCAGCTACATTGAAGTGACCGGACTTCCGGAGACGACCTCCACCACCTGGGCGGCCTGGGTGCGTTCGGATTCGGAGGCCAACTTTCAAACCATCATCGGGGCAACGTTTGACGGCGACGCGGCCGGACACATCCTCGGCTTTCGGTCCTCCACCGATGGGCCGCTGCATCCGCGCGTTCTCTGGAATCACAACGCGCCAAACAAAAACATCACCGCTCCCGTCTCGGTTGATGTTGGCAGTTGGAATCACGTGGCCGCGACGATCAACGCGGAGAGCGGGGAGATGGTCC
>DUCD01000011.1:5221-8772 GCA_012959985.1 Verrucomicrobiales bacterium | reverse complement strand
CATTCGCCGCCAGTGGTGTTGAGCGGGACAAGCTCGTGGTCATTCCCGGTGCCGTCAATGAAGAGGAGTTTGACCCGAAACGACAACAACCATTGCCATTACCCAATCGCGCAAAGTTCAATTTTTTTGCCATGTATGAGTGGATATGGAGAAAGGGATGGGATGTCCTTTTGGCCGCCTATTTTCAGGAATTTTCAGCAGAAGACGATGTCTGCCTTTACTTGCGAACCTACCTTCTGTCTCAGCCGGACGGGGATCCTAAGGAAATACTTTGTCGAAAAATCAAGAACTATGCTCAAACCTTGAATTTGGGTGATAAACCCTTACCGCGTATTGAGATATTGGCTGATCAAATACCTCTTCCCGACTTGCCCCGACTCTATAAAGCAATGGATTGTTTGGTGGCTCCAAGCCGTGGTGAAGGTTGGGGAAGACCGCATCATGAAGCCATGATGATGGGGCTCCCGGTAATTGCCACGAATTGGAGTGGGAATACCGCTTTCATGAACCATGAGAATTCTTATCTACTGGATTATGAGTTGACGGAAGTAAAAAATATTGAACTCACATTCTGGCACTATAAAGGTCACTGCTGGGCGAACCCCTCCATAGAACATCTGCAAAGAATCATGCGGCAGGTTGAGCAAAATCAGGATGCCGCGGCTCGCATTGGTCAACAGGCTCGTTTTGAAATGATAAAACATTTCGGACGAACCGCCGTTTCAAGGAAGGTCCTGTCCCGTCTCTCTCAGATTGAACAAAAACTTTCCACACCCACTTGTCCTGCTGTGGTCGCACGTTCTCTGGACATCGGTGCCCAGGAAACACCGGGCAACAAATATCCCGTCTCTGTTGCCTGGGAAGGATCTTTTCTGGATTATGGCAGTTTGTCTCATGTGAATCGGGAGTTCAGTTCACAATTGGCAAGAAAACAAAACATAAATTTATCCTGTGTTTCTAAGAACAACCTACCCAAACACCTCTCCAACATCCCTCAACTTCAAAAATTAGCCCGACAACTTAAAGTCGAAGCGTCCTCAAAGACTGACGTTACCATTCGTCACTCCTGGCCTCCGAATTTTGAGGAACCGGCATCGCCATCATGGATTCTCATGCAACCATGGGAATTCGGTGCCCTCCCGGAGGATTGGATAAATTCCTTCGTCAATGTCGACGAAATATGGGCCTATACCCATTACGTTCGTCGGGTCTACATTGATTCCGGAATCGACCCCGATAAAGTTCAAGTGGTTCCTTTGGGAATTGATCCCGATCGTTTTCATCCTGATATCGATCCCATACCCATTGAACCCGGCAAGTCCTATAAGTTTCTTTTTGTCGGAGGTACCATTCATCGAAAAGGTCCTGACCTGCTTCTCAAGGCTTTCTTGGAGAGTTTTAATATCACCGATGATGTTTGCCTTGTCATTAAGGATTTTGGTGGTCAAAGCGCCTATGCCGGAAAAACTTTTGAAGCTCAAATCCGCGCGGCTCAATCCGATCTCACGGCACCTGAAATCATCTATCTCAATCAAGAGTTATCCTCTGAGGATTTGGTTCGGCTCTATACTGCGTGCGACGCTTTAGTTCATCCGTATCGTGGGGAAGGCTTTGGTCTGCCAGTCCTTGAAGCCATGGCTTGTGGTCTACCTGTGATTGTCACTGGTGGCGGTTCCACCGATGATTTTGCAGATGATGACCATGCCTATCGTCTGCCCTCCGTTCGTCATTCAATCGGATCTGAGGTCGATGGGTTTTCACTTACACGCAATGGGTGGTTACTGGAACCTTCGCTGGTTGCATTGAGCAGGCAGATGAAGTGGATTTACCATCATCAGGATGCTGCGAAAGCCAAAGGCCGCAAGGCCAGTGATTATGTACGTCTCAAATGGACCTGGAAGCGAGCTGCGGAAATTGCCAGGCTCCGTATCCAGGTGATAGCGAAGCGCACCGAAGCAAAAATGGTGGCAACCAAGACGCGTCGCTCTCGCAAAGCAACAGCGATCGTGTTGCCGTCCTGTGCGAAAATTGGATCTCTGGACGAATCGCGGAGTTTTTTGAAACAGAGAAAATATCTCGATGCATGGAATGCGACTTTAGAGGCGATTCAAGTTCGGCCCTTTCACCCGGAAGCCTACCTGCTTCTGGCTGAAATCGCGCAAACAGCTGGAGATGCACCTCAAGCACAACTCTGTGCCAGACGATCGAAACAACTGGTTCCCAGATGGAAAGCAACTCGTCGGTATCTCAAATCCAGATCTGATAAGAATCTCAATTCAAAACGTTCCTGGCCGGCATTACCCGGAATCAACCAAACTCCCAGTCTTTCTGTTTGCCTGATCGCCAGGAATGAGGAAAAACATCTTCCATCATGCCTCCGTTCCATCCAAGGTCTCCCTGCTCAAATAGTGGTCGTGGACACAGGATCATCCGATCGCACCATCGAAATCGCACAATCTTTTGGCGCTGAAGTTTACTCGTTCCCATGGCAAGATGATTTCAGTGCCGCTCGTAATGTCTCTCTGGAAAGGGCTACAAGTGATTGGATTCTTATTCTTGATGCCGATGAAGAGCTTCCGTGTGACCAACATGAGATCCTCAAAAGAGAAATTCGGAATCCGGGCGCCATGGCTTTCCGATTACCTATAATAGATTGCGGCAAAGAAGATGAAGGTCATAGCTACGTGCCTCGCCTCTTCAGAAATGCACCTGGACTATTTTATGTCGGTCGTATTCATGAACAAGTGCTCAGTAGTGTCGAAGCCCGTCGACAGCAATGGAAGTTGGATCATCTTTTAGGAACAGCAACTATCCAACATCATGGATATACTGCGGAAATAATTAAAAGCCGGGATAAAGTGGCCCGTAACCTGAAACTGTTGGAAAAGGCTATAGAAGAGTTTCCTAATGAACCCCATCTATTAATGAATTTCGGGATGGAATTAGCGCGTTCAGGTCATCTAGATGAAGGTCTTGAACAGTATTTGGAAGCCTATGAAATCATGTCATCTCTCCCGCCTCAGCAGGTGATTCCTGAATTAAGAGAATCCTTATTGACTCAGTTCTGTTCGTTCTTAATGAGCTCTGAACAGTTTAAGCAGATCACAGAAATCCTAGTTTCTCCCTTGGCCAAGTCAAAGGACCTAACGGCGTCGATGCAGTTTATGCTTGGGGTTTCCTATTCAAAACTCAAGAAATTCGATGCAGCCATTCAACCTTTTAAGCAATGCATTGCCCGTCGTAACGAAAAGGCCCTATCACCCTATATCAAAGCGATACATCAAGCCGGCCCCAATCATTGCCTAGCTATCGCTTTTTCTGAAACGAAACAATGGGAACAGGCGGAAAAGGCGTTCCAGGAAGCCATCATTGATGATCCTAAATCGATTCATGTCCGTTTTGAGTTTGCTGAGTTCTTGAACAAATCCTCAAAGCCGGTCGAGGCTCTGACCCAGTTACACTTGTTGATCAAAGAGAATCCTAAACAACTTCATGTTTGGATACTCGGCGGAAAAATTTGTCTCAAGCATCCTGATCTTCTGGAGTTTCTT
>DUCD01000011.1:0-5143 GCA_012959985.1 Verrucomicrobiales bacterium | reverse complement strand
CACTGTTGCTTGCTCAACAGATCGAATCGAGTCAATCAATATGGAATCGTCTCGTCTCTACCGATCCAACACCGACTCACTTGGCAGCTCTCTGTTTATGCAACTTTGTTTTGAATGATACCAACTCCAGCATCCACAAAAACCAGGAGCAAACCGTCAGTCAGGCTTTTGTTCACTGGTAGCGTCGTTTGATCACCTATAAGGCAGCCAATGTCATTGAAAGAATCAATCGTGACCTAATCGGACTAGGGGGATTACTTCCGACTGCCGCAGGATTACTGCAATCGGCCCTCTCGCATGAAGATCTGAAATAACGGGAATAGCAGGAGATCTACAAAAAACGGATTCGGTATCGGACTCTCATAAAATATCCAGAGATCGATGTGCCCGGTTAGTTCACGAGCCGGACAAATCCGCCGATAAGTATGGCTACGGCTATCCAACCGGCCAAAAATCCAAGCACGGATGTTTTAGAAGGTGTCGGGATCTCGAAACCAAAACGTTGGAACAACATGGGGCGCTGAATTGATTCGACACCGACGGGAAGGGTGCAGGGTTCACCGATGATTTCGTCATCGGTAATAGGGGTTCGGGTCAGGCTGTAATAGCGGTTAAGATCGGATTCCGGCGTTGGTTTGGTGAAGAAACTCACCAGGACAGTGGCCGATATGGCGGCGATCATGTAAAGGAGAATAACCCAGGGTTCGTAGATTTTTCCTTCCCATGTAAGGCGTAACGAATCGGCAACCGGAAGTTGTCCGAACCATTCGATAACTGGGGATTGTGATAATAGCCACCAAGTGGCGAAACCGGTGATTGTGCCGGCCCATGCTCCGGCAGTGGTGGTTTTCCGCCAGATTAAACCGAGCCAGAAAGCGATGCCCATCTTAACCCAAAACGCAAAGACTACGCCGAGAGCCACGATGACGAGCGCAGCGATGCGTCTGACCAGAATATAATCAATTACCTGACGATTCGTGATGGCCCAACCGGCACCGATCAGTCCAATGGATCCAGATTCCAACAAAGCATCGGGGCCTTAAAGCATGTTGTTATTGTTGAAAAATAATCTCTACAGTCTTCCCTTTGCTTCCTGCGGTAGCAAGCATGTCAACGGATTTTCGAGCATAACTAACTATTGAAATTGCGTTTGATTTTCTGTTTTGGATACCCCCCCCCGACCAGAATCAGGTAGCCCTGCTCTTCAATTGGGACGAAAATCGGCTGTGGAATCTTCAGACTCAGTCCAGCAAACGTTTGGGTCCGAACAGTTCGGGGGATATCATGGAATTCTCCCCCGATGGACCGACATTGATCATCGCCGGAACCGAGGTAATCCTGTGGAATCTCGATACCCATCGTAAGATTGGGGCTTTCACGGAGCAAAGACAATCCGTCAATCGATCGTTTTTTTCCCCCGACGGGAATTTCCTGGTTAGCGGCGACCTGGTCGCCGCGATATCTGGATACGGCAGGCTCCTACACTTTCCCTAATTGAAACATGGAAGCGGCAGTCCAACCGGAAATAGACTGCGATGACAGGGGTGATTATTCGTTAGGTTTTTCATTTTTTTAGCACGGAGGCGCAATGACGCCGGAGCGCAAAGGAGAGAATAATTACAAAAAACTCATCTCTTATCTTGGTGCCTCCGTGCCATGGCGTTTCCGTGTTGAATTCTCGGCGTTTATCGAAATCAAAGTTGGATCGCACGCGAGGGAAATTCCGATCCTTTCTCCTGACTTCATTAAAAAACTTTCTGGTCAACGAATGGAAACAGTCGCAAGCCAAGAAACGTGGCGGAGGGAAAATTCATTTTTCTCTCGATGCTGCAGATGTGGTCAGTCAACCACTCCAGCAGCGTTTCCATGAGTCTGAATGCTTCGGTACGATCAAACCCTGTCGTCTTGTAATGATGTTGAAAATCTGAAAGGAGTTCACAGAATTTTGAGTGAGCGTTCTTGTTTCTTTCTGCCATTGGGCAATGGTGTTCCTCCATGCAGCGATCGTCATCCGAACCTCGCCGGCTACAATGTCATCGCCGATGAAACCGCGAAGTATCTGACTAAGCTTTTGCGGGTAAAGAAAACGGAGAAGTAGCGAGCCGGACGACTCCGGAGGCATTCCAACCGGTGGTCTGTGTTGCAACGCTAAACCCACTCATTAACCGGGCTTCCAAACGGATGCGGAATGAGAGCTTCGGCCGATCCGTCGTTCATTTGATACGAGAGCCTGCAGGCGATTCCATTGGAGTCTCCCTTGCGCCAGGCTTCGACGACGATCGCGGGGCACTCATTCTCACCTTCGGAGTCGCCGCCGGAAACTGGATACATGACCGTCCACATCTCGGCTTCATCAGGCATTGTCTCGGCGGCCTGCCGGGCGGTCAGAATCGCGGCCTTCCGGTCCTCGCCCTCGATGATGACCGGCTCGCCGTTCGCGGTTTCCTGGCCTGGACTCAGCGCGAGGCCCATGACTCCGTCGAGTTTCTCTGCGACCGATCTAAGGCCGATATCGAACATGTATTCCACGCCGCGCATGAAGGCTTCATCCTCAATGAATGAACAATACGCGGCGGCTTCCGGGGCCGGTTCCTTCGGCTCGGAACCGCTCTCAGGGTTGGGAGGAATTCCGAAAATCCTGAAGGCACTAAAATCGTCAACGGGTTTTTCCATGATTTCCTCGAATGCGGCATCCGAGTCCTCGGACGGGCGGCGGTAGCGCTGCATATAAACGCGGAAGCTCTGAGCGTTCTCGACCAAACAAAGCAGTGTGTTCAGTGTTTCGCCCTCCTTCCCATCCGTCGCCGACATATCCAGAAGAAAGCCTGCGGATTGAACTTCTCCGTTCGCCGCCTTCGAGCGCAGCTTGTTCAACGCTTGCTGAAGGAGTTCGGGCGTGAGTTCGGGCATGGTGTACGGCTTCCCCTCGCCTTTGTCGTCGACGACATACAGGGTCGGGACTAAGACGTTCTTCGACACGAGGTCCGCGCCGTATTCCAGGAGACTCGCGGCCATCTGTGAGAATTCTTCAGTTTCCATTTTGGGTTTCTTGGTTTGAAGCAATTAATGAGTTGTATGGTTGCCGTTCACGACGCTGGGCTCGCCGTAAGAAAAGTGAGTGCGGCGCCGTTCTTCAGTCCGTATTGTGGATCGCCGCCGGGCCAGCGATGTGGTTTGAAATTGCGCACATACAAATAGTCGTCGGTGCTGGCGCGGGCGGGATAGGCGACCGATGTCGTGGCGCTCCTTCCCGAACAGAGTATGCTCGCGCGAGGGCGCCAGCCGTCCCGATTTGCGGGACAGCAAAGCGTCCCGGAAACTTCGCCCCGTCATCTGGGGATGCTTCTTCACGCCGGTGACCTCGATCGCGTAGTCGGCGTGATCACCGCGGATGGTTTTGTTGTCCGGATAGAAATCCTGCACCTCGACTTTGTTCAGATCGCGGCCATCCTTTTTCCACGAATCCTTCTCGTATCCGCGATGCGGTTCCTTCGCTCCGAGCCTGAAACAAAACGGCTTGCCGTCCGGTCGCTGATTCAGAAAATCCTCGAAGTTGCCGGCGTAGTCGATGCTGTTGATGCCTTTGTAGGGAACCTTCATCTCGCGTTTCTGAAACGGATGTCCGGCGGGATTACTAATAGGAATTTGCTTTCCAGGCATTTTGTGAGCATGGGCATTCTGAGGTGTTCATTCAAGAATAAAGACCCTCACCCTCCCGAACCCTTTAGAAATGAAATGTGAGTTCTAAAACGTCCGTGGTTGGTGGGCAGGCGTCACCGCGCTGATCGGCGGATTTGTCTGGCTGGTGACCCCGGAACTCAGTAAATCAGACAAATCGAAATTTATTGAAAAAAGTTCTGTTTATTTGACTTGTATCAATTCCCCTAACCGATTCCTGGCCTAGGATAGTGAAAACCTTGAAACTGGCCATAGGCAGGTTCGGTCTTGTCCAGGTAGCAACGGAGAAACAAATGGATGTCCTCAGAACAGAAGATGTGGCAAAGATTCCAAGCGACCAGGAACTCATCCTCACTGCCGCCAAAAAGGCGCTTCAGTCTGTCAAATACCCAGGATACTCACGAGACATAATCTCTTTTGGTTTCGTAAAGCATATAGACGTTCAGGATGATGTCCTCCAAGTCATTCTGGAATTATCTGAATTAGAGCCTGACTTCGTCGATCAGATCAAAGCGGGTTGCGAAGCGGTCCTCAGCGCATCGCCTGAGGTTGGTGAATATACTGTGGATCTTGTCTCAAGGACTTGTTGTCAGGGAAGCGCGCACGACTGTGGCGAAACCCATCAACCCTCTCAAGACAGCTCATCCCATAATCCAAAAACTGGACGCAGTCCCATGGATGACGAGGTCCCGACGCTCGACGATGATTTTGATCCGAGTCAGCCGGCCGGCGGAACCCTAAGGCCTGACTTGGCGCCGGGCGTGGGCTATGATGAAGGCGGACCAGAGCCCTTGGGCGGACCATTGGGCGATCAAAAGTCCCCGATTTGGGAAGGAAAGGCCCCCGTCTTCCAATGGGAGATCGATCCCACCGATTCCTCCCTTCCATACGGCGAGTCCGAAATTGAGCGAGATGGATGGATGTTTCGCTTGTGGTGGCAGGCGCATCGGGCCGGTTTGGTCTATGCCTCAATTTCGGCGATCGTCCAGGAGGCCGATGAGGAACCGCTCAACGCCAGCAAGCATCCGGTCGGGCGCAATGTGGCTGTTAATCTGGTTTACGATTCGCGTCGCAACGGGGTTGTCGCGATCTACGGCACGGCGCTTGATTTCCGGCCTTTTGTCGAAGTGTTCCTCACCGCTTTCGATCAGACAAAGACCGCCGATCCGGACGGCGCTTCGCCCCCAACAGAAAAAAATCTATGAGCAAGGATGGCAATGGCGGAGAAGAAAAGAAGCCGGTAGAAAAGCAATCAGGGGGGAAGAAACCTGATGATGGCGGAGGCGGTGTATCTGATGTTACTCTCAAAAACAACAAGGATAACGGGAAATAAAGAGCTTCACCTGAAGAACAAAAATAATACACTTCCACACAAAGCCAACACACCCAACATCTCAAAAAAACACTCAACGGGTTCAATCGAACATCTCAAAAACAAATAAGAAAAAATGAAGGCGATACAAGT
>DUCD01000010.1 GCA_012959985.1 Verrucomicrobiales bacterium | reverse complement strand
GGACGAACGCTAGCGGCTGCCATGTTGGAGCATTTCGATAACGAAGGAATAACTCAAAGAAAAGACAACACCCGAATCCTGGTCAGGAAACCCATCAACAATTCCTGAAAGTCAGGGTTCTCCAAATATCCTATCTGATGAACGGATCATCCGACCCTCCTTCTATGTACTGCCTGTGATGGGAAACGTCGTTGAGCGTTCGAATCAACCGGTATTCTGTTCCGGTGCTTCATCAAAATCGGGAAAACGCCCGGCCATTAATTCAGCGGCTGGACGAGTTGTTTCAAATCGGGAACTCACGATCTTGATGACCGCCGTAATTGGCGCGGCCATGAACATTCCAGGAATCCCCCACAGTAGACCCCAAAAAATCAAGGCGACCAGTATGGTGATGGGGTGCAAATCCAATCCATCCCCCATGACCTTCGGTTCAATGATATTTCCGACCACCATTTGAACCGTGCCAGGAAGAAGCAGAACCCACAGAACCATCCACCTACTATCGTATTGCACCATCGCAACAGGAATCGGCAGCATGGTTGAAATCACCGATCCAATGGAGGGAATAAAATTCAGAAGAAATGCCAATACGCCGAAAGCCAGCGCCAGATCCAGTTTCATGGATATGAGAATGATGGCAACCAGAGTTCCTGTTATCGCAGAGGAAACGATTTTGATCACTATATAACGACGGACTTTTTCATCGATTTCGGCAAAAATCCCTTTGGGTTTCCGGTCAGGGGTTGCCCCCAGTATCAGGAACAGGATGAATACCAGAACTAGAAAACCATTGGAGACGATGTTGACCACAGCATTCGCGGTTCCCGTCAGTATGGCTCCCACTGAGGTAGGAATCGTACCACTGAATTTCTGTATTATTTCTGAAACTGAAAAAGATTGTTCTCCCGTTTCCTGTTTTGTATCCACCGATCCACCTCCGGATTCTGCAGGCTCGTCATCGGCAACGGAGGATTCTGTTTCAGTTGGAGCTTCTCCGTTTAAACCGGAATCATCGTTATCTCCTGTATCAGCGGATGTGACCTCCGACATTGAATCACCAGGCATAACCCACGAGCTCACTTTTTCCAGGACCCTGGGTACTTTTTCGATAACTTGATTGGCTGCGTTTTCAAGCTGCTTTTGATATTCTTCCGAGTTCTCCAGCATCTGTCCCGTAGAATAGGTAATGAGCAATCCGAATACCGTAAGGATCGCCATCACGAAAAGCATGGTAATGAATAGACTGATCGGGCGTGGCATTCTGGCGTGAACCTGAAGGTAATTCACCATCGGTGTAACCATGTAGGAAATGAAAATAGCCAAGACGAGCGGAACCATAACCGAACTGGTGTAGGCAAGGGCGCCTGCAACCGCGGTTGAGGCAAGAATGACCAGAGAAATGGTGATCAACCAGGACTGCTCTCTACTGATGGAAGGCTGGTTCATTCGATGTGTTCTCCTCGAACTCGATACCGACGAATGCAGGAATAAACCACAATTCTCAGATACCTAC
>DUCD01000009.1 GCA_012959985.1 Verrucomicrobiales bacterium | reverse complement strand
GAATCGCAGAAAAGGGCAACGGTCCATGGATGGAACAAGTCGCTCGAAATATTACAGACAGCATAGATGGATTCCTCCCGGGATATAAATACCTGATACATGACCGTGATCCGCTATTCACAGCGAATTTTATGAAGATCCTAAAAGATGCGAGCGTAGAATCGGTGCGTTTGCCGAAAAAATCTCCAAATTTGAACGCATATTGTGAAAGGTTTGTTCGATCCATAAAATTTGAATGCCTCGAACAAATGATCTTCTTCAGCGAACAATCCCTGCGCTACACTATCGACCAGTACCTAGAACATTATCATAGAGAAAGAAACCATCAGGGACTCGACAGCAAAATCATACGTCCGCAATTTGAAAAGCAAGAAAACACCGGCGACTTCAAGTGCCGCGAACGCCTTGGCGGATTGCTCAATTACTACAGCCGCCAAGCGGCGTAAACCAAATCCAAAGAATCAACAACGACCTGAGCGACAGCACCGTTGCCAAAAGTCATGCCAAGTTTAATTTAGACTGATGACATCCTTGAGCAGGTGATAATAAATTCAAAAAAACCCTCAATCTTTGCTGAGATCAGAGTTTTTCGACACTACGGGGATGGACGTAGCAGAAGAGGAGCAAGTCTGTCGAGCAAAGCGAGATCCACAACCTACATCCGAAGATCATGAACAGATCGGGCCATGAGCGGGATGTATCTCGCCAAGGTCCCGGCTGCGCGAGATCAGTAGACATTGGGTTTCCTCACCTCATTTTGTGGAGACCTTCTGACGCTTGTGTCCCTCGCTTCGCTCGACAGCTGGGGCAGACAATATGTACGAACAGCGACGTGCGGGGAGCGGTTCAAGCTGTCGAGCGAAGCGAGGGCAATGGCCTCAAACCGGATATCACGAACAGTGAGATTTATGAACCGGCTGCCTCGTCATGAACATCTTATCGCTTGTCTTGCAACAGTTGATGGCGTAAGCGCTTTTTGATGAATCGGTGGAAGAGGTGACCACCGAACTTTGGGATACCGGTGACTTCAGAATTTCCTTGGTCGGGATGCCCGCGGGCATGGAGCTGGAAGATCTGTCCGAGGACAACCTGGGCCTGTGGGAGGGAATCCGGTTCGAGCGACTTTCCGCACTTGTCGTCGGTATTGCCAATACGAGCCGGGGTTGCGAGACTCTGGAGTTGTGGAACCTGCGTGTCGCCAAGACGGAACTCAATCGGATAAGGGAAGAGCCCAATTTCCTTCCGTGGAATGAGAAGAGGGATCGAGGGTGACGGGTGTTCGATGCGGGACCGTGAGTTGCGTCCGAGGCGGACAAAAACTGAAATCTTATATTGCAGAATCCTGTGGAATCGATAGGATCTAAGATTAACCGTAATCCAAGACTTTGAACCTCCATCTGATTGTGGCTCAGTGTACCGTCTGTTGAACCACAAAAGAAAGACTGAACTATGAAGATCCAGACTAGACAGCTTAATGGATTCACCCTTATAGAATTGTTGGTCGTCATTGCGATTATCGCCATTCTTGCTTCGATGCTGCTTCCCGCCCTTGGGAAAGCCAAGCAGAGAGCACATAAGATCACTTGCCTGAGTAACCTGCACAATATCGGTTTGGCGATGCAGATGTACGCGGACGATTTCGAAGGATACGTTCCCCGCGGTAATGCAACCCCGTGGTATCTCGTTTTCATGCCCTATATGCCGGAAGGTGGAAAAGTGCGTAATTTCACTCATATCAAGATCTTCAAATGCCCCAGCTATCCGAAGCCGCCAGGTCCGGCAACAACGTCAGGAAGGCTGAAAGTCCCCAATATTCAAGTGATTACTTATGTCATCAATGCGTGGAAATTTCGAAATACCACCGACAGAGTTGGTTCCGAGCAGGTCGGGCCTTCAAAAGTAACGGAGTTTCGAAAGCCTGCTCAGTCGATTTTCCTGGCTGATAATGAAAATGGATCCTGGCGGCCCATCATAACCGGACAGCGCGATGCCAGCACAAATCTCAACGACGTATGGGCTCCGGACCATCTGCCGTTCTTTTTCCGAGGAGGCCGCTCAGGTGCAGGGCAGTTGAATGGGCAGCGACGTGTAGCCGCCGCGCGGCATGATGAGGGCGCCAACATGGCGTATCTCGATGGACACTCTGGCTACCTTAAGTCCCAGCACAACGTGGTCAACCTGTGGCGCGCAGAGAAACAGTATTAGAGTCCGTCAATAAGGCATTCATTGGTTCGCTTGCTCCAATTGCCAAGACCACAATCCGAGGCATCCTCTTCTACCAAGGTGAAAACAATTCCTTCACAACGGCGTGGAAACCGTTCCACCGCACTTTCCCCACAGTGATTTCAGACTGGAGGAAAGCCTTCAGCGATTCTGAGTTGCCATTCGGCATCATTCAGATTGCCGGTTGGAGCAATCGCCGGTCGATGAAATATGACATGAATCACCATTGCAACATCGTGCGCGGAATTCAATTCGACACTTGGCAGAACACACCGAATACGGGGCTCATTGTCACCTGCGATACCCATTCAAATGGAAGCATCCACCCCAGTCGAAAACTCCCGGTCGGAGGGCGTTCCGCACCTTGGGCTTTATCCCAGGTCTATGATGTTAAACAAGCCCGATCCGACAAGCCCATCGAATGGCGGGGGTCGGTATTTTCTTCCGCTGAATTCACTGATGGGAAAGCGATCGCCACCTTTGAAGCTGGGACCGACCGTGGCCTGCGTTTGGACCAGGATGTCGATGTTGGCTTTGTTCTAGCCGGCAATGATCGAGTCTTCTATCATGCACATGCGCGCATTTCCCAATCCAAGACCGACCAGAGACCTCAAGTTTTGGTCTGGTGCGATGAAGTGCCCGATCCCGTTGCCTTGCGTTATGCATTTTCGAATCTACCAATGGGTGGACTTATGAACGTCCGGGAACTGCCTGCTTACCCATTCCGCTCCGACGATTGGTCCATGACACCGCACCAATCAACTGGCTGGTATACCAGGCAGTCGAATCCTTGACGAAATGTTCCGAAAATACTTTCCCCAGAATCTTAATTATTAAATTGGAATAGTGTTTCAGGTTGCAGCCGCGACCAAGGCAGTATCACCCGTTGACCCATTGTTGGCCAGGAAACCTCCCATGGGGTGGAACAGTTGGAACGCTTTCGAGAAGGTATCCAAATAGGTGGGATTCGGAGCAAAGGCCCGAGCGAAACGAAGACCGTTTTTCACCCATGCATCCAATTGGGGCGTTTTCACATAGCGCTCCCCCATGACCTTGCTCATCACATCGGCGAAATGTTGATCGGTCATGATAAACAGAATGTTCGGATGATTGTCCTTATTGTATGGTTTGAGGTATCCATTTCTTGCCATCCTGGTTGAATTCTCGAATAATCGTTGTTGGATTTCCGTGATTATCATGAAGAACCTGAGAACTCTACTGATTGCCCTTACCTTGGTGTTTGGTTTCAACCTTGCCTCCCAGCCCCCCAATATCCTGTTCATCCTGGTGGATGATCTTGGGTATATGGACATCGGCGCCAACAATCGCGACACTTTTTATGAGACGCCGAATATTGACCGTTTGGCGGACGGAGGGATGCGCTTCACCAATGGGTATGCGGCCAATCCGGTCTGCAGTCCGACACGATACAGCATCCTGACCGGGAAGTACCCGAGCCGAGTGGATGCCACTAACTTCTTTTCCGGCAGGCGCAGCGGCAGATTTAGTGCGGCACCTTTAAACGACAAGATGCCCCTGGAGGAAATCACACTGGCTGAGGCCTTGAAGAACGTCGGCTACAAGACATTTTTTGCCGGCAAGTGGCATCTTGGGCCGACCGAGGAATATTGGCCGGAGTATCAGGGATTCGAGGTGAACAAAGGTGGTTGGAAATACGGAGGCCCCTGGAACGGCGGTAAATACTTCTCACCCTACGGCAATCCGAGACTGTCCGACGGACCCGATGGTGAACACTTGCCGGCGCGCCTGGCGAAGGAAACTATGAAGTTCATTGAGGCAAATAAGAACGGACCGTTCCTCGCTTATCTTGCTTTCTATTCGGTGCATACGCCTTTAATGGCACCAAAGGAATTGATTGAGAAATATGAAAAAAAGGCCGAGCGACTTGGACTCCTCGGCAAGAAGGAATTTGAGTCGGAAGAGCAGGTGTTTCCCAATGCAAAGAAGAATCGACAAGTTCGAATCCTTCAAAAGCACACTGTTTATGCCGGCATGATTGAATCCATGGATCGCCATGTCGGTCAAGTGTTGGACAAGCTTAAGGAACTCGGCATCGAGGACAACACCGTTGTGTGTTTTATGTCGGACAACGGTGGACTTTCCACGAGTGAAGGATCGCCCACTTCGAACTTGCCGCTACGCGGAGGAAAAGGGTGGCTTTACGAGGGCGGAATTCGGGAACCGTATCTCATTAAGTGGCCCGGTGTGACTCATGCAGGCAGTGTCAATGATTCGCCTGTCTGCAGCATCGATTTTTATCCAACCCTGATGGAAATCGCGGGAGTAAGTCCAAAGCATCCCATTGACGGAATCTCACTCGTGCCGCTGCTTCGGAGTGGAAAGTCGATCAGGCGTGACGCCCTCTATTGGCACTATCCACACTACAGCAATCAAGGCGGCTTTCCCGGTGGGGCCATAAGAATGGGAAATTGGAAATTGATCGAACGATTCGAGGATGGTCGAATTCATCTTTTCAATCTTAAAAACGATGCCGGGGAACGGAACGATCTCGCCGCCAAACAGGCACCGCGAGTTTCAGAATTACGGAATAAACTCCACGCCTGGTACCGGGAGGTGGACGCAAAATTTCTCGAGCCAAAAACTCCCGGGGGATTAAGGCCTTGGCGACCGGAGTAGGGCGCCCAGTGAAACTGCAGGGACTACCCTACACAGTTTAGAGCGCTCTTCGATCCATATCGAGTCTCTGGAATTCTTCGGGGATAGGAAAATACATTCCTTTCAAACAGGCGATCAGCCTAAACGTTACGGTCTGCAACCACGCGGCTAATATCCTGTTAAGCCTCCGGCTTGGGGAGAGTGGCTTGCGGCGGAGCACGCTGAAGCGTGAACTCCAACATGGAGGAGATTTTTTCTCCCTCTGTTGCCTCTGTTTGCTCCTGTTAATAATCAGCGCCGGTTAGGCTTTGTTCTACCGATGCCTGCCATGTTAGGAGCCTGGCTTTCAGTTTTTTGACTATCTCTGGATGTGTGTCCGCCAGATTGTTTCGCTCTCCCAAGTCGCTTTGGATATCAAATAATTCCATCGTGCCTTTTTTCGGGATGATCAGTTTGTACTGGTTGTCCATGAGGCTGGCCTCTCCACCAAAGTTTTTGGTTTTGGCCACAGGGTGTTTGTAGTTCAGAAAATCAATTCCCGGATTACGGACGGTGGGAGTCGTTCCCTTTTGTATAGCCGCATTCAACCAACGCTCGCCCTTCTTCTCCTGGCCGCTGCCGTATTTCCAAAAGGCTATGGGCGAAGGACGTTGTTTCAATTTTCCTTCCATCAAATCCACCAAACTGACTCCGTCCAATGTCCGATTCGGTAGGGGGATATCCAGCAAATCACAGAGGGTGGGTAACATGTCTGTGGTGACCGCTGGAACGGATGTTCTGCGACCAGCGGGGATTCGATTTGGCCACTCTATGATGGCTGGAACACGGATGCCTCCTTCATAAAGCGAGCCCTTCTGTCCATTGAGTTTTGGCTTATAAGTGGACCCCTTGGGAACGCCGTTGTCGCTGCAAAACCAGAACAGGGTGTTGTCCCTCATATTCTCTTTCTTCAAGACCGTGCGCAGTTTGCCGATCGCTCGATCCATGGCGGTGATTTCTGAATAACGTTTTGCCAGTTCCTCACTCACCTTGCCCTGGTAGAATTCGTAATCCTTTTCCAAAGCCAGGTAGGGTCCGTGGGGGGATCCGAACCAAATGATTGTGAAGAAGGGCTGTTTTGCCTGCCGGCTTTTCTGAATAAACTCAATGGCGGCGTCGATCACGATCTCTGAGCTTTCCCCCATATGCTTTACAGGATCCGCTCCATTGCGAACCAGCACGGGATCCATTTCAAAGAAATTGTCATGGGACAACCATTCATCAAATCCTGCAGCCCCCGGATTGTTGGGGGCGCCTGCCTTGACGGGGCCCAAATGCCATTTGCCAAAGTGTGCGGTAGCGTAGCCTCTGGATTTGATGAGATTCCCCAAGGTGATTTCTTCGGGACGCATGGCCCAGTTGGGTCCGAAGAGACCAAAGCGATTTGGATGCCGCCCGGTCATGATACTGCCTCGGGTTGGACCACAATTAGGGGCCGCGGAGTAAAAGCGATCGAATCGCAGTCCAGACGAGGCCATGGAATCCAGATGTGGGGTCTTTAAAATCGGATGCCCATAGTAGCCCACTTCCTCCCAGCCCTGATCATCTGCCATGCAGAGAATGATGTTGGGTCGGCCTTCTGCCTGGAGGCTGGTGACGGTAAGGATCAGGAAGAGTAATCCCGCCTTCCATGCTGGAGATTGATTGGAAGATGCGTTCATTTCTTTGATTTGGATTTGATGACTTTCTGATAGTCGTTCAGCATTTTTTGGAACTGGGCAGAGGGTTTGTCTCCGAAACTGCTGTTGTCCGGGTTCCATTTTGGAAGCTGTTTCAAGATGGATTGTAAATTGGATTTTGCCTTGATGGCAGAAGGGGACAGAGATGCGGTGGAAAGTGCTGACTGCTCCAGGTAATCTTGGTGCACATCAAACATGTTTCCATTGGAATAGAGTTTATACTTTCCGTCATAGGCGAATCGGACTCTGCGAAACTTGGGGGACTTGGAATTGGGGTCCTTGTCGTAATGAATCAACACGGCTTCCCTTGGATTGCCTTTCTTTCCTTTCAACTGTGCCAAGAAACTGCGCCCATCCAAAATACGATCTGTTGGAAGTTTGGCCTTTCCCAACTTGGCTATGGAGGGCATGAAATCACTGAAATCGATCAAGTCATTGCAAACAGATCCCGCTTGAATGGTGCCTTTCCAATAGGCGAGCATTGGGACGTGAGTGCCTGCGTCGATGGGGAATGCCTTGCCTCCCATGATGAGGCGGTCGCCCATCCAGGACTCTATGCCCCGGCCTGTTCCGTTGTCGCCGGTGAAGAGAATCAGGGTGTTTTCCGCGATACCCGATTTCTCCAGTTGTTGAATGATCCTCTCCATGAGATATCCGGTGTAGCGCACCATGTCGCCGTAGTATTTGTTGTGGCTGGAAAACTTGTCTTTCTCAGGGGAATTTTTGCTATGAGGTGTGGGGATGAAGGGTCCGTGCGTCAGAGCCATGGGGTAATAGACAAAAAATTCCTCGTCCTTGTTGCGTTCAATGAAATCCAAAATGAAGTCCGAATAGATGTCGGGTCCGAAGTCCTCACTTGTGGAAGGCCGGTATTTACCGTTTTCAATGATGGAGGGATTCCAGAACCGCGAGGAAGTCTTCCGTTTCTTGAGGGAGTTGGTTGATCGGTAGTGTTCCAGGTCCTTTGGTTTCAGATAGTGGGCATACGCCCAGATGCAACTTTCATCAAATCCGCAATCCTGCCACCACATGCCCTGTGAGCCATTGCCGGACAACTGCCATTTTCCGGCAATGCAGGTTTTGTATCCGGCCTCTTTCATCACCTTGCCAAAAGTTACTTCGCCTTCACGCAGGACCCCGAATGAGATGTAGTTTCTGGCGTTGCTTTGGCCTGTCATGATTTTAACCCGGGAGGGAGTGCAGACAGGTTGGGAGTAGCATTGGGTGAAGCGCATGCCTTTTGCTGCGATGCGATCAAAGTGGGGGGTCTTGTAGCTGGTGCTGCCGTTGCAAGCCAGGGATTCGTAGCCGCAGTCATCCGCCATCATCAGGATGACGTTGGGACGTCTGCTGACTGCATTGGAAGAAAAGGTGAAACAGCAGGCAGCCATTAGGAATACAAGAAAGGTCCGATTCATGGTTGAATAAGAATTGGGCAAAGAAGGAACAGAGTCTACCCAAAAAGACAGTCCCGCGAAGAGGAGCGAAGGCAGGGCGTGCTCTCCGAGCGCGCCGCGGAGCCGGACGGCCTAAAAATACGTTGTGAACCTGCATGGTAAGTGCAGATAATTATTTTGTCGAAATGGTTGTAATGACGCAGATGTCATTCACAGAATTGAAGGTTGCTATGGCCGGAAAACCTTTCAATTTTTCTTCATATTATAGAGATTGTGTTTATATCCAGCATCCTTACGCTTCGTTTCCAACTGCTCTTTTAGCTTTTTACGCTGCTCATCATATTTGGAATCGTTGGCCGGATTTGTAAATTCACCAGGATCATATTTCAAATCGAATAACTCCTGCCCCTTTGCTCCGTAGCCCCATTGGGTGTAGCGCCACTCATGCGTACGAATCGATTCGCCGCCGCTGCGACAGATCGTAAAGGAAAAACTTTTTTTCCAATCCTTGGTATCCGGATTTTTCAACAGCGGCACTAGACTTTCGCCTTGCAGTCCCGGTGGCGGGGTCAGCCCAGCCAACTCAGCAATCGCGGGATAGAGATCGACCAGTTCAGTGATCTGATGCGTGGCTTTTCCGTGCGGCTCTTTTATCCAAGGGACGCTAAAAATAAAGGGTACTCGGGTGGCCTCTTCGAAGAGATGCTGTTTCTGAAATTTGGGTGCTTCCGTCATCAACTGTGCAAGTTTAAAGCGTAACTTGTTCGAGGTGTGAGATTTGTGCTGGAATATTTGGAGTACAGTTCTATCTTCTTGGTAGTTGTGAAGAATCTCCAAT
>DUCD01000008.1:8175-8882 GCA_012959985.1 Verrucomicrobiales bacterium | reverse complement strand
GCTGAATCATTCCGTTCAGCCGCAATACGAGGAGAGCGAGGACTTTGTTCTTTGGGCCCAACAGTTCCTTACATTGGAGGAAGTGAATGCGTTGAAGGAAAAATATGGAACTCAGCAAGAAGACTAAATGAAAATGAAGCACCGCTTTGTTATTTGTTCCTTCCTGGTTGCCTTCTGTTCCGGCACACAAGCCGCCAAGACTCCCAACGTGCTGTTCATTGCGGTTGACGACTTGCGCGACTGGGTCGGGCACTTGAGTGGCCACCCGAATGCGAAGACGCCCAACATCGACCGTCTTGCAAAGCGTGGGGTTTCCTTCGCACGCGCCTACTGCTCGGCTCCGCTCTGCAATCCTTCCCGCATCAGTCTGTTGACGGGTGTGGTTCCGTACAAATCCGGCGTTTACGGAAATGGGGAGAAGCTGCGGAAGAAGCTCCCGGACGCCGTCACCCTGATGCAGCACTTCCGGGCTTCCGGCTATTCGGCGCGCGGCGCCGGCAAGATTTTCCACGGGACGAAACGGGGTGATGCAGATTCCTGGGACGACTATTTCGTTGCGTCCAAAGGGAAAACCCCTGCCGCAGTCAAGCGCGATCCAAATCTGCCGAAATCTGCGTGGGTTCCCTGGGGGCCGCTGGATTGCGACGATGGGGACATGTATGACGGCAAGACCGCCAGCTGGATCATCTCCGAATTGGAGAAGCCGC
>DUCD01000008.1:4922-8137 GCA_012959985.1 Verrucomicrobiales bacterium | reverse complement strand
TTTTCTGGCATACGGACTAACAAAGCCACATTTGACATGGAGCGTTCCTCAGAAATATTTCGACCTGCATCCCCTCGAGGGAATTAAACTGCCTCCAACGAAAAAAGGAGATTTGGACGATCTTCCTGCCTTTGGAAAAAAACTCGCCCGGGAAGTCTATAGCGCTTCCAGCGGGAAGAACGTTGCGACGAAGCCGGATGGGGATCACGCAAACGTGATTGCCAACAACCAATGGCGTGTGGCGGTTCAGGCCTACCTCGCCACGATCAGCTTTGCCGATGCCCAGATCGGGCGGGTGCTGGACGCGCTGGATCGCAGCGGGCATGCCGAGAACACCATCATCGTCTTGTGGGGAGATCACGGTTGGCATTTGGGCGAGAAGGACCATTGGCGTAAGCATGCCTTGTGGGATGTTTCCACACGGACGCCCCTTATCTTTTCAGCGCCACGGGGCGTGGCGAAAGATAAACTCTGCCAGCGTCCGGTCAGTTTGATCGATATTTACCCTACGCTCATCGACCTTTGCGGTCTGCCAAAGCGGAGAGGTTTGGACGGTCAAAGTCTCAAGTCTCTTTTGGAGAATCCAGAAAGGAAATGGGATCGACCGGTAGTAATCACCTACGGATTGAACAATCATGCCGTACAAACCGAACGCTGGCGCTACATCCGGTATCGCGACGGAGGTCAGGAACTCTATGATCACGAACGCGATCCGAATGAATGGACGAACCTCGCCTCCATCCCCAAGTACTCGCCGCAAAAAACTAAACTTGCCAAATGGTTGCCATCAACAAATGGCGAACCCAAAAAGTAGAGAAGGTAAATATGAAAAAATCAGTGCTAATCAATAAAGCATCACACAAAGAATGACACTATGAAATTACGCCTGCTAATCGCCCTTCTTTTCCTCCCACTTGCCGTCCTCCATGCAGTCCCGGAAGGCATCACCGGCCCACTCGTCGGCGCCATCGAACCCGATCGGGTAACCTTGTGGATGTTCGCTCCGGCCGAGTCCCAATGCAACTATACCTATCATTCCGATAGCCCCGATTCGCCCAAAAGTGGCAACGGGCAAATCCAAGCCGTACCCAAACCGGCAGCCGAAGGCCCGGGACGCCCATTCAAATCAGTCATCGAAGGATTGTCGCCGAACACTCGCTACCACTACACAATCACCGTAAATGGCAAATCCGACCCTGCTTGGGCGGGATCCTTCAAGACGGCCCCTGCAGAGGGAAAGCCTGCGTCCTTCAGGCTGGCGCTCACCTCCTGCATGAAGATCGGACAACCTCAGGCCTCCTGGTATCTCCTGCTCGCCCAGCAGCCCGATATTCACCTTACTGTGGGCGACACGCACTACGCCGACACTACCGATCCGACGGTTCAGTTGAAACACCACGTAACCTATCGCCGCCAAAAGGAATTCGCCACCGTGCTGCGTAACATCCCGACCTATGCGATCTGGGATGACCACGATTACGGCCCTAATAATTCCGATGGCACCGCGGAAGGCAAAGAACGTTCGCTGGCGGGCTGGAAGCAGGCTTGGGCTAATCCAGTGCTCGGAACTCCCGATATCCCTGGCGCCTTCTTTAAATTCTCTCATGGCGACGTTGATTTCTTCATGGTGGACAGCCGCTATTACCGCTCGCCCGACAAGGCTCCGGATGACGACGAGAAGCGCATGCTGGGCGACGCGCAGTTTGCGTGGTTGCTGGACGGTCTCAGGAATTCGAAAGCCCGCTTCAAGGTCGTCGTCTCTGGCAGCACGCTTAACCACAGTAAGGTGGACGGCTGGCGTATCTACACCTTTTCACGCCACCGCCTCTTTGATGCCCTCAAGGAGCATCGGATCTCCGGTGTGATGTACATGTCGGGTGACATCCACAAATCTCTCGTCTGGGAGCACCACGAATCCGATCGCGTGGGCTATCCCTTGGTAGAGGTTATTTCCTCCGGGGTGGCGAACAGTAAAACACTCAGCTTTGCGACCGTGGATTTCGATACCACTCGCCAAGATCCCACTGCTCGGGTTCGTATCGTATATGGCGACGGCACAATCCGCACCGATAAGACTTGGAAGCTTTCGCAACTGAGCCCGAAGCAATAGAATCCGTCTGAATGGCGAACCCCAAAAGATAGATAAGACAAGTATGAAAAATTCAGCGCTGATAGTTGTATCCATTCTAATAACCTTGCTGCCGGGAAACTTTACCTTCGGCGCGGAGAAAAACCGGAAACCTAACATCGTCTTCTTTCTCGTCGATGATCTAGGACAGCGGGACATCGGCTGCTACGGCAGCAAGTTCCATGAAACCCCGTCCATCGATCAGTTGGCGAAGGAGGGCATGCTTTTCTCCAATGCCTATGCCACCTGTCATGTCTGCTCGCCGAGCCGCGCCAGCATTCTGACCGGGAAGTATCCGGCCAGGACTGACTTGACGGAGTGGCTCGGTGGACGGCCCGAGCGGGATTACGAGCCGCTGCATCACGCGGAAAAGCTGACCGCCTTGCCGGACGAGGAGGTCACCCTGGCCGAAACACTCAAGAGCCACGGCTACGCCACGGCGAACTACGGCAAAGCGCATGTGAGGGTGGACCCGAAGACCTATGGCTTCGATGAGGAAATCACGGGCTGGGTGCGGTCCTATCACTATCCTTTTGGCGGCGCTTACAATGACAAGCTCCCGGCGAAAGAAGGCGACTACTTCACGGACAAGCTGACCGATGCGGCCTTGGATTTCATTGAGCGCAACAAGGACCAGCCCTTCTTCGTGCATCTCGAACACTTCGCGGTGCACGACCCGATCCAGGGACGACCGGACCTGGTGAAAAAGTATCGCAAGAAGCTCGCGGCAATGCCGGAGCAGGAGGGGCCGGACTTCATTCTCGAACCCAATCCGGACGGGCCGCCGCTCACGGAGGAGGAACTCAAAGCGCTGGCGGAGAAAGACGAGCGGCAGGCACAGCAGGACGCACGCGTCTGGTGGGTGAAGCAGAAGCAGGACAATGTGGAATTCGCCGGCATGCTGGAGGCGACCGACGAAAGCCTGGCGCGCATCCGCGCGAAGCTGAAGGAACTCGGACTGGAAGAGAACACTATCATTGTCTTCACGTCGGATAACGGCGGCATGTCGGCGTCGAATCAGTATCGGGGGGTCAATCATCCCAGGAACTCTCTCGACAGTCGCTTTGCTTCCTCCAGCCTCCCACTC
>DUCD01000008.1:3817-4912 GCA_012959985.1 Verrucomicrobiales bacterium | reverse complement strand
GTCGGATAACGGCGGCATGTCGGCGTCGAATGGGTATCGCGCCAATGCATCTCGTGAGGCGCTCGATTCCCGTTTTGCTTCGTCCAATCTTCCGCTGCGTGGGGCGAAAGGCTGGAACTACGAAGGTGGAATACGCGTGCCGTTGGTTGTGCATTGGCCTGGCAAAATTAAGCCCAACACCACTTCGCAAGCAGTCGTCACCGGAACGGATTACTACCCAACCCTTCTTGAAATGTTGGACCTCCCGGCGTTACCGGATCAACATAAAGACGGTCGTAGCTTCGTCCCTGCTTTGAAAGCTCAAGACTACGAACGGGGGCCGATCTACTGGCACTTCCCCCACTACAGCAATCATGGTTACCAAAGTCCAAATGGCGCCATTCGTTCCGGGCAATACAAATTGATCGAATACTACGAAAACGGAAGCGTGCAGCTCTTCGACCTGGAAAAAGATCTTGGTGAGCAAAACGACCTTTCCAAGGCCAAGCCCGAGATCACCAAGAAGCTCTTGAAGATGCTTCATGACTGGCGCGATGAAGTGGATGCCAAAATGCCCTATCCGAAAACCGCAACTTCGAAACCAGCAAAGGGGGCGCGGGTTGCCAAGCCCAACAACGACCGCAGATCAGGTTCGAATTTACCTACCGATGTCGCAACTTTCGCGCCCGGTTGGAAGGTTCGTGACTGGGGTGGCCCGGCCATGAGACCCGGGTTGCGTACGGAATGGGATGGGCGCAAGAAGGTTCTGCTTACGCATCCGCTAAGCAAAACCGTTCCCTGTGTGCTATCCCGGAAGATCGAGGTGCCTGCTGGAAAGAAAACAACCCTTGAGCTGGAGGTCACCAACCACCCGAAAGGCAACTGGAAGCTGGTCGTTTTGATCAACGGCAAGGAAGCGCTCAGCAAGGACATCGAAGAAACGAAGTGGCAGCAGGTTCAGATCGATCTTAGCAAATACGGAGGTAAGACGGTCAGCATCGAGTTGCAGAACCGAGCGACGGGATGGGCCCATGAAGCTGCTTACTGGAGCCGGATTCAAATCGTTCACTAGAAGCGGAATGAAATTGGAAGCGGTTGAGCGCTCCAAGGGGCAAC
>DUCD01000008.1:0-3761 GCA_012959985.1 Verrucomicrobiales bacterium | reverse complement strand
CGAGAAACTCCTATAATTTTTGGAAGTTGGAAGATCGATCGTTAACTTAAATATATGAGAACTTTTAAAAAAACTATTCTGGCGAGCGTTCTGATCGCCATGACGATTGCGGTCTGGGCAGAGGAGCCGGCTTTACCCTTTGTAGACAAACCGGGGCAACTTAAAGCCGAAGTGACTGAAAATGCCAAATCTCATTGGGCCTTTAAACCCATCGAGCAGTCGGCATTTCCCGTGGTAAAACAAAAGTCTTGGGTAAAAACCCCAATTGACCTGTATGTTCTGGATAAACTGGAAAAAGCCGGACACAAGCCCGCGGAACCGGCTGATTCCTATACGCTCTTGCGCCGGGCTTATTTTGATCTGCTGGGGTTGCCTCCTGATCCCGATAGCATCCAAAAGTTCGTCAATGACCCCGATTGGCCCGACTTAGTCAAAGAACTTCTCAAATCTCAACATTATGGCGAACGCTATGGGCGTCATTGGCTCGACGTGGCCCGGTATGCCGACAGCTCTGGTTATGGAAGGGATTATTTCTTCCCGCACGCGGCTCGTTACCGGGACTATGTCATCGAGTCGATCAACCAGGACAAGCCTTTCACATCCTTCATCGAAGAGCAGATTGCCGGAGATATTCTTTATCCTCAGGACAAGCCCACAGACAGGCGGCGGTACGCAACAGGGTTTTATACCATTGGTGCTATCTATCCAGTTTCGCCCAATGCGATCAAAAGACCCAAGCGTTTTGAGTATGACCGCCTGACCGACGCCGCGGATGTGACTGGCGAAGCTTTCTTGGGACTCTCTTTTGGCTGCGCCCGTTGTCATGACCACAAATATGATCCGATCTCTCAATACGACTACTTTGCTTTCCAGTCGCTCTTCGCCTCTTCGATGTTTAAAGAGGTGCCTGTTGGCAAGAAGGATGGCACCAAAGATTACCTCCTGGAGCACAAGCAAGCCGAAGAGAACGCCACGTTCTTTACGCGTGGAAAATTGAATTCGCCTGTTGGTCAGGTTCGCCCCGGCCTGCCTCATTATTTCTCGAGCAAATCAAAGATGCCAAAAACGCCAGATGATTACACCAAAAGGCGCCTCCATTTGGCGAACTGGATCACCTCTGACCAGAACACGCTGACGGCCAGGGTCATCGCCAATCGAATCTGGCAATGGCATTTTGGCCAAGCTCTGGTCTCCACACCCAACGATTTTGGACTTCAAGGCGCAAAACCGTCCCATCCCGAATTGCTGGATTATCTGGCGACCTATTTGATTCAAAACAAATGGAGCCTGAAGAAGCTTCACGTCCACATCATGAACTCATCGACTTACCGGTTGAGCAGTTCTCATTCGGAACCCGCAACCCCAGCCATTCTTGACCGATTTCCAACGAATCGTATGCAGGCAGAGACCATCTGGGACAACATGTTGGCTGTATCCGGTAAGCTAAATAGAAAAATGTATGGCCGCGCCGTTGCCCCTCCAATCAATAAGGATTTGGTGAAGTCGAAGCGAAATGCCTTCTGGGAAAAAGAGAAGAACGAGAGCGATTGGATGCGCAGGGGAATCTACGTAATGATCAAAAGATCGATGCACTTCCCTTTTTTCGAGGTTTTCAATGGAACCAATTCGGCAACCAGTCACGGTCAACGGGAAAGGACCGTCGTTTCGCCACAGGCGCTAACCATGATGAATGGCGAAATCCCAAGAAAACTATCTGAAGCTTTTCATGACCGTTTGATCCAGGAATGCGGCGATGACAAAGCCAAGATCATCGCCAGAGCTTGGATGCTGGCCTACGGCCGGCCCGTAACGGATAATGAAAAACGATTAACGATACAATTCCTCAGTGATACGGATATGATTACCTGGTGCCATGCCCTATTTAATAGCAATGAATTCGTGTACGTAAGGTAGGTGACGATTATGGAGTATTTTATGAATAGACGGGAAATGCTGAAATACTCAGGTTTGGGTTGCGGTATGCTGGCGCTAAACAGCCTGATGGCGCAGTCCTCAGTTTCTGCCGCCAAGGGACCTCATTTTCGGGCCACAGCAAAAAATGTTATCTGGCTGTTCATGCACGGTGGTCCCAGCCAGATGGACACCTTTGATCCCAAACCGGTCTTAAACAAGCTGGACGGCCAGAGGCCACCGGCGTCCTTCCATGATATACAAACGTCCTTTACCGAGATCAAAAAACAGAAACTGCTGGGCAGTGGGTTTCATTTCTCTAAATGCGGTGAATCCGAAATTGAAATCAGCGATGGCTTCAAATACATGCAGAATCATGCCGATGACATCGCTGTTATCCGCAGCTTGCATCACGAGGATTTCAATCACAATCCCGCCCTTTGGGTGATGAATTCCGGTCACAATAGAGCCGGACGTCCATCGGTGGGCAGCTGGCTTTCTTATGGCCTGGGATGTGAAGCCAACAATCTGCCTGGATTTGTTGTGATGGCCGATGGCGCCATGAAAGCCGGTGGCGGTGTCTGGGGCAATGCATTTTTGTCCGATTCACATCAGGGGACAAAGCTCAATATGTCCGGACCGCCCATTGCCAACCTTAAGCAATCCATGGCAAGTGAAAAGCAGCTCAAAATGCTGACATACATGAAGCAGTTGGATTCTGGAACAAACACCGAGCTTGAAGCGCGAATTAAGAGCTATGAGCTTGCTTTCAGGATGCAAATGGCCGCACCCGAAGCGTTGGACATCAACAAGGAATCCAAAGCAACCCGCGAACTGTACGGCGAAAACCGGTTTTCGCAACAGTGCCTGATGGCTCGTCGCCTGGTCGAACGCGGCGTTCGCATGGTCCAGATTTATAACGGCTGCTCCGCAGGAGATGAATGGGATACGCATAATAATAGTTTTAATAGGCACAAGAAGCTGATGCGCAATGTCGATCAGGGCTGTGCAGCCTTGTTGGCAGACTTAAAAGCCCGCGGAATGCTTGAAGACACGCTCGTTATTTGGAGTGGTGAATTCGGCCGCACTCCGACAACTGAAAAAAGCCATGGTCGGGATCATAATCCTTATGGTTTTTGCGGCTGGCTGGCTGGTGGCGGCGTTCAGGGCGGCCAGGTCATCGGGGCAACCGATGAAATTGGCTTCCGGGCTGTTGAAGACAAGGTGCACGTCCACGACTTCCACGCCACCATACTAAAATTAATGGGGCTGGATCACGAGGAATTAAGCGTTAACCAAAACGGTCTCGACATGCGCCTGACCGATCTTCATGGCTATCGTGATGTCTATGATAAGCTAACGGGAAGAAAGTCTTAATTGTTTTGAGGACTAACCGGGATGCCTCATGATGGAGGCGGTCAACAAATGAGCATTTGCCGCTCCATCGCCCGACGTAAACAAAAAAAAGAATAAGTGAAAACATTTCCCCGGCACATTCCTCGACAGGCTTGCAGAGAGTGTGGTTAAATTCTCAGGCCGATGGACATCCACATCACTCGCAAGGGAGAGAAGCACGGCCCGTATCCTGAGGCAACGGCGCGGCAATTCCTTGAGGAAGGCAAGCTGTTGCCCACGGATTTGGCTTGGCATGCCGGGGCGGATGGATGGAAGCCATTGAGTGAAGTGTTGGGAGCTGCTACCCAGCCACCGGCAACACCTCCACCGTCGCCACAACCCCCCGGAGGCGGAATACCCAAGCGTACGATGGCAGGGGCTGCTCCAGCTGAAGAAAAACCGGCTGAGGAAAAGCCTGAAGATTCAGAACCGGACGATCCTGATAAAATCAGCGT
>DUCD01000007.1:8049-8892 GCA_012959985.1 Verrucomicrobiales bacterium | reverse complement strand
TGTTCCAGGAAACGACAACTCTCAGAAGCTGGCTGCTCATACCGTTCAGTTGTCGGGGCTTCCCCGATACCGACCAGGCCGTCATTATTATCAAGACGAAGCACCACCGTTTGCACCTGGCTGGCACCGGAGGTATCCGTGCTCGAAGCAATTTTCCACGGATGGAAAAGTTCAAGCGGTAAAATGGAATAAGTCAGTTTCATCGCTCAGTAAATGGACTCGATGGTAAAAGAACTGTTGTGAATTATTAGAAACTACTTGTCCCCTTTTCTAGAGGTTTGTGACAAAAAAACAAAGGTGCCCTTTTTGTTCCCAACCATGATATCCGGATAGGAATCTCCATTGATATACCCTACAGATACCTGAGTACCGACTCCGGAATCATCATCCACTTTATGTGGAATGAAGCGAACCGAATGATCGGTTGAAGAACGAACCGTCTGGAACCAGTAGAGAACTGCCGGAGCATTGGGCTCCACATCACCCTTGGGGCCGTGTGCCCAGTACCTTTTACCAGTGATCAAATCCAGTACTCCATCCTGATTCATATCGGCGATCGCCAGCGCATGCAATTGAGAAAAACGAATTCCGAATTCATTGTCTTCTGGACGTTCTCCCATGATTACATGACGCTTAAATTGAATTTCCCCGTCTTTCACAGACTGGTTTTCGAACCAGACAAGTCCGTAACCGTGGGCGTGGTACGAAGTGACCACATCGTTATCCCCATCTCCATCGATATCGAATGCATGCATTTGCGCACCGGCATCGGCGAATTTGACCGAATGCTTCCTCCATAAGGGATCGCCCTCATAATGCCCCGGATTTTCCCACCATCCGTCT
>DUCD01000007.1:7552-7958 GCA_012959985.1 Verrucomicrobiales bacterium | reverse complement strand
AAACCCCCAAGTTCCGACCGGATTCTTGGGATCCGGGGAGGCATATCCGATTTTCCCACCCGACATACAAATCAGCTCTTCTCGACCGTCCGCGGTTAGGTCGGCGTAGGTTGGCGACTCATTGTCGGTTTCACCGAAAACCGGAAACGCAGGCCAGTGGCTCAATCTTTTGTCTTTTCCCGGGTTTTTATAGAGAATCGTGTCCTTCCCTGGAAATCCAATGACCAGTATGTCCTGCTGACCATCGAGATCCACATCATCGACAAATGAAAAAAAATGATTGGAATACCCATGCGGGTCAAATGTGGCCACAGGGTAGTATTCATGACGAACCTTGAATTGCGGTCCTTCATACCAGTAGGGTCCGGATACGGCATCTGCCTCTCCATCATTGTTGAGATCGCCG
>DUCD01000007.1:0-7542 GCA_012959985.1 Verrucomicrobiales bacterium | reverse complement strand
AATGAAGATCCTTCACCATAGAAGACATCCGACAACTGATGTTTCCTGTAAGCTGGATTCATGTCACCGGATGCCTGAATCAGGCTTCCGGCAAAAAACAACAAAAAGATAGAAGTCACCCAGGTGTAAATCCGCTTTGTTTTCATATTTAGTCGTTATCGGAACCGACGACGATCTAATCAGATTTCAAAAATAAGGCAATTCTTTCGGAAAATGCTTCCCTGAAGACCTCCGTTATCATGGAAATCTGATTATCTCTGAATCACAAATATTTCCATAAATCGTTCAACTTGAACTTGAAATGTTTCAATTAATCAGACTTAATGCCAGTAAGAATTATGGCTTCATACACTTACGTAGCACGCGATGCCAGTTCAGGGCGGGAAATCCGCAGCTCAATGGATGCTGCAGATGAGTCGGCTGCCGTCGCCGCTTTGCTTAACCGCAATCTGTTAGTAGTCTCCATCAAGGAGAAAGCCAGCCGCAAGGGCAAAACGACCGGGGGCAAGGTACCATTAACGGATCTGCTGGTTTTCACAAGACAACTGGCAACCATGATCGATGCCGGCCTGGCAATGGTCCAGTCACTGCAGGCACTGGCCGAGCAAGCCGATAACAAGATCATGCGGGATGTCATCAAGGATGTCACCACCCGGATTGAAGGCGGAGAAAATTTTTCGGTTGCCTTGGCCAAACATCCCAAGGTTTTCACCAAACTATACACCTGCATGGTCGACGCAGGAGAAAAAGGCGGCCTACTGGCAGAAATCCTTGCCCGCTTGGCAACCTATCTTGAAAACACGGCAAAACTCCGCAAGAAGGTTAAATCCGCCATGATGTATCCGACGGCGGTGACGACTATTGCCATCATCATTACGTGTTTCCTCTTGGTTTATGTGGTTCCTGTGTTCGCTGAAATCTTTGAAGGTTTCGGCGGCGGCCTGCCCGCCCCTACTCAGATACTCCTCGACTTCAGTGAGTGGATGCAGAAGAGCATACTCTACATAATCCCCGCTGTCCTCGTGACCATCTACTCAGTGCTTGCCTACATCAACACAAAAGGTGGACGCGAAGCCTGGGACCGAACCCGAATTAAGTTGCCGATTTTCGGCTCGATCGCACACAAAATATGCCTGGCAAGATTTACCCGTACTTTTGCCTCATTGATTCGCAGTGGTGTCCCCATTCTTGAAGTACTTAATATCACTGCAAACACCTGCGGTAATGTGGTAATGGAAAAAGCCATCCGCTCCGCTTCGTCCGATATTGAAAAGGGAGATGGAATTTCTGTCGCCCTCGGCAAACACCCAGTCTTCCCCACCATGATCATCCGCATGATGACCGCCGGTGAACAAACCGGAAAGATCGATGTCATGCTCGAACGAGTCGCCGATTTTCTCGATGAGGAGGTAGATACCACCCTTGACGGGCTAACCTCATTGATCGAACCCCTTTTGATCCTTTTTCTCGGTGTCACGATTGGAACGATTGTTGTCTGCATGTTTCTCCCCATCTTCAAGATGAGTGAACTTATCAGCCAATGATGCTTTCCAGAAGGTAAGCCTCGCCCAAGGATTGAACAATCTCCCCGATCGGCGAAAAACCGAGCCAATCCATCCGTGTAGATATATAATTCGATATGGCTAAAATAATGCTCGTAGACGACGAAATGACCATGGTTCAAATGGTTTCCGAATATCTGCGTGCAGAGGGTCACGAGGTTTTCCCCTATTCAAACGGCCCTTCCGCTTTGGAAGGCTTGGAAAAAGAGCAACCGGAAATTGTCATCACCGACCTTTATCTGGATAAGACCAGAGCACATGGCTTGGAAATTCTGAGCAAGGCCCGTCAACTACATCCTCCGTCAATCGTCATTATGATTACCGGATTTGGATCGATTGAAACGGCGGTGGAGGCCATGAAGAAGGGGGCATTCGACTATCTGGAAAAACCATTCAAACTCGATGAACTGAAACTGTGCATCCAACGGGCCCTCTCTTATAACGAAGCCATTTCCGAAAACATCTATCTCCGAAAACAGCTCAAGAAAAAGTATCAGTTCAGTCAGATCATCGGCAATTCTTCGCGGATGCAGCAGGTTTTTCGAATGATTGAACGAATCGCCAACACAGACAGCACCATCCTGATTCTTGGCGAAAGCGGAACCGGAAAGGAACTGGCCGCGAAGGCACTTCATTTCAACAGTCGACGCCAATTTGCTCCATTCGTCCCCATCAATTGTGCCGCCCTCCCTGAAAACTTGCTTGAAAGTGAATTGTTCGGCCACAGGAAGGGGGCTTTCACCGGAGCAATCACCGATAAAAAAGGACTGTTTCAGGAAGCAGACGGAGGGACGATTTTTCTGGATGAAATCGGATCGATGCCACCGCCCTTGCAAAGCAGAATTCTAAGAGTGCTTCAGGAAAAGGAGGTTCGTCGAGTCGGCGACAATACTCCGATCTATGTCAATGTCAGAGTCATCGCGGCAACCAATGAACCTCTGGAGAAAAAAATGAAAGAGGGCACGTTTCGAGAGGACCTTTATTATCGATTGAATGTCATCGCCTTGGACTTGCCTAATCTTAAAGAACGGCGGGACGATATCCCCCTCCTCATTTCACATTTCCTCAAGAGCAAGATGAATCCATCGGTGGGGCGATCATTTCGCATCACGAAAACGGCCATGGATGTTTTATCCAGTGACTATGACTGGCCAGGCAATGTGAGGGAATTGGAAAACGCCGTGGAACGCGCCTGTGCCCTTTGCGATGAAGGTCTCATTAAAGTGACCGATTTGCCGCCTTCACTGACAGGAAATCTTTCCGTTAAATCGAACGAACCGGAATACACAGGCTCCAAGGAGATACCGGAAGAAGCCATCTACAACCTTCAATCGAACGAATTGGTTGAAGGTGAGAATAAGTCGGTTGGGAATGCCATGGGTGGAAATGAAGGACTGAAACCCATCAAAACCTTCCTGAGGGAACAGGAAATATCCTATTTGAATAAAGTGTTGGCGACCTGCGGTGGGGAAAAAGAAAAGGCTGCCCAGATTCTCGGGGTCAGCCTGGCAACACTTTACCGCAAACTTTCAGAAGAAGATTAAGGATTCCCTCCTGAAATCCACCGTTGCAGTTTAATTGAACTCGATGCGCGGAGTTGTTTCCAGTTCGGTTTCAAACTCGGAAAAAGTGAAGTTTTGACTCTCCACCGGCGGTAAGGCCCCGTTGAGTTTCAATGACCCCATCCCATATTCGCGGTCGATGTAGTAGGTCAACAGGTAACAAGCCAGTTCATTTTCAGCTCCACTTTTCAAACTCATTAATACGGTAAACAAGATACACTTGAGATCCTTATTATCCGATTTTTCAATGAATTCCTCGATTTGTCCTATGATCGATTGTTTTGTAAGATTCTTTAGTTCCATTTCATTCCTCTTTTCAAAAAATACTCAAAGCAAATAATATGCCACATTTAAATATACAGACATTTCACTCAAACATCATATATTATTCCAGAAAACAGGCAACCCAATACGAAGACATGCGTCATTTTTACCCTTACAGAGAACAAACACACTGAAAACTCCGTGCAAAATTGTCCCATAAATTAAGCAAACGACTGAAATTTGCAGCAGATGCCGAAAGGAAACAAAGCTCAGAGATCAAGGCAACCACTGCTTAATCAGGAGAAGCTCCTCCGGTTTCAGACGATCAACCGGCACTTTCGAAGCCAGATCACGAGCTTGTTCCACATCGCCGTTTGCCCCTAGGACGGCTATGTAGACAGCCTGCCAACCGGGCAGTGATTCCTCCCAGTTCAAGGCTACTTTTTCATACAGCTCGGCTGCTTTGCCTTCCAGGTTTAGACGAAGGTAAGCCAATGCCAAGGTGGTCCGAAATGCATGCATAAATGGCAACTTAGCAACGAGGTTGTCCGCCATGCTCTTCGATTCCTGGATTTTCTGATTTAAGAGAAGATTCAGATAGGCCCAATCATTCATGGATGCATTGTCATTGGGAAAGGTCGTTCCGTAGAGTTTAACCAACTGAAGGAGCCTAGCTGTATTCTTTTGCATTTCGGCCAGACGTACCAAATTTGAAAAGGCTTCTCTTGAGACATTCTTATTGTATTTTGTCAGCATTTCATAAGCCTGTTCGGCATATTCATACAAACCCAGTTTTTCAGCGTAGTCGGCGATATAAAAAAGTGTAAATGGTTTGGTCTCTGCAAGGGTGAAGACCCTCTCCCAATGGGATTGAGCAATAATCTTCTGGCCAAATTCCATCGCGAAACGGGCTAGGTAAAGTTCGATGATCACTTCATCCAAAGGGATCTCGTCTGTATCGAGAATCCTCTTCACATCTTCCCATTGTCCCATGCCGGCAAACGCATCCAACAGAATTGTAAGTAAATTCTGGTATTCCATGGCATCTTCCATAGAAATCAGTTCAATGACCTCCTTAAATCGCCGATTTGTCACAAGCCATCTTCCCAATCGTATCCGGTCATCACTGTTTTTTATTATAAAATCCCTAAGCTCACGCGAAACAATTTCATCCGGATTTTCTTCATTGAGTAGAAAATTCAGATCCAGAACTAGGAAATGGTCATCCATCGTTCCTTCCGGATGTCCCCGAAAGCCCTGAATGATGAGCCGCAAATCCTTCGAGGACATTAAATTCAGCATAGGCTTTCGTCCGAGTAATCGCAGCGCCTGTAACCCGGCATCATCAAATCCCCGACTGATGGACCAAAGAATATTCCGAGCTTCAATAAAGTCCTTTTCAGTTTTAGTTTTGATCAATTGTTGAGCCAGAAACAGTTGAGCGGGACGCAGGAGTGAGTCTTTTTGTATAATGAAACGAGCAAGCTTAATGGACTGGAAAAGGTTGTTTTCCTGAGCCATGAACTGGGCAGCAAGAAGGAGCAATTCGAGGTCTTCGGTTCCAGCATCCAGGACCTCGGTCAAATGGCGATTCACAGTCGGGAAATGTTTCACCCTCAACGCCGTCTTCAACATCAACTCCCGATCAGCTGCGGTGGCATCCTCTGTCTCCCATAAACTCCACCAGTAGCCCAAGGCCTGTCGGCGAACATCTGTTTCGCTGGAAAGCGACAATATCCTAGCCATAATCCGGACACAATTCGGATCCGACCGGTTTAACTGAAGGGCGGAATTGGCGATACTCAATGCTTCGGTATTCCTGCCTTCCAAAAGAAACTCCTGGGCCTGTTTGATGAAACTTCTAGACCGCCATCCCTTAAGGCTGGTGTAAAGCGGCTGGAAGGCGAATGCCAGCACCAGCAGCAGTAACACCGTCCCCCACAAGAGGAATGTGTTCCGTTTTGAAAAATAACTTACTTTCCCGTAATCCATGCCGAATCAAGAGAGTTCGCTTGGTTTCAAATTTTCAGGTTACTCATAATTCTCTCCGCCTCTGCTCCCTGCTCCCTGCTCCCCGATCATAATATTCGAATATTGTTTTTAATGAAGGCTTTAAAATCGTCAACGGCGCGAGAAGAATCCTGATGCCCATCCATGACGACTTCCAGCAAACGCTGCCCCAAGTGCCTTTCTCCGTTTAAAACTGCTTGAAACCGGCTGCGTCGACTCAGGTCATTTCCCGTGTGGCTCGATGAAGTCAACGCCGTGTCTTCCCAAAGCACGAAAAACACATACACCCGATTCGGTCCTCTTTCAAATTGATAGAACTGAAACGGAATTTCAACATTCTCCAAAATGACTATAGCCGTCTCAATTGATCCCGACTGACGCCATCCCGTAGAGGGAAGACAGACTTCGGGGGAATGACTTCGCGCTAATTGAGCTGAAGTCCGCCCAGGTTTCCACTGAAAATAATAAACCTGCCACAGTGAACCGTCCTTACGTTTGACGTTGCGGAGCCACCCGTCATCGTATCTCAATAAGAGTCGAACCTGTTCATGAATGCTTTCCGTTTGAACGGAAGTCTGACTTGAATCCAGGTCCACGGTCCAGCGAACAGGTTCAGGAAGCAATTTTTCGTGAACTCTAAACCATGCTTCCGTACTTATCTCGACAAACACCAGCCAGATTATGACGACATTCAGATAGCGAACGGGAATCAACCCTGATGGGATCGGCGTTGTGTTCCGGACCGTATTCAGGGCAGGTTCCAGCTCAGCGTCCCCAGTGGCTCCCCACTTCACCATCAGAAACCTGAAAAGAACCAGATTGAGGAAGGCAAGGACAAGCACGACCAACCCCGTTGGATCGTGCCATTGATCCAGTATTTCGGATCCCTTTTTATGGACCAGCACCGTCATAATAACGGCCCGAATTAAATTGAACAAAATGGCTGAGGCAATTCCGAACACCAAAAGAACAATCCGTCTGAAAAAGGAGTCCCGATACAACTCTCCGAGAAACAATGCTGCCATTATCATTCCTTGCAGGGAGCGCACCCCGCTGCAAGCCTCATTCACTCCAACGCTATCTTGAGCCAAACGAATCAGATTTCCTTCACGAACAGCAAAGACCCCTGCCCAGTTCATGATTTCCACCGTGACGGATGCCACTCCTTTCATCAGAGATTGGATAGTAAATTGTTCCATGGGAGTCGGCCAAGGCACCGCCATCAGTATGAAAAAGGCAGGGAAGAAGAAGTGACGAACCCAAGGCAATCCACCGATTACAGCTGTGATAATCATGGACATCCCAACAACCAACAAACCATATACCCAACTCACTAAACGCCAGTCAGGATTGGCTTCCTGAATCAACCGAAGAGGAAGCAGACAAATTAACAGCAGTGCGGTAGTCAGAAAAAGGCCGATTTCAACAGTAAAGGGAGAAGGTTTGGGCCGGGATTCCCATCTCTTGAAAAAAAGTACAGTGACAGAAACGGAACGCCCCAGCCATAGCTGTATTGTAGATTAATGGTCCATTCCACTCTCAGTTGATTGATCAACCCCAACCATAGGCCCCCCAAAAGAATACCGCTGAGAATGACGGAGATTGATCCAGGAAAATGCTTTGATTCAGGCGGGTTGAGCGGCTGGATCATGATGTTTTGATTCCATTGAAAAGTGGGTCAATCCCCGGGACTTTGCAACACAACAGGTCCAACAGGCCGAGACACCCCGCCTGCACTTTCAATCGTTAGGATAAACTGAGAGGGGAAAATATTGAAAGGACCTAAATCAAAATCAAATCGACCATACCCCTGATTTCCGATGGAAAATCCCCCTGCATCTACCGGCGGGTTGAATTGAGGGTCAAACACCCAAAGCTGAAATTCCTGATTGGGAAGGAGTTCGGGAAGGTTTTGGAAGACCAGCGACCCCGTCCGATTATTCTGATCATAAACCGCCACACCAGTAGGATGGGGAATACCTGCATCCATTCTGGCTTCCGGAGGCGGATCGACAACTTTATCGTCTACCAGTGAATCCGGCGGAGGCAACGGAGCTTCAAACTCGCTGTCATCAAAAGAAGCATCCTGAAAAGTGGAATCCAAGACTGGGCTTTGCGGGTTTCGAAGACCTGGAGTTGAAACC
>DUCD01000006.1 GCA_012959985.1 Verrucomicrobiales bacterium | reverse complement strand
AGTGGATGTGAATTATAATGATCCGGGGTCGTCATCCCTGAAGGTGGCCGCGCTGAGGCCGGAACATGGGAGAGTGGATGTGAATTATAATGATCCGGGGTCGTCATCCCTGAAGGTGGCCGCGCTGAGGCCGGAACATGGGAGAAGTGAATGTAAATTATAATGATCCGGGGTCGACATCCCCAGCTTCAGGGGTAACTGTCTTCCTTCACCTAATGGCCGCGCAGTTTGCTTTACCGAACCCCTCCCTCTTTGATCCATTGACGTGCGCAATAAAGAAAATTACTATGGGGATGTGAAAACCCTCAAATTCTCAGTCCTCTCATTTTGGTTTGTTTTTGTGTGTCTGCATACGAGCCATGGAGCTGAACGCCCTAATGTGGTCTGGATTGTATCTGAAGATAATTCCATTCACTACCTGAAACACTTTTTCAAGGAGGGGATCGAAGCGCCCCATATTGAAGCTTTGGCGACGAAGGGTCTGACTTTCAATCATGCCTTTTCCAATGCCCCGGTCTGTTCAGTTGCCCGGACAACTTTGGCTACCGGGTGTTATGGTCCACGTATCGGAACGCAGTTTCATCGGAAGTATGTCCGGGTTCCGATGCCGGATGGTCTGAGGATGTTTCCTGCCTATTTGAGGGATACCGGGTATTACACCACCAATAATTCTAAAACGGATTATAACGCTATTCCTGCCAAGGATGTCTGGGATGTTTCTTCCCGGTCGGCAACATGGAGAAACCGTCCGGATCCATCAAAACCGTTCTTTCACATGCAATCTCATGCGGAGTCGCATGAAAGCAGACTTCATTTCAGCCAGACAATCTATGAACAGGAAAAGACCGTTACCGACCCGGATTCCGTTCATCTTGCCGACTACTTTCCGGATACTCCTCTTTTTCGCTATACTCATGCCCGCTATCTGGACCGGATGACGGTTATCGATGGGATTGTCGGAGATACCGTGGAAAAGTTGAAAACCGATGGGCTTCTGGAAGATACCTTCATCTTTTATTTCGGTGATCACGGGGGAGTGTTGCCCAGAGGAAAAGGATATATTCATGAATCCGGCTTGCATGTGCCTCTGGTTGTCAGAATTCCTGAAAATTTCAAGCATCTGGTCGATGCTGAGCAGGGAAGCCGGGTCAACGGATTCGTCAGTTTTATCGATTTTGGACCGACGGTTCTCCAATTGGCGGGAGTGAAGATTCCGAGTCAAGTTGATGGCAGGCCTTTTCTGGGAAAAGGCATTTCTATGGAGGAAGTCGACTCGCGTGATGAAGCCTTCGGCTATGCCGATCGATTTGATGAAAAATACGATTTTGTTCGATCGATTCGAAAAGGGAAATACCAATATATTCGTCAATATCAGCCCTACCTGCCGGACGGTCTCCAAAATAATTATCGTTATAAAATGCTGGCATATAAAGAGTGGCGGGAACTTTACCATGCCGGAAAACTCAAAGTCGCACAGGAACAGTTTTTTAAGCCCAAGACAGCAGAGGCGTTGTATGACGTCGTTAAGGATCCCCATCAGGTTAACAACTTGGCCGGTGTCGAAAAGTTCGACTCAGTTCTGCGAGATCTGCGAGGACGATTACAGAAGAAGGTGAAACAACTTCCGGATCTCAGTTTTTATCCTGAAAGCCATCTTGCAGAGCACGCCATGGAGAATCCGGTTGTTTTCGGGAAGTTGCATCAGAAGGAAATTGAAACATTGGTCGATACCGCTGATCTTGCCCTGTTTCCATTCGAACAGGCCAAACCAATGATCAATCGGGCACTGAGCTCCGGTTCTCCAATGATCCGCTATTGGGCGGCTATGGCGTGCAGTTCTTTTGGCCGGGAAGCGGGAGCGCTGGCCGATTCCGTTGAAAGTCTGTTGAAGGATCCATCAGAAATTGTTCAAGTCCGCGCTGCCGAATTCCTGGGGTTGATACGTCAACAGAATCCGCAGCCGATTCTTACCCGGATCGTCAACTCAACTCGCAAACCCATTTTGGCGACCGAGGCCCTGAATTCGGTGGTGCTGTTCAAGGATTTTCATGACTATCCGGTTAGCAGATCAGATTTCGATCCCGTCAGCAAAGGAGCCGACATTGATGACCGCTTGAACTACATCAATGGAATTCCGTATCCGCCTAAGCCAGCCAAGCCGAAAAGGGTAAAGTAGTCTCGATTGACTTGCATGGTGGGTAAAACATGCTCGATTCCAAACTGCATTAAGCTACATCGTTCCCCAAAAACCTGCTGGGATTAAGCGGTCGCGGCTTGGAGTGCCGTGAAGAGCCAAAGCGGCGACTTCAAAGAACTCGTCGACGCAATCCAAATCCTGCCGGGAACGGAGAGCGCATTGGGTTAAAGCGACCGTGTCTGGGCAATACAGGTTTACGCCTCTTTAATTCCAATGAAATTTGAAGATTGGCCGTTGGTAGGCTGTAATTGATGAAAAGGCAATTTTAGTCAAACCATCGCACACCAAAGGATTGCTGAGATGGGTGAAAAATGAGTAGAGTTAGGTTTAATTATAAAAGGAATCCGGACCGTTATGTCAAAACTATCCAAGCCGTTGTCAATTCGAGTGGATCCTCCCAAATCAGGGGCCAATTCACACCGCAAACGCCAAGGTGTTTCGCGTCGCAGTTTCATTTCAAAAACACTCGCTGTGGGAAGCGCTGTGGCTTTACCTCAATTTATTCCCGCCAAAGCACTGGGACGGGATGGTGCTGTGGCGCCAAGTGAGCGGATTGTGTTAGGCGGAATTGGGTTGGGGCCTCGTGGTCGTTACGATCTGAGTGTCATGCTTCCGGAAAAGGATGTGCAGTTTGTCACGATCTGCGATGTGCAGCGCAGTCGTCGGGAAATCGTCAAGAACATGGCGGATACGCATTATGGGAACAAAGACTGCACAATGGGTCGCGATATGTTTGAGGTGCTGGAACGACCGGACATCGATGCCGTGTTGATTGCCACGGGGGATCATTGGCATGCTCTGGCATCCATACTGGCCATGAAAGCCGGCAAGGATGTCTACAGCGAGAAACCCTGCGGTATGACTATTGCCGAGGTTCAGGCGGTTTGCGATGCGGCGAATCGCTATGGAAGAGTTTATCAGGCCGGTACACAGCGCCGCAGTCTAGTCAACTTTCAGTATGCGGTTCATTTAGCTCAGAGTGGATTTCTTGGTCAGATCCATACAATGCATGCTTCCGTCTACACACCCAGCAGAAGGTATGACTGGCTTCCGGCAGAACCGGAACCCCCGAAGGATGAATGTGATTGGGATCGCTGGTTGGGGCCGAGTCCATGGCGTCCCTATAACAAAGAATATATATCGGGCCGTTGGCGGGGACATTATGATTTTGAGGGTGCTGCCAATTTCCCGGACTGGGGAGCCCATACCGTTGATTTGTGCCAATGGGCGAATGGTGCCGACGATACCATGCCGATTGAGTATGAATCGGATTCGAAAGGCATCTACGGCAAGTATGCGAACGGGGTGAAACTGATCTGCGATTTTCTACCGACTCCTTTCGGTAATCGCGAGCCTCACTATCGCACCTCGACGGGAACTTGTCCGGTCCGTTACGAAGGGGATGAGGGGTGGGTGGAAACTGGGGACAATGGGGAGATTGCCCTCTCCGAGAATCTAGTGAAAACACTTGGAAAACATTTTGTTAAACCGGGAACCAGCGCCAAAGGACATGGACGGAATTTTTTCGACTGTGTCAAGTCCAGGGCGCGCACGGTCTGCAACCAGAATGTCATGCGGCATTCACATATTTCCTGTTTTGCAGCAGAACTTGCATGGGAACTCGATCGTAAGATTTTTCTGGATCCGGTGAAGGAGAAGTTCGTCAGTGACGACGAAGCGAATCGACGTATCCGCCGTGCCACCCGCGAGCCTTGGTCATTTCATGTTTAAGGAAACCATTATGAAAATTCGATATTCTTTAAATCTAATTATTTCGGCCATCCTTCTGGTTACCCATTCTTTCACGGCATTAGGCAATACGGAACGCACCCGTGAGTTGATCCAGGTTCTGCAATCATCCAGCGCTTCTGTATCCCAAAAAGCCATTGCCTGTCGGGAATTAGGGGAAGTCGGCACCAAAGAAGCGGTTCCAGCTTTGGCTTCTTTGCTGGATCATGAATTACTCAGCGCTTATGCCCGTGCCGGTTTGGAAAGGATTCCCGATCCATTTGCCATCGTCGCGCTCCAGGAGGCACTCCGTACAGTGCAGGGAAAGTTCCTGGTCGGTGTGATCAATTCATTGAGTGCGCTCCGAGATGAAGAATCGGTGACGACTTTGAGTCGATTAACAAAACATGCCGATTTGAAGGTCGCCAAAGCGTCCTTGAATGCTCTGGGGAGGATTTCCAATGATGAGGCGATCGAGGTCGTACGGAAGGCATTAGCGCAGGGGCGGTCGCCATTTCGGTCAACCGCTGCCGCGGCTTGTCTACTGGCAGCCGAGAAACAGTTGAAGGCCGGAAACAAAGAGGTTGCACGGACTCTTTATGATGAGGTTCGTTCGGCTGAAGTTCCTGACTCCTATCGGATCGGCGCTACCCGGGGCGCTATTTTGGCGCGAGCTGCTGATCCCATACCTTTTCTAATCGAACAGTTACATTCAAAGGAGCCAGCCATCCGCAATGTGGCGCTGCTCACCATTCGGGATATTCCCTCGGATGCTCTGGCGAATGCTTTGCATGGGGAACTGTCTTCGAGTGATCCGGATTACCAGATCCAGTTAATTCAAGCTATTCAGGATTGTTATAATTATCGTTCGCCGGATGTGATTCGAACCAAATTGCAAAGCGACTATGCTTCGGTTCGAATGGCGGCCTTGACGGTGATGAGCGAAATTGGTGGGGCTTCGGCAGTTCCGGATTATATCCGCGTATTGAAAGAGCATCGCACTGTGGAAGAAGTCGAACTTTCAAAGGAACAATTGCTGGGTACACCGGACGATGAAGTGGATCGAATGGTTCTCATTGCGTTGTCCGGATCAGGGGATTCGACTGCTAAGATTCACTTGATTGAACTTCTGGGGAAACGAAAGGTTTCTTCCGCTGTGGATGAATTGCTGAGGCAGGCTGCTGATTCCGAAACCGAGGTCAGTATCGAGGCATTTCGATCTTTGGAAATTTTGGCGACCATGGAGCATTATTCGCAGTTGATTTCTTTAAACAAATCCGCCGAAAACCCGTCGATCCGGAAAGCGGCAGAAGCCTCGATTCTCAGTGTCGCAAGGAAAGTTGAAAGCAAAGGATTACCCTATAAATTCCTTCCGGGAGTTCTGCTTTTGTCCGAACTGAAAAAATCTGAGGTCTCAACTCTGCGCAACTCCTGGGTCACGATATTGACTTCACTGGGTTTTCCCAATGCTCTTCCGGTCATCATGGAAGGTCTGTCTACTGACGATTCGGAAGTGGCTGTCGAAACCATCCGTCATTTAGGTCGCTGGCCGAATCCGGCTCCCATTCCCGATTTGCTTGAAATTGTTGAATCGACCTCCGATGAGGTTCTTCGTAAACGAGCTGTTGCGGCGATCGTTCAGTTGGCAACTGTCGCTGCGGACAAGCAACAGTCTTCTACGGATCAATTGGTTTCATGGCTTCAACGTGTCAATAATTTCACAAAGTCGGTGCAGGAGAAACGCCGGATTATTTCTACGCTGGGTCGCGTTTCACATATTAGGAGTCTGCAATTGTTGTCGGTCTATCTTGATGATCCCGAGGTGAACAAGGAGGCAGCCTATGCGGTGATCAGCACTGTTCAGGGAATGAAGAAAGGCAGGAACTCGGTGGAGATCGAAGTGGCATTGGAAAAAATTGAAGCTTTCAATGACAAGGGACTTCTCGAGCAAGTTACTGCACTGAAGCAGACCTTCCGAACTCGGTGATTTTGTACAGTAGGCTCTGATATTCCGGCAGACTTTGGACTGGGTGCGGCGGAGTCGCCGCATTGGGTTGAGAGGGGTCCTCGGCGGAACTGGGTCGTAAATCCCGTGACCTATTAGTTAGTAACTTTACCGAATGACCGTTGACGGCCCCGTATCATTAACTGCAGGCTTTGTCTGATAAACTAATCTCACTGTATCCTATCTTTCGGTTCCAAAGCTTCAATCGGAGAAACTCTGTTTTAAGTTGGAAAAGAAAAGGTTAGGGATTACTTTCCTGAATTACAGTGAGCTAAATCATACTGTTGACAAGGTATGAAGCTCCTTGATGTCGATCAAACTCAAAATTTATTAAGCATTCGAGTTACTATGAAAAAAATCTCCTTTCATGTGATTTCTGCGATCACCCTAAGTTTTACCCTTATGACATTAACTGTTTTGGCAGCGGAACGTCCCGTCATCAATATATGGCCCAAAGGTTTGCCCGCAGGTGCCAAACCAGTGGATCCTTCCCGAATAGCGACTCTCAAGGCCAAAGAAACTGACGAACGTATTTCTTATGTTGCTGAGCCGACCTTGACTCTTTATCGAGCTCCCAGTGAAAAAGCCAACGGGTGCGGCATCATTGTTTGTCCCGGAGGGGCCTATAATATTCTCGCATGGAAGAAAGAAGGATTGGAATTGGCTGAATGGTTCAATTCCATCGGAGTGACCGCTGCCGTATTAAAATATCGGGTGCCTCGGCGCGATCCGAAACGCCCTCATTGGGAACCTTTACAGGATGCACAGCGTGCCATCCGAATCATGAGAAGCAAGGCAAAGAGTTGGGGCGTCGATCCGGAGCGCATCGGGATTCTTGGTTTTTCAGCCGGGGGACATCTGACCTTTGTGGCCGGTACTCATTATAATGAAAAAACCTATGATCGGGTTGATGAAGTCGATGACCTCAGCGCCCGCCCCGATTTCATGTGTCCGATCTATGCCGCTTACCTCGGCGATAAGTACAAGGACAATCGAGCTGAACTCGGATCACTGGTGCAGATCACCAAAGACACTCCGTCCACCTTCATGGCCGTCACACTCGATGATAAGTATCGCGGAGTTCAAGCCGGATTAATGTTGGCTGAATTTAAAAAGGCAGGTGTGCCTGCCGAAGCCCACATTTATTCTTCCGGAGGACACGGCTATGGCATCCGTCCTTCCAATCGTCCCATATCAACATGGCACCACCGGTTGGAAGACTGGATGCAGGCGAGTGGTTTGTTGGAAAAGAGAAGTGAGTGAAATTATTCGAAGATTTTGTCTTAAACAGTTGAAAACGGGAGTTGATCCTCGTTCGAGCGTTAGAACAAAACAGTTTAACACCCGTTTCGCTAAGATCACGAAGACAAGGAAGGAAAAGTTTTAGGGGAGTAGAATCCACCTTGGTGTATGGATTCTGCGATTCCGGGGTCGCCGCCCCCAGCTTCAGAGATATCTGAAATTCTTTGTCCTTCCTTAACCGAATGGCAACTGAGGGGGGGGGGCTTACAATCATCTGCCGGAAAACAGATGTCGACCGGAATTTTGTGTGACGCCCGTCGGAATTCCGGTAAGGTTCTTTTGGTTCAGTCATGAAGCATATGTTGGGTCCAGTTTTCTTTGGTGTTGTATGCGTTTTCGCATTCGGTCTTCCGCTCTACGGTGCTGACATCGACCCACCGAATATTGTCCTGATTCTTGCCGATGATCTTGGTTATGGGGATTTGGGGTGCTACGGCAGTGGACAGAACCTTACCCCTAATATCGATCGTCTTGCGTCGGAAGGAATTCGTTTTACTGACTTTCACAGCAATGGGGCGATGTGTACGCCGACTCGTGCCGCTTTGCTCACCGGACTTTATCAGCAACGGTTCGGAGCCCAATTCGAGGGGCCGCTTTCCAGCAAAACGAATTATCATGAAGGTCTGCCATTGGGAGCGGTCACCATTGCGGAACGCTTGAAAGATGTCGGATACGTTACCGGCATGTTCGGGAAATGGCATTTGGGATATCGACCTCCTTATCTTCCAACTCGGCAGGGATTTGATGAATTCATCGGACTGACCACCGGTGATGGGGATCACCATTCACAAATCGATCGATCCGGACGTGAGGACTGGTGGCATCAGGACCAAATCCATATGGAGAAGGGCTATACTGCAGATCTGTTGACACGGCACTCGATCCGGTTCATTGAAGAGCATCAGGACACTCCTTTCTTTCTCTATCTGCCGCATCTGGCTATTCATTTTCCCTGGCAGGGTCCCGACGATCCCGTCCACCGGGTGAAGGGAAAGGATTATTGGAATGACAAATGGGGTGTTATTTCCGACCAGACCAATGTTCATCCCCATGTCCAGGCCATGATTGAGTCCCTGGATCAAAGTGTCGGGGAAATTATCAGCACATTGAAACGGCTCGAACTGGATGAAAGGACTCTGGTGATTTTTTGTTCAGACAATGGAGGTTATATCAACTATGGGGATTCTCATTTTAACATTTCAAGCAATGGTGCGTTGCGTGGACAAAAGAGTCAGATGTTTGAAGGGGGGCACCGGGTTCCTGCCATTGCCTGGTGGCCGGGGAGGATTCGGCCAAGGGTAAGTAATCAGACGGTAATGACGTTCGATTTCTTCCCGACCTTTCTTGCTTTGGCTAAAGGCGCTTCATCCGGTAAGGTTGAAGAATTGGACGGAGTTAATCTTGCTCGGTTTTTTCTGAGCAATGAACGGCTTTCCGATCGAGACCTTTTCTGGCGGGATGATGACGTTGGAGCTATCAGACGAGGGGCTTGGAAACTTGTGATCCGGGAAGGGAAGGATTCAAAGCTTTTCAATCTCCACCAGGATCTAGGGGAACATCACGATTTGGCAGGTGATCTTCCAGAACGAGTCCAGGAGTTGGAGTCTGCGTATCGAACATGGGCGGCACAAGTGTTTGTCCAAAATACGGCGACAACGCCCCTACCTACAGAGGGTGAATGATGAAGAATGGTATGGCTCTATT
>DUCD01000005.1 GCA_012959985.1 Verrucomicrobiales bacterium | reverse complement strand
CACCTTCAGGCACCCTGTTCTGCCCGGCATCAAGTTTGTGAAGAATTCCGAGGTTTAAATCCGAAAACTTGATGCGTAAGAGTATAATTAACTCTCAGAAAAGAAGCAGACAAAGAGAAGAAGTTTGATTAATATCCATTAAATCTGGTCCCGGAAAGAGAGTTTATGAGTTCTGGTCTTATGAACAAACGTTTCATCGTTGCTTTTTTCAGCGTAATCCTGTTGTTGCCCGGCAAGGTGTTAGCCTGCAGTGTGCCGGTGTTTCGGTATGCGCTGGAGAGGTGGGAAAGAGATCTTTATCAAGTGGTGGTGATCAAGGCGGGGAAGTTCACGGAGGAGCAGGTTGAATTGGCACAGTCTCTTCAGGCAGTCTCCGTGCTGGGTGAGGGGGTTATGAACATCAATGTGTCTCTGGCGGATATCAGCGATCCGGAGATGCGGCAAACACTTCACCGTGTTTATCCTTCATCCAGGGAAATCCGGGGGGATGCGGCGGAGTTGGTTCTTTTTTATCCTAAAGAACAAGGGAACCAGACCTTGCTCTGGCAAGAAGACTTTTCACAATCTGCCGTGGACGCATTCGTTGAATCTGCGGCTGTTCTGGATTTAATGAAACCGATTCTACAGGGAACGTCGGTTGTCTTTCTGATGGTTGAATCCGGCAATGCTTCCAAAGATCATGCGGCTTCTCAATTGGTGAGAGAAACCTTGGAAGCACTGGAGGAACAGATTGAATTGCCGGAAGGAGTGGTCAACTTGGCGGGTAAGGTTACGGGCGGAAATCTCAGCGTGTATGAAGCCCTGAGTGATGATCCCACCAATCAGCTGAAATCAGGTATTCCTCTCAGGATCGAGTTTGAGTTGCGGCATTTACCGAAAAACAAGAAGGCCCCGATCCTACGTTCCATCCTGCTTAACATGGATCAAAGACTATTTGAGTTTCCGGAGGAACCCATGTTGTTTTCAATTTTCGGAAGAGGACGTGTTTTGCCACCGATGGTCGGAGAGGGGATCTCCAAACAGAATATCACCGATGCTGCCATGTACCTTTGCGGCGCCTGTTCCTGCCAAATGAAAGCCCAGAATCCCGGGATCGATTCTTTGAGTAACGTCGATTGGTTTCGTTACCTCGAAGGCAGTGAAGTGATTCAGGACAAAGAACTGCCCCTACTTTCTGGCATTTCCGCAATGATCAATCCCGATGACCTATCAGTCCGACTAACCCCAGGACAAAAGGATCTGTTTGCAGCGGTATCTGCGCCCGGACCATCGGAAGTCTCTGATCTTCTTCCCGTCAAAACTTTTTTGTTTGGGGTAGGAACCATGGCACTGTTCCTTACCTTTGCCAGTATTGTTATCATTCGAAAAATCTCCCATTGATCCTAATGTTTTAACCCTCAGTGAAATCCAGGAATATTCCCTCATGAAATATCTTCAATTCAAGATCACTCCGTTTTTCTTCTCACTGTATCTCACTGTATTGTCAGGCAGTTTTTCAGACCTGCATGGGCAACCAGCGAATCCTGCGGATGATTTATTGCAAAGAGGAGGTTTCTCCGGGGGGGTTATATTACATCTGGGTAGTGGTGACGGAAGTCTGACCTGTGAACTGTACCGCACGGAGAACAGCCTGGTTTACGGTCTTGAAGTTCAGGCGCAAAAGGTATTGAAGGCTCGTGCGTATGCTTACAGTAAGGGAGTTTCCGGAAAGGTCAGTTTCGACCATTGGGACAGAGGGGTGCTTCCTTTCAGTCAGAACTTCATCAACTTGATTATCTGTGAGGATCCAAGTCTTATTGATGAAACAGAACTCCTGCGTGTCCTGGCACCTCGTGGCATTGCTCTGATCAGAAATGGAAGTCAGTGGACTCGTCTCGTCAAGGAAATCCCATCCACCATCGATGATTGGCCTCAGCATTTCTACGCGGCGAACGGCAATGCGGTTTCCAAAGACAAGCAGGTGAAGCCACCACTGTACCATCTGCAGTGGACCGGGGGCCCCCGTTGGTCCCGGCATCATGATGTCATGTCCAGTTTCACGGCCTGTGTCAGTGCCGGGGGTCGTCTGTTCTATATCTTTGATGAAGGGACCACTTTCTCCCCGTTTCTTCCGACCAAATGGAAATTGATTGCCCGGGATGCCTTCAACGGTACCGTTTTATGGAAACGCTCCATCCCGAAATGGTTTCCTAATCTTCACAAATTGAAGAGCGGACCTTCCAACCTGCCTCGTCGATTGGTGGCTACTGATACCACGGTTTACGTCACACTGGGAATCGAAGCAAAAGTGAGTGCTCTCGATGCCGCCACCGGAGAACTTCTTCACGAATATCAGGGAACCGAAGGTGCGGAGGAACTGGTCATTGAAGCATCGACGGACAGTCTGTTTCTGGTGGCGGATCAGAATGACAAACCCGAGTTGAAGAAGTTCCCCTACAGTGCCTTGAAAACAGTCCCTGTCAGGCAGAAGAGAATCATGAAAGTGGATCTCTCAAACAATCAACTCGTCTGGACTCATGAAGCGGCCTGGTCAGCTCCCTTGTCCATGTGTGCGGATGTGCGTCACACCTATTTTTTTAATGGAAAAAGTATTGTGGCACTTTCCAAGGAAGACGGTTCTGTACAGTGGGAATCTCTGGAACTTCCGGTATTGAAGGAGATGCCGACAAACTTCGGACCGACCGTTGTCGCCCATGATAACCGGGTCTTGTTCACTGGCGGCGAAAACTATCGACCTCACAATGGTAGTCGGGGGAAATTGTCTGGGTTGGATGCCCTGACCGGTGAACTTCTGTGGCAAAGTAAGAGTCCTGCCTCGGGTTATCAGTCTCCCGAAGACCTCCGTGTGGTGGGGGGATTAATTTGGCAGGGAGATGTTACCGCTCACGAATGGAATGGATCCACTGGCGTATTCAGTGGGGTCGATCCGAAAACCGGTGTGGAAGCACTGTCGTTTAATCCCAGTGAAGCTGCCTTCTGGTTTCATCATCGCTGCTTCCCGGCTAAGGCAACGGAAGATTATATCCTGTTGTCCCGGACTGGAATTGAATTCATCGATGTAAAAAAGAAGGAATGGACTCTGCACCACTGGGTTCGGGGTGCCTGTCTCTACGGGATCATGCCGGCGAATGGATTGGTCTACGCACCACCGCATCCCTGTGCCTGTTATATCGGATCCAAGCTGTTCGGTTTCTCCTCTCTCGCCGCCAAAAATGCCAATCATCCCGTGTGGCGGCGGAGTCCTGATGAGCATCGTCTGATTCTCGGCAGTGCGCAACCTGCTGCCTTTGAAGATAGTGAAAACGCGGCAGAGGAGTGGCCGATTTATCGTCATAATAATCGTCGCAGCGGAGCAACTCAACAGAACATTGGATCGATCTCCAAAGAGCAATGGAATGTGAAGTTGGGAGGCAAACTGACCCCGCCGGTCATTGCCGACAAGACCGTGGTGGTGGTGCAGAAGGAACAGCATACCGTCAGTGCCATCAACATTGAGAACGGAGAATTGTCCTGGAGATTCACAGCTGGAAGCCGCATTGATTCATCACCAACCCTTTACCGACACAGGGTCTACTTCGGCTGCAGCGATGGCTATATATATTGTCTGGATCTGTCCGATGGAAATCTAATCTGGAAATACCAGGGAGCGCCAACCATGGCTCGCCACATGTATTTTGAGCAGATTGAGTCAACGCATCCTCTTCACGGAAGTGTCCTGATACAGAATGATAAGGTTTATGCCGTAGCCGGTCGTTCCATGTTTGTGGACGGCGGTATGTCGTTTCTTATTCTGGATGCCAAAAGCGGACGCAAACTTAAGGAGATCATTATGGATGATCGGGTTCCCGGTACGGATGAGCCTCTTCAGTTGCAACATGAGATTCTCAATATGCCGCAGGCACTATCTGATCTGCTGTCATGCGATGGAGACCAGATCCATATGCGATTGCAGGATTTTGACTTGGAAGGGGAACGATTGGAGTTGAAATACGATTCCAAGCTCTATGGGGAAACGCGTGACGAACTCCAGATCATGCACAGCCGAACGGAAGATCAAGTGGGTCCCGGCGCTCATATAATCAGCGGTACCGGTTATCTCGATGATTCCTGGTGGCATCGCACTTATTGGACCTACGGAAAAAACTACACCTCTGGATGGTCCGGATATTATCAGGCCGGAAAAAAGGCTCCTTCGGGTCGGATTCTGAATTACGACGAGGGAGGCGTGTTTGGGTTCGGGCGGATGACTCAGTACTATAAGTGGTCGAAGATCTATCAATACTATCTCTACAATCGCGATTACGAAAACAAGGAGAACTGGGGAATCCGCGTGCCGATCCTGATCCGTTCGATGTTGTTAAGTGATGATAATCTCTATATTCTTGGTCCTGAGGAATTATTGAATCAGGCGACTGACTCACAGAACCTCCACTTGGTCGATACCAAGAAATTGGCATTGGAACAGGATGAAGCTTTCGCCGGTAATCGTGGTGCCCTACTGATGGAAGTCGACCGGGAAAACGGAACCCTGAAGACCGGATTCAAACTTCATACTACCCCGGTATTCGATGGAATGGCCATTGCTTACAACAACTTGTTTATCTCCATGAGTGACGGGAGCCTTATCTGCCTCGGTTCAAGTGGAAAGGATTTGCAGGCCATTCCCAACCAAACAATGGAATCCTACAAATCTGAAAGTCGCAAACCACTGCCTATAGCCAAGGGTAAGGGTAAGGGTAAGGGTAAGGGGAAAAATAAAGGGGTGAAGATCTTGTAAACTGATGACAGAAATCTGTATCGAATGTAACTGAAGGGGAGGGCGGACGACCCTGGCATAAAGTTAAGGGATTATCTCACGCGTTTTATGACTGTCCGGCCTGAAGCTGGCCGCGTCGAGGCCGGAATATGGATAGAGTGTATGCGGATTTCAACGATCCCGGCTCAGCGCGCCGGGTTTCAGGTATGTGAATTCTATTGTCTTTTCCTAACCGAATGGCCGTAGGCTCACAATCGTCATCAAAATCATTTGCTTCTTGCATCCACATGCGCGCGAAGTCATCCTGATAAGTATCACCTTTTGCATTTCCTTTAATCCGAAGTAGTGGAATAAACTAACTCAAACTCAATTCATGAAGAAAAGTCTACAATCAGTTTTTCTCACAAGCGTCCTCAGTTTCTGTCTGGGGTTTACTGCCTCAGCAGAAACCGCTCCCGTCTGTATGGGTTGCGGTATGATGACTTTCAATACGGTTCCCGGTTGGGGCTTGGGTCCTGATGGGAAATCCGTCCTTGGATCCACTCACGGTGGTGTTGTTATTGACACAGAGGGCAGCATCTTCACCAGTACTAGAAAGGGAGTGGTTGTGTTTAATCCCGAAGGGAAAGTGATTCGCGACTTTCTGGGAGATACTCACTCCAATCTGCATGATATGGAAATCCGTGAGGAAGGTGGCGTTGAATATATTTACGGAGCCCGGAACAATAACCGGGAAGGAATCAAATTCAGAGCAAGTGACGGGGAAATCGTTATGAAACTGGAGTACCCTGAAGAATCCGGATTGAACCTGAAGAAATTCAATCCGACCGCCATCACTGTGGGGCCCAACGGGAATATATTTCTTGCGGACGGTTATGCGAGTGACCATATCTTCAAATACGACAAGAAAGGGAAATACCTGATGCACTTCGGAACCAAGGGCGACGGCCTGAAAGAATTCCATACCGCCCATGGGATGACACTCGATACCCGCTATGATCCCCCCCGCTTGTTGATCTGTGACCGAAACCATCAGCCAAAAGGGCGTCTGGTCCATTACGATCTCGATGGAAATTTCATTGCCGAAGTCGTCACCGGTTTGGGGATGCCGACCTCAGTTGCGGTTCAGGGAGACTATGTGTCCGTGCCGGACCTGCATGGAAGATTGGTAATTCTCGATAAGAACAATACGATTATGGCTGTGCTGGGTCACAATCCCGACCCCACAAAAAGAGTGAACTTCGGCGTCAAACAAGAGAACTGGACCGAGGGGGTTTTCAGCGGAACCCACGGTTCCTATTGGGACAAGGATGGAAACCTATACGTCCAGGATTGGAATGTCGACGGACGCATCATGAAGCTGGGGCGTGTCCGATAGGCCTCCTTGGATTTTTGGAAAACACGATACGGTGAAGACATTTTTAGGATTACTAGTTTGTTTTTCTATCGGGTTGTCCGGCAATGGGGAATCTGGTGCTCTTGCAGACCAGAAGCCCAATGTCATTATTGTCATGACGGACGATCAGGGTTACCCCGAATTATCCGTCCATGGAAACCCGATTCTGCAGACACCCCATCTTGACAAACTACATGGGCAGAGTGTCCGGTTGACCGATTACCATGCTTCCCCCATGTGCACCCCGACTCGGGGTTCGTTGATGACCGGCCTGGATCCGGCGCGTAATGGCGCGATCAATGTCAGCAGCGGTCGGTCTCTGTTGCGTTCCGACCTCCCGACCATGGCCGATTTTTTTCAAGCCGATGGCTATCGCACGGGAATATTCGGCAAGTGGCACCTTGGTGACAACTACCCCTACCGTCCGGCAGATCGCGGTTTCGATGAAACCCTTTGGTTTCCCTCCTCCCATATCAATGCGGTGCCGGATCATTGGAATAATGATTATTTCAACGACAGCTATATCCGGAATGGAAAACTCGAAAACTTTGAGGGTTACTGCACCGACTTATTTTTCGAATCTGCCATAAGTTGGATGAAAAAGAGTATTCATGCCGGGAAGCCGTTTTTTACTTATCTGCCGACCAATGCCCCGCATGGACCCCATTGGGCGAAAGAAGGGGATGTGGAATTCATGAAAGCCGAAGTGGCTAAAACCGCTCTTCCTGGGCTCGCTGCCAATACTCGAAGAAACTTGATTCCCTACCTGGCGATGATTCGGAATATCGATACCAACATGGGGAAACTTATGTCGTTTCTTGACGATTCAGGAGTTGCCGAGAATACCGTTCTGATTTTTGCCACCGATAACGGCAGTACATTCGGACATGCGTATTACCCGGCCGGAATGAGAGGGCGGAAGACCCAGCTCTGGGAGGGCGGGCACCGCGTTCCCTGTTTCATTCGGTGGCCGAATGGCGAGTTTGGTTCACCCCGTGATATTGCAGGGCTGACCCAAACCCAGGACTTGCTTCCGACCTTGATTGAATTGTGCGGAATTACCACTCCGACGCCGCCAAAATTTGATGGGATCAGTTTGGCTTCGGTGCTTCGTGGAGGAGCGAAAGCTCCGGAAGACCGTATGTTGGTGATCAACTACAGCCGGATGCCGTTTGGTTTTGATTACCCATCTCCGGACAGTCCTTCGATTATGCGACGAGATTCAGGAGCCGTCCTCTGGAAACGGTGGCGTATGCTTCGCAACAGTGAACTGTACGATCTATCTTCCGATCCGTTGCAGCAGGAGAATATCATTGATGCGCATCCTGAAGTTGCTGATCGAATGCGTCAGCATCTGGAGAAATGGTGGGAGGAGGTCCGGGAAATGGCTAATGAACCCCAGGCGATAAGCATTGGAAATGATGCTGAGAATCCCCTGATGCTGACTGCCTGTGAATGGTTGGATGTTTTCGTCGACCAGCAGGGACAGATCCGCAAAGGTGTTCGCAAAAACGGCTACTGGCATTTGAATATTGATGAACCCGGGGATTATGAATTTGAACTCAGACGCTGGCCCAGAGAGGCTGAAACGGCCCTTTCGGCAAGTCTGCCGGCCATCCAGTTGACCGCTGGCAGTCGAGGCCCCGGTAGCGCATTGCCCATTTCCCGTGCCCGAATTCTGATCAATGGAATCAGTCAGACCCAACGGATTAACTCAGACGATTTATACGCCAGGTTCAAAATCCACTTGAAAGCTGCTGGACCGGCTCGGCTTCACACTTGGTTCGAAGATAATCGAAATGAACCTATCTGCGGTGCGTATTATGTTTATGTGAAGCGGTTGTGATTCTACGGGTCAAATCGGATCCAATCCAGATCCATTAATCCGCCTTTGCCCGGATTGTTGAAGACAATCACGACATCACCTCGCTCCGGGATGGGGGCTATCGAGGCGTGCCGAAAAACGAAACGATCGTAGCCACCTGTGTTGGGGACCTCAAGTTCAGCGATTTGTTTTCCCTCTTTTGATCCAGAATGAAACTCAAGTGTGCATCCAGGGCCTCCTGAGGCGACTCGAACGGTAATGGACGAGGAATTGGAAAGATTCAAGTTACGGAAAACTGCGCTAGCTCCATGTTTGATGCTTCCTAACTTGGATCCCATGATACTTAGTCCAGAATATTCATCACAATGCTCTCCTTCAATGGTGCGGTGCCTGAGTCGAATTGTGGTCGAGCCGGTCAACGATGCCACCGGTCCTCGACCGAAGTCGGTGTAGGTGGCTTCGATAATGGCAATACGGTTTTTTGGGGAAATGGGGACTTCGAGGATTTCGTTTAATCCTCGTGATGTCCACTGATCGGTTTTGCCCGGTTTCAATTCATAAATCCAGCGTAACATTTGCTCGACCTGCTGTACGGAATGTTGGGTATGGGGTAGCATGGGGACTTCACCCCAAATCCCGGTGGACCCTTTGATCACTCTTTGCACCGATTGTTCAACGGCTCCGGCTTGACCGCGGTAGCGTTCCGCGATTTCCATAAATGGCGGTCCGACGATTTTCTGTTGCACGGCATGGCAATTAAAACAGTCACTACTCTGCATCATGCCCAGGACGGGGTGCACGATTTCTTTCTCATTAAGGTCTTTTTGGAATCTCGCTGTCACCAAGGTGCGGGCATCCATCAATTCATCATTTTGAAAGGAATTTCCATCACACCATCTTTATTCCGTTCCATCAAATAGGTGAAAGTCTGCGTCTCTTCATTGAAATAATCTAATCCAACA
>DUCD01000004.1 GCA_012959985.1 Verrucomicrobiales bacterium | reverse complement strand
GTTTACGGGTGGCACAATCTCACATGCCCTGACTTCCTTACCCAGGAAGCTCCCACCTTCCGAAAGGATGCCCGACGATATGAAGCGGGAACCCCGAATCTGCTGGGTCTGGCCGGACTCAGTGCCGCATTGAAAATGATTCAGGAAGTTGGAGTGCAGGCCATCACAGACGAACTGTTGAGAAAGCGGAAATGGTTCGTCCCGAAACTGCTGACAAAAGGGTTCAAGGTTCTCCATTCAGAAACCACCGAAAACCAGATCGGAGGTATGATCTCCATTTTCAGTGATTCCAGAGATATGAGAGCGCTTCACACCGCCCTCTTGAAACAAAAAATCGTTTCCTCAATCCGGAGCGATAGCTCCGGCAGATCCTATCTTCGATTCTCTCCGCATTATTACAACACCGACGAGGAATTATCCCGGATTTTAAACTGCTTATGACGTTTAATCATTGACCACCCTCACGAAGGCAGGGCACAACGAATCAAGCAAACAACGGAATGAATCAGGACTTACTTCTAAAAGCCAAACAACTGGGTTTCTCCGACCGTCAAATCGCTTTCCTTCAAGGCCGCACCGAAGAAGAAATCCGCAACTTACGACTTGAACTGAATTTGGTTCCAAACTTCCGTTTGGTGGATACCTGTGCCGCTGAATTCGAAGCGCTGACACCCTACTATTATTCGAGTTACGATCAGGGAGAGGACGAAACATCTCCTTCCGACAAAAAAACGGTCATGATCATCGGAGGAGGCCCCAACCGCATCGGACAGGGTATCGAATTCGATTACTGTTGTGTTCATGCGGCGTTTTCCCTGAAGGAAGCTGGTTTTGAAACCTTGATGGTCAACTCCAATCCGGAAACGGTTTCGACGGACTTCGATACCAGCGATAAACTTTATTTTGAGCCGTTGACCCTGGAAGACGTGCTGCATATCTATCATCGCGAGAAATGCTGGGGAGCCATTGCACAGTTCGGCGGCCAGACCCCTCTGAACCTGGCGCTCGGACTTCAGAAAAATGGAGTCCGAATCATCGGCACCTCTCCTCAAAGCATCGAGATTGCCGAAGACCGGGAACTCTTTTCGAAAATGCTGACCCGGTTGAATATTCCTCAGCCTCCAAATGGAATAGCGGTTGAGGAAACCGGTGCTTTGAAAATTGCGGAAAGATTGACTTACCCGGTCCTGGTCCGACCTTCCTTCGTGCTGGGGGGACGCGCCATGCAGATCGTCTATTCGGAAAGCGAATTGAGACATTACATGCGAACGGCGGTGGAGGCATCTCCTGAACGTCCCATACTGGTGGACAAGTTTCTGGAAGACGCCACGGAGGTTGACGTAGATTGCATTGCCGATGTCGGTCTGGATCCGGAAAATGAAGAAGGCATCGTCGTCATTGGCGGCATGCTGGAACATATTGAATTTGCCGGGGTTCATTCGGGAGATGCCGCAATGGTTCTGCCGGTGCATACACTTTCTGAATCCGTTGTCGAAACAATGCGGCAGTATACCTCTGCCATGGCCAGAGAATTGAAGGTCATCGGTTTGATGAATGTGCAATACGCTGTAAAAGGCGACAAAGTTTACGTTCTGGAAGTAAATCCGAGAGCGTCCAGAACCATTCCTTTCATCAGCAAAGTGATCGGAGTACCTCTGGCAAAATTAGCGGCAAAGGTCATGACCGGTAAACGCCTTTCAGAACTCGGTTTCACCCAGGAGCTCATTCCCGACTATTGGGCCGTGAAGGAGTCAGTATTTCCATTCAACCGGTTCCCCGGTCAGGACATCCTGCTGTCTCCGGAAATGAGATCGACAGGAGAAGTGATGGGTTTGGATAAAGACCTCGGGGTGGCTTTTGCAAAATCTCAGATGGCGGCCGGATCCCCTCTTCCCTTATCCGGGAAAATTTTCCTCTCGGTGTCCGACGCTCAAAAACCGGATGTCGCTGAAATCGGAAAATTGTTTGCCGACCTTGGCTTTGAACTGATATCGACGGAGGGAACCGCAGATGTTCTGGAAAAAGCCGGATTGAAGGTCTCCCGCATCGCCAAAATATCGGAAGGCCGCCCCAACACATTGGACCTTCTTAAAAACCACGAAATCCAATTAGTGATCAATACACCTTCGGGGCAAACCCCACGAGGAGATGAGGTCAAGATTCGAACCACGGCGGTCTATACCAATACTCCGATCATGACGACCTTAAGAGGAGCCAAAGCAGCTGCTCAGGGAATCGCCGCACTGAAAAAAGGCGATTGGTCGGTGAAATCCATCCAGGAATACAAAACTCCTCGGTAAGTTTTGCATGGTAGGGCGCACTGTCCTCAGCGCGCCGCTTAACCGAGATTCCCGGCGCGCTGAGACAGCGAGCTAATCCCTGAAGCTGGCCGCGCCGAGGCCGGAATATTGAAGAAATAAATGCCGATTTCAATGATCCGGGGTCGACGCCCCCAGCTTCAGGGGTGCCTGATTCCTTAACCGAATGGCAATGCAGCGAGCCCTACCAACACGAATCGGGGATCAGTTTCCACCCGGCGGTAGAGGCCGCAACTGAACCGGATCGATTACCAGGATTCCGTAAATACCCAATGGCACCCAAAGACCTTGGTCTGCTGATCCATCCGCCTGCCTCAAGTTCGGGTAAAAGCATCCGTTCCTCGGGTGGATACCGATGGTCTGAATCACGCCCGATTCCCTTATGTCAACGATTTCGAACTGAGTCTCATTGGAGAGTCCCAGAAGGCCTTCCGATACCACAACGATATCCTGAATGGCAGAGGTCCGACGGACCTCAGCAACCTTGGTAAAACTTCCCTCTTCAGACAAAACCCATTCTTCAAGATGTCCTGAGACATTATCAGGATCTTCGCTAACTCGTCCCAGGAATAAGGATCCATTCCCTGTGATTGCCATCGGACGGGGCCAACGTTGCGGTAACTGGAGACTGTCAATCAAGTGAACCTCCACCGCATCATAGGCCGAAGCATCCACCCACTCGAGCCAGTCGGTCTTCAGGGTTTCATCATCCCAGTGCGGTGCCACTGTGTAGATGACATTTCCCTCGTGGGAAACACCGCTCAACCTACCGGGAATGTTTACCGGGTCACGCAAGGTGGGTTCTGATGGATCCGAAAAATCAATGACATCCAGATAGTACAAGGTCATCCAGATTCCCCTGGGAGGTTTCGGCTCGTCAATGATGACTGGCTCCGGTTCAACCGGCTCCGGCTTTGGTTCTCCTTTATCAGGTGAGGACACGACCTCTCCATCCGAATCCTCATCTGAACTTCCAACAGGGTTCGCTACATCATCCTCTGGATCCGGTGCGGGTTCCGACTCGGGTTTTGTTTCAGGTGGTAACGGTGGCAAAGGTGGCTCTGGAGGTGCAGGGGGGTCTTCACCTGGAATGAATACCGATTCCTGATGACTGATATAGATTTTTCCATCAATGGCAAACGGATCACTGAAATTCCACCAGCGACTTTCATCAGTGATGGAGGTTTGAGATACGAATTGGGTATTCATTGGATCGGAAATATTGAAGGTATAGAATATTCCGCGACTGTAGCCTCCCCACCAGATGTCCCTGGCGAATCCTCCGTCGATAACATCCACGGCAATCCCGCCGCCAAAGAAGGGGGAAAAACCTGTTGCATTGATATCCGCCAGAACCAGGAGTCCGGGACTCGGTTTGAGAAACTGAAGCTGTCCGATGAAGGGGGATTCCAACTCCACCTTGACTTGGTCAACCAACTCAGGCTCGGGCAAAGTCGAAAGATCGAATGTGCTCAATATGAAATTCGGCAATGCCGGAGCTTCTTCATTTTCACTGTCATCCCCTTCTTCAATCAGAGGAATTGTATAGAACCCCTGTTCACCCTGAGCGACATAAAGAAATCCATCGTGAACCTCAGCACCAAGAATCGAACGATCTTCCAAAGACAAACGATTGAGAATCGTTTCGGGATCGTCCACTGATACCACTCGGATTTCAGGTGGCAATTGATCGCCGTACCAGTATCCCCGCCGGGCAATCTCAAGAATATATTCTCCTTCGACAAACAGTTGGTCAACATTCCAGGACAATTCCAATCCAGCCGTCACTTCAGGATTATCCCTATCCGTGGCGTCTACTGTGATCATTTCCTGTCCCGATACGGACAAAATTCGGTTATTGTGATAAGTCGCCCGCCTAGGCCTCACTTTGTGTTCGATGATGCCTCGTGCTTTCAACGAGTCTTTGGTGAAATCCATTATCTGAACGCCATTGTTCGAACCTCCCGGGGCGTAACTTGTGATCGGAACCAACAGCATTCCCTGCTCTGGTAGCACACCGAAAGCTTTCTCGTCGTTGGTCGCCTCACTCCATGAATTATTCACACCTAGCGGAATACGTTTGATCAAGGACGGGGCGGTGGAATCAGCCACGTCGAACAGGGAAACCGCGACTCGCCAGCCTTCGGTATTGTCGATACCAATGGAAAGCAATTGATCTCCCATCGGATAAATGAAGGTAGACCAACCTGGAACTTCCAACTCTCCACGTATCGCAGGATTTCGCGGATCGGAAAGATCCACCACCCAGAGGGGGTCGATCCGCTCAAAGGTCACAATGTAGGCTTTATCACCGTCGAATCGAGTAGCAAACAAGGCTTCCCCCTTGGCGAGATCAACTCGTCCTATGAGTTCCGGTTCATTCGGATCGGCAATGGAAAAATTTTCCAATCGAGTCGAGAGAATGCGATTGTTTCGCCCATTTCTCAACTCGGAAATAATGGAGAGGATTTCACCGTTCAGGTGGATCTTGAATTTGTCGGTGACCCTTCCGGCAGCGGGCACCGTTGAAAGAGCCTTCATTTTCCCATCCGGAGAGGCAATATCGATAAGTTGAATGAGGGATCTTGCGGACCACCATGCTGAACCGGCTGATAAGTCCGGAGTGGAGACAAACAGATATCGGGAAGTCGCGGTGATGGTGTTATTGGTTCCATCGTAAAAAAGGGTATCCCGATCAACCGGATTCGCAGGATCGGAAAGGTCAAACGATGAAACCAAGTTTCCCCAGGCCCAGATATCTTCTCTCAGCGTTTCCTTGATGGGTTGATAAGCATTAGACGCCACGTAAAGGGCACTTCCGACCAAACGACTTTCCTGAATCACACCCTTTAACGGTAAAGTTGAAACAACCTCGGGGAATCCGCCTGTGACTTTGACAATCATGACCAAACTTTCCATTCCCTCGCGACTCCAACGGCAATTTCCTCGAGTCAAAAGAACCACATGGTCGGAATCCAGAACATACATCTGTTCTCCGGTCGCCGGCATATTCAAGGTGCCGGTAATAATCGGTTCATCAGGGTTGGAAATATCGATGATCTGCAATCCCCGATTCTGATTGAAGAAATAAAGCGTATTGTCCCGGATGCTCCAGATATCTGACTCGACTACATCACGAGAAGCCGAAGCATCCGCCCCATCGGCTACAGCCGTAGGCGCAGGCACTGGACCAGAGGAATCTTCAACGCCACCTCGAAAGGAAACCGGTGAACCATTTATCGGATCGGAGGCCTCCTGCCCTGAAAAACTACTTTTCCCATGGTAGAACGCCGCCGGCAGGGGCTCAGAAGCATCTGCCCGCACACGAAGCACTTCCAATGCGGCCGATCTGGGAATACGGAACTGAATGGCACCTCCCAACCCGTCGAGTCTCTCGACTAGACGCGGCACCCAAGACCCTTTGGCCAGTCGATTCCGGTATTCAAGCGTGATTTTCATCACTCCCGCGGGAACATCCACTTCAATCACCACCTCGTCGTCTTCAACAACGATCGATGTGATCACAGGTTTATCCAACTCTGAATCCTGATCCTGTGCGAACAGTGAACCCGGGCCATTAAAAGAGGCAGCAATGAATGCCACCCCCGTAAATACCAACATTTTCACCCAAAACTGCATTCTTTTTCTCACCACCATCATTTTGTGCATCCTATAATTCTCAATTTGTTTAACTCAGTTATCCAGCAGATTCGAGACCGTACTGAATATTTTCATTCTTTAATCGAAGAAAAACCGGTGTTTGAATCCTTGTATTTACTTCTTATCCGAACCGGACGACCAAATGGTTGCATTTTTTCCTTAATAACCTAAATGCAGTCCCATCCCTCGACCCACTGCCATTCGGTTAAGGGATTCCCTACTCGGGTTTCCCTAGGAACTCACCTAATCCACAGCGGTGATTGAGCCGGATTCCCAGCCCGATCCTGACCCGCTTGAATTCAATAGGGTTGTGATACGTCGATTGAAAAGGGGATTAGTATAATTTCCTTTACTGAACTTGTTCGGAACTTGACCCAAGAGACCCGCAGATTTAACAATCAAATCGCCACGATAACTCAACCAGAGAATTTACTGTATGAACTCATTGAACCCTCAATCAAAGCAAACCTCCCGAAGACATTTCCTCAAATCATCAACAACCGCTGCAGCCGGAGCAGCCTTTACGGTGAATCTCAGCTTTCCTCAAAAGACTTTCGCAGTGAATTCCGACACGCTTAAAGTGGGCTTGATCGGGTGCGGTGGTCGAGGAACCGGCGCTGCCAGGCAGGCGCTGAATGCCGACAAGAATGTCATTCTTTCCTGCATGGCCGATGTATTCGAAGATCATCTGGAGAACCGGCTGAAAAGCCTCAAAGCCTCAAATGATATTTCGGACCGAGTCCAGGTTGACCCAGATCATCGCTTCACCGGTTTTGACGCCTATAAAAAAGTTCTGGAATCGGACGTGGACGTTGTGATTCTGACGACCCCTCCCGGGTTCAGGCCCCTCCATCTGGAAGCAGCCGTCCAAGCCGGTAAACACATTTTCTGTGAAAAACCGATGGCAGTCGATGCTCCTGGAGTAAGAAAAGTTCTGGCGGCAGCAAAGCAGGCTAAGGCAAAGGGATTGTCCCTCGCTTCGGGATTCTGCTGGCGGGCTCACTTCCCCAAACGTGAAACTTTCAATCGTGTTCTGGATGGTTCCATAGGAGAGGTCCGAACGATCTACAATACTTACCTAACAGGAGCATTGTGGAACCGCCCGACCCAGCCCCATTGGTCTGAAATGAGGAAACAGATGCGGATGTGGTATTACTACACTTGGCTTTCAGGTGATCATATTGTCGAGCAGGCGATACACAGCATCGATATGATGTCCTGGGCGTTCGGCGACAAACCACCGGCTCGGATAACAGCAACCGGAGGGAGACAAGAGCGGACTCAAAAGGTATTCGGGCATATTTACGACCATTTCGCAGTGATTTATGAGTACGACAACGGGGAAAGAGGTTTCCACATCAGTCGTCAGCAACCTCACTGTTCGGGTAGTTATGCCGTAGAAATGTCTGGATCGAAAGGACATTGCACGGTCGACTGCTCAAGAGGACGGCATGAGATCACCGGGGCGGTGAACTGGAGTTACGGACGTCGAGATCCTCAGAATGACATGTATCAGACCGAGCACGATGAGTTCTTCAAGACCATACGTGATGGGAACCCCATGAATCAGGGTGAATCAATGGCACAAAGCACCATGATGGCAATTGCCGGCAGAATGGCAGCTTATACCGGTCAGTCTCTGACCTGGGATCAGGTAATGAATTCCAAGGAGGATTTAAGTCCTTCCGGATACACCTGGGATACACCGATTACCGCACCGCAAGTAGCCATCCCCGGTGTAACGAAATTTGTTTGATAGTTTCTTGGTATCGAATAGTCAGCGTTCTAAGTTCGACCGGCACGCAGGACGTATCGATCGCTGTAGCGTCGGCTGTCCTCAGCCGAATTCGCAGCAATCAGATCGGCACAGTAGGATCGACTCTAAAAACAAGTTTCTCAGTGGATGCCGCAACGCTCCAATAACGCTTCCTGGTTCGGTTCGCGTCCCATGAAGGACTTGAACAGATCCATGGGATTTTCCGAATTGCCTTTACTGAGGATGCACTCGACAAATTCCCGGCCGATCTCGCGATTGAAGAGACCTTCCTTTTTGAATCTAGAGAAGGCATCGGCATCCAGGACCTCGGCCCATTTGTAGGAATAATAACCGGCGGCATAACCGACCGGATCACCAAAAATATGATGAAACCTCCGGATGATCATGGGCTGTGGGGTAAGGGTATCGGACAGATAATCAGTTAAGACGACTCTAAGTTTTTCGTCCATATCTCCGGAGATATATTCATCCGGATGAAGATGCATTTCCAAATCCAGTTTACCAAAACAAAGCTGACGCATCATGGCTGAGGCCGAGCGGAAATTCCGGGCGGCAATCATCTTCTGATACAACTCATCCGGAATGGTTTCACCCGTTTCATGGTGTCGTGCAAATAGATCCAGGCTCTCCCGTTCCCAACACCAATTCTCCATGATCTGAGAAGGCAATTCAACGAAGTCCCAGGCAACCTGAACTCCGTTCAGAGACTTGACCGGCACCTCCCCCAGCAGGTGATGAAGGAGATGACCGAACTCGTGGAAAACAGTTTCCACTTCCCGATGAGTCAACTGAGCTGGTTTGCCTTTTACACCCGGTGTCAGATTTCCGCAGATAAGCCCTAAGTGCGGTTGTCTTCTGCCTTCTTCATCGGGCCCACCGGTAATCAAATGATTCATCCAAGCACCCGAACGTTTGGTTTCTCTAGGATGCCAATCCGTATAGAAGGAGCCTAAATGCACCGCGGAGTCATCATCTGTTCGAATTTCAAAAAACCTTACTTCGGGATGCCATACCTGGATCGCTTCCGAATCCATGGTCTGCGGTGGGTTTTCGGGATCGACATACTGGACACGGTCAACCTCTCTGACCCGAATGCCGAAAATCCTGCGGACCAATTCGAACATCCCGTCCTGAACCTGATCAAGCGGGAAATAGGGACGCAATTCTTCAGAGTCGAACTGATAGCT
>DUCD01000003.1 GCA_012959985.1 Verrucomicrobiales bacterium | reverse complement strand
CTGCACTCTTCGACTGGCGTTTATAGACTTCGGCTGATTTTTGACGGTTGCAATCATCTGGGTATTGGAGCAGATTTGAATAGTGTTACTTTGATGTGACCGTATTTCACTAAGTTCTTTTCGTTGCAGATTGTCTCTGCAACGATACATGATGCAACTCATCGGGTTTCAGGCAAAACCAAGGACAAAAGGTGATGTGTTGATCGAATGGGCAACCGATCAGTATACTTCTCGCCGAAACCAATCTCCGGTTGCTTCCGACGTAGCGCGGCAGCCCTCCCGTGGAAGCGGGATTCCCTTCTCGTTCCACGCCAACGGACGTTTGCGAAAATGACCAAGGTCTACTGAATCCGCGCACAACTTTTTGTGCTTGATCGTGGCGTTGATTCTCGAATTTTTGGAACATGTTTCGAGCGATAGAATTTAAGCATACTATTGCCATAGCAATCTTTGCTTCCAAGGTAGAATGTTCGAAAACCCCTTAAAAGATGGTGGGCCCAGAGGGACTCGAACCCCCGACCAAGCGATTATGAGTCGCTTGCTCTAACCAACTGAGCTATAGGCCCGAGAAGAAAGGTGGAAGAGATCGGGCTGACTTCGGTGAGGAAGAGGAGCGCCGAGTCCCTTCACCGCATATTTTCATCTTGAGGCGGAAGTTCGCAAGAAAAATGTTTTGAAAACGCGCTGAATGATCATTTTTTGCGTTATTCAATTTGGATAAATGGGAGAGTGGTGGTAGGTTGGTGTGTCCGTTTTTCTGACGGAATCCGATCATGGGCGAGGCTATAATTGAAATCAAGAACCTGACCAAGCGCTTTGGTGCCATGAAAGCACTGGATGATGTTTCGATCAAGGTTGAGGCTGGAGCCGTCGGATTACTGGGGCCGAACGGGGCAGGGAAGTCTACCTTGATGAAATGCCTGCTTGAGTTGCTTCCAATTCGGAGGCGTAAGGCGTGGCTGTTAGGCAAGGATGTGGTATCTCAGGGCAGGAAGGTTCGGCAATGGGTCGGCTACATGCCGGAAGAGGATTGTCATATTCCCGGTATGGTGGGGTGTGAGTATGTGACTTATTGTGCCCAACTCAGTGGCCTTCCGTTTCAAGCGGCTCGTCAAAGGGCTCACGAGATGCTGGATTTTGTCGGCATGGGGCAGGAACGTTACCGGAAGGTGGACACTTATTCCACCGGCATGAAACAGCGATTGAAGCTGGCGCAGGCAATTGTACACGATCCCAAAATAGTTTTCCTTGATGAGCCGACCAATGGCTTGGATCCGAAAGGCAGGGCACAGATACTGGAGTTGATCCGCAATCTGTGGATAATGCATGGCATCAGTGTTTTGCTTTCGTCTCATCTTCTTCACGATGTGGATCATGTCTGCGATCAGATCATCATCATTGCGCGGGGAAAAGTACTGGTCCATGATACCTTGGGAAATCTGAAGGCAAATCGTCCGGGGGCCGCTGAAGTTGTGGTGCATCAGAAGCATGACGCGTTGATCAGCGCCTGCCGTGAAAAAGGCTGGACGGCTGAACGCTTGTCCAATGGAAGTATCAAAATCGATCACCGGGCCGTGAATCTCAATCCGATTCTCGATCTCATGGTGGGATTGAATATATCACCGATTGAAATCATCCCGAGCCCGAATGCTCTTGAGGAGATGTTTGTTCAGGCGTTGGAGGAACCGAATGGCGCTGCATAGTTCAAGTTACCAGCATTGGGAAGGTCGGCGACAGGGGGTAATGGCTCGGCGGGCGGTCATCATCGGCAATGGGATCACGGAATGCTTCCAAAGCAGGTGGTTGAAATACCTCGCTGTCAGCAGTTGGGGAGTTGGGTTTATTGAGGTTGTTATCCTCTTTTTTCTCGGACAACTGCTGGTTACTGACAGTCTGATCTCCCAATGGATCCAATACATGAATCCGCAGGCGAAGGCGTTCATCGGTATTTTCATCACCTGGCTTGAGAACACACCGGAGATATCGGTTAGAGTCAGCTACAATATTCTTTTTTATTACTTCATTTTTTTCACATCCTTTGTTCCGGTCATTGCCATTACCATGGTCCTTCCGAACCTGATCACCCGTGATCTGGGCAGCAATGCGATCATTATTTATTCCTCCAAGGCGGTGAGTCGATTGGATTACATCATTGGCAAGTTCGGGACCGTCTTTGGAGTGCTGACAATTGTGTGGTTGGGTCCGACCCTGATGGCTTGGGTATTTGGAAACATGATGTCGCCCCATTGGCATTTTTTCTGGCATTCCCGAATTCCGTTAATGAATGTCGCCTCCTATCTATTGATCAGCATGGTATTTTATTCATTCGTGTCATTGGGGGTTTCGGCGATTTCTCCCAAAGAAAAGTTGCCGGTTTTCATTTGGTTGATGGTACTGTGGTTTTTTGCCTCACAACTTTCCAAAGTCGGCACTGAGATTGATCGTGATTGGCTGCGCTACTGCAGTTTTGCCTTTAACCTTCACGAGTTGGCGAAGGTAATGTTCAATCTGAGTGAGGATATGGAACTGATTCGTTCCAATGTTCCGTTCATCGGCGGATTTCTGGATACAGCCCCGGATTTTTTCAACCCTGCCCGTCTCAGTGGACAACTCCGTGAAGTCATCACCTCACTGTCCATAATGGTCGGCTTGTCTCTCGCCGTTCTATTCAAACGCGTCAAACCGGAATGAGTGTGATCATAGAAGCTGAGGAATTGAGTCGATGGTATGGCATTGTGATGGGGCTTAACAATGTCAGTTTCCGGATTCACCAAGGTATCACCGGAGTGGTCGGACCTAATGGGGCCGGGAAAAGCACACTGATCGGCATCATTACCGGTCAATTGAAAGTCAGTTCGGGAGTACTGACCGTTTATGGGGAAGCGCCTTGGAATAATCCGAGACTCCTGGGACGGATTGGGTATTGTCCGGAAAAGGATTCGTTGCCCAAGGATCTGAAGCCTCAAGCCTGGTTGTGTTCTTTGGGAATGATTTCGGGATTATCCTCCCTTGAAGCCAAGGTTCGCAGCGAGCAGATGCTGGATACGGTGAAGCTGGGGCGGCCCCATTGGAAAAAGAAGATGAAGCAGTTTTCCAAGGGGATGCGACAGCGGGTAAAGCTTGCCCAGGCATTGATGCATAAGCCTGACCTGTTGGTGCTGGATGAGCCCATGAACGGTTTGGATCCTATGGGGCGACAGGAGATTGCAGGTATTCTTAAGCGGCTTGCGGCGGAAGGGACCGACATCCTGATATCGAGCCATATTCTCAATGAACTGGAATCGATCTGCCGTGAAATCCTGATATTGAATTGGGGACGGATACTGGCATCGGGATCTCAGGATAATATTCAGGCGGATATCAAGCAATGGTCTGAGGAGCTTTCCATTCGGTGTGATCAACCCGAACAACTGGTTCGGCGGATTTTCGACACGGGTGTCCTGAAGGGGTTTCACATGGATCTTCTGGAAGATCGATTATACATCCGTATCGGCGATGCCGAGGCCTTTCATAAGGTCTGGTTGGATGTCCTGAGGGACAGTGGCTTGAACATTTATGAAATCCGCAGTGAAAGCCGATCTTTAAAGCAGATTTTCGACAAGGTGACCGGTTAGGGCAATAGATGAGTGAAACCAGCGAAGCAATAGGCGTGTCGGTTATTCGAGACCCATCCCTCGAACTCCGCCCGAGCATGGGGCGAACCTGGCGAGGGATTTGGAATTTGACCTGGAAATCTCAATTAAACCTGGCCCGTTTGCCAACGATTCTATTGGTGGTCTTTTCAATGCCGGTATTGATCTATTGTTCGGTCCGATCGGGCAATGGCGAAGATTTCCTGTTAATGGCGATTCAGATTAATCTGAGTCTGGTGGTTCCATTCAGCTGTCTGCACAGCTTTGGGTCCATGATACGTGATGAATTACAGGCAGATACGCTTGGTTTTCTGATCAGCCGTCCGATGACTCGTTTTCGGCTTATACTCTGCAAGTATCTCAGTCAGGTTCTCTGGTTGCAGATTCTGCTGACCGTCAATGGAGCCGCGGTATTGTTGGTGGGGGGCTTTCAGGAAATTCCGGATATTCTTGGGATAGCCGGGTGGTATTTCCTGATTCAGACCGTCGTTATCTTCACTTGGGGTGCCATGGGTACCTTGATGGGATTGCTTTCCAAGAATTATCTGGTGCTGGGGTTTCTGTATGGCTCCCTCGTCGAATTCGGACTCCGTCAGATCCCCACAAACATAAAATCCTTATCCTTGACGCACCACATTCAGAAGATCCTGGCCGGGAATACTTCGATCGGGGATTCCTTCAGCTGGGACCCTGAGGGAGCTTTGAAATCCTATTTCATTCTTTGGGCAGTCGCGGCCGGGGCTCTGTTGATATCCTGTTTTGTCTTCAGTCTCCGAGAGTATCTTCCATCTGACGAAAGCTCCAAAAAGTAACGGTTTTTGGAGTTAGGGACCGCTCAAGAATAATTTCGCTCTCCCGTCCGAAGACGGCGCTCCCGCCCAATGGTGGATTTATTCTTGAGCGGTCCCTAAATCTCATTTCTCTTCAGGATTGTCTAAAGAATTCCAATAGGTCGGCCGATAGTGTTACTGGCTGGAAGGTTTCTCGCTAAATCTCTGGTCGACGGTTCAACCGAGAGTCCGAACTGCCTGGCTTTTTCTGGAGAGTGGGCCTGTTAATTGGCTTTACTGATTAAGTTTCCGGAATTCGGCCAATTCGGTGAATCTATTTCATGTAGTGCCAAATGAAGCAAAGCATACTAATCATTGATGACGAGGAGCCAATACTTGGGTTGTTATCAGAGTTTTTTGAGGAGCGAGGGTATCAAACGGCAACCGCAGGGACTTGTATGGTTGGTTTGCGTTTGGCCGATGAGTATTCACCGGATCCAGTGATCCCTATTATTCTGGTCAGCGGAGATGTGGAGATTACTCGGGAAGAGGCGCTTGACCTGTTGCCGGAGCCACGTCCGATTCTGCTACGAAAGCCTTTTTCATTAAAAGACCTGATGAGCACCGTCAGAAGCTGTGCCCCGATTGATGAGGTTTCAGTCGAGTGACCCTAGGTTTCATAATAAAAAAAAAGGGCGCACAGAAATAAATCCTGTACGCCCTTTAGTAGGTTTTAAATCTTAAAGTCTAAGCCATTTCTTCGTTTTCCAAGAACCCCTGAAGCTGCCGGATTCGGGTTGGATGCCTCATTTTCCGAAGTGCTTTTGCCTCAATTTGGCGGATTCGTTCCCGAGTCACTTTGAATTGTTTTCCGACTTCCTCGAGAGTTCTTGAATAACCATCGCGCAAACCGAAGCGCAATTCCAAAACCTTTCGTTCCCGTTCGGTTAAGCTCTCCAGAACGTCGCCCAGTTTGTCCTTCAGCAAGCTGTAGCTGGTCATGTCAGACGGATTCTCTGCAGACTTGTCTTCGATGAAGTCTCCGAAATTGGTATCATCGCTGTCTCCAACCGGAGATTGTAGTGAAATGGGCTGTTGTGCCATTTTCAAAACGGCCCGCACCCTTTCCACTGGAAGGTCCATTTCTTCAGCCACCTCCTCAGGGGTGGCCTCTCGACCCAATTCCTGGACCAGTTGTTTTTGAACACGCATCAATTTATTGATGGTTTCAATCATGTGAACTGGAATCCGGATAGTCCGGGCCTGGTCTGCAATCGAACGGGTGATTGCCTGTCGAATCCACCAGGTGGCGTAGGTGGAGAATTTATAGCCGCGGCGATATTCAAATTTTTCAACCGCTTTCATCAACCCCATATTGCCTTCCTGAATCAGATCCAGAAAAGAGAGTCCCCGATTGGTGTATTTCTTGGCGATCGAAATCACGAGTCGAAGATTTGCCTCCACCATCTCAGTTTTCGCCTGGAGTGCTTTAGCCGAAAAATGCTTCAATTCGTCGAAAGCTTCCAAGTAATCGGAGAAAGGCATTCGGACGAAATCCTCCAGGCCCTTGATTTTGTGTTGCTCGGTGCGGGTGATGATTTCCGCGTGTTCCGAGTCTCCCTGAGTGTTGAGTTCCTCCAGGGTTTTCAGACTGTGCTGAAAACGGTCATGAATGTTCTCTGCAACGAGGGACATTTCCTCGATTACTTTTTGCTTGTAGAAAAACTTGGTAAACGTGACTTGGAGTTTCTTGTCCCTTTTCTTGAATGCGTTGGAAAGTTTGTCTTTCTTGGGCGATTCCTCAGCATTCCGCCAATTGGCATACCTTTCATCCACATCCTGGTCCAGACGCCTTACATCTTTGACCAGTTTCCACAGCACTTTTAGATGCTTTTCCCTTGAATCGATCTTTTTATCGACGATAACGCGGTCAAACCGCTCCTTTGGGGGTTCTGAGATCAGTTTTTCCGCCAAGGCAATATGTTCCTTTCCGGAGAAACCGAAGCTGTAGATAATGCGTTTGACCTCGTTTTCCGCGGCCTCGATACGTTTGGAAATCTCAACTTCCTGTTCTCGAGTCAGCAGAGGAACCTGCCCCATCTGCTTAAGGTACATCCGAACCGGATCATCCAGAATATCCAGGCGGGATTTATCTTCCGGTTCGGTCGCTTGCCGTTGCCCGGGTGGTTTCACTCTATCCACTTCAGCTTGGTCGACGATTTCCACATCCAAATTCCTCAATTTGATGTATATATCGTCCAAGTCTTCTGAAGAAACGTCAACTTTGGCCAACGAATCATTGATGTCGTTGTAGGTAAGATATCCTTGTTCCTTAGCAAGTTTGACAAATTCCTTAATCTTTTCAGTGGTGTCGAGTTTTTCGGTCTTCTCTGTATCCGGTGCAGCATTGGCCAGCATGTTTTTTCCCTTAAGGTCCCTTTTTTCCGTGGTTTGTTTTCCCGTTTTCTTGGCCGATACTGTAGCCGACTTCTTTAAATTCTTTATTGATGGGGTCTTTTTATTTGCAGGCGCAGCTTTTTTTGCCGTGGATTGAGTTTTAGTATTCGATCCCGATGCTATTGCCTTCGCCTTGACAGGTGGCGTGGTTTTCGGTGTTTTTGCCTTAGTTGCCGGTATCTTCTTGCTTTTTTTCGGAGCAACTTTGGTCTTCGCTTTAGAATCCGCTGATGGGGACGTCGTCTTCTTTACCGAGGATTTAGTTGAAGACTTAGCCTTAGTTTTTACATCTTTCGACGCGACGGCCGTTTTCTTCTTCAAATCCGCTTTCTTCTTCGATCCAGGCTGTGATTTGGTCCCTTTTGAGGCGGGTTTCCTAGGGGTGGATTTGGTGGCGGACTTCTTCGTCTTCGCTTTGACCATAAGATATTGGTGGTATGTTTACACAGCTTTTGCCTCTGGAGCAAAACAGCCAGTGAATATGTTGGAGCAGTTACGCCAAGTCAAGACTGATATTTCGGATATTTTTCTCATTCTGGAAGATATTTCCTCGGCTTGTGCCGGACAAGTGAACCTGTAGGGGAAAGTCGTGTTGAATCTCAATCTCAGCCGTATGCGGTCCTTCTCGATAGGGGACTCCTATTGATGTGGTTTTATGTGGAAATAGGCGGAAAACATAGAATAACTGAGCTTGTGAAAAAAATCACAAATTGGCTTGCCTATCTCAGAGTGGCGTGACAATTTTTCGACCGGCAAAGGCTGGAATCCTTAGATAAGCCCATGGAAACGACCAAAGAAATTGGTTACAACACTAAAATCGAAGGGGATGTTATCGTCACTCGAGCGGATTCCGTAATGAATTGGTTCAGGAAGAACTCGATTTGGCCAATGCCCATGGGGCTTGCCTGTTGCGCCATTGAGCTAATGGCTGCCGGAGCAAGTCGGTTCGATATTTCCCGCTTTGGTTCTGAAGTCATGCGTTTTTCCCCGAGGCAGTCGGACCTGATGATCGTTGCCGGAACGGTTACCTATAAAATGGCCTTTGCGGTTCGACGTATCTATGAGCAGATGGCAGAGCCGAAATGGGTGATTGCGATGGGAGCTTGCGCCTCCACTGGAGGGATGTATCGAAGTTATTCGGTCCTTCAGGGAGTGGATCGGATTATTCCGGTGGATGTTTATGTTGCCGGATGCCCTCCTCGTCCAGAAGCCCTGCTGGATGCTTTAATGAAAATCCAGAGTAAAGTCGCCGTGGAGCCAGTGTGGTCGAAACCGCATCGAGAATTAGTTTCCTGAACAGGGCAGAGCCGAATCTTCTTCGGCTGGATAATTCAATGACACGTTAACGGGAAGTTCATGTCCTCAAAAGAAGCCGCAGAAAAGTTGCAGACCCGGTTTGAAGGAATCGTTTCTGAACTCACTGAATTTCGGGATGAGTGGACTCTCCAAGTTGCCGATCCAAATCGGATTGCCGACGTCTGCCACTTCGCCAAACAGTCACTTGGTTTCGATTACCTGGTGGACATAACCGGAATTGACAATTACGGGGAAGATCCGAGGTTTACCGTCGTTTACGAATTGTATGGATTGGATCATCACTGTCATCTTCGACTGAAAACGGATGTGACGGAGGAATCGAGTTCTCTCCCGAGCATTTCCGGAGTTTGGCGAACGGCGGATTGGCATGAACGTGAGATTTACGACATGATGGGGATTCATTTTGAAGGGCATCCGAATTTGAAGCGGATACTGATGTGGGAAGGTTATGAATACTTTCCTTTGCGGAAAGACTTCCCTATGGAGGGGAAGCCCAGCGAGGTTACGGAAGTCGCCTCGACCTCAACTGCGCCCATGGAAGGAGGGCCTTTCGTGACAAGTCCAGGTGGGGGAAACAGTGGGACAGCGCATGCGATTCGATTCCCGTGTGGGCCCCCGTACACGAATTGAAGTGGTCACAGAAGGTGCTTTTGATCGATTCGGAACGAGGTCACAGTGTTGGTCTGGTCCACCTGGCTCGAGAGGTCGGTCACCAGATCGGTGAGTGTTCCCATCAGTACCGAGACCGGCACTTCTCCCACATCATTCTTCACCTTATCAGAAAA
>DUCD01000002.1 GCA_012959985.1 Verrucomicrobiales bacterium | reverse complement strand
CAACTGCCGGTTTTCATCCCATTCGATCTCGCCGCTGGCACATATTCTAATTTCTTGTACAATTTTTATTTATAACTATTTTTCTTAGTTCCATTCTCTGTCCAAAGACTTTTGTCCAAGGGTACTAGTCGGATTCTGGCAATCCTCCACTAGTAATACGCTTCAGTTGCCCATTTGTTCCACCGATTACAAATGCCCCATCAATAGGATTCACATCGATGGAATACGCCCATCCTTCAATGCCTCCCAGCTCCTTCAAAACCTTGACTTCGACTGTATCTATGATCCGTAGTTTACCGTCGGAACAAGCAGTTGCGATGTGCTCGCCACCGCTCAACCAGCCAAGACTTAAGGCTTCACTTTCCAATCGAATGTAGCGAACCATTCGACCGATGGTTGGCTGCCATAAACGGATGGTTCGATCGCTGGCAGCTGAAGCCACCATGGGTAGGCCGCCAACAGGCGGACGCAACGCGAGCGCATTAATCCGTCCCGTGTGTTGATTCAATGTCCGAATCAATTCTCCCGTTCTCGTTTTCCAAACCCGAACAGACTGGTCGATTCCAGCACTGACCAGGGTCTCACCATCGTTCAGCAAACAAATGGCTGTCACGCTCTTCGAATGCCCCAGGAACTCACGACTCGATGATTTACCCGTAAGCGACCAGGTCTTGATACTTTTATCTAAACTGGCAGTAAAAAAAACGGATGGGTCCAACCAACACACATCCGAAACAGAATCCTCGTGATTTCCAATCCGTTTGAGAGACTTCATGGTGGGCCACTCGAATACCTCAACGTATCCGATTTCTGCAGGATTGCCCCCACCAATTGCCAGGTGTTTTGTGTCCGGTGAGAACGAGAGTAAATGCACGTTGAGCATCTCAACCTCAAATCGCTTCTTAAGTTCCAATTCAGGCCATGAGTAAAGTGCGACGCCCGCTTGGGAACCAGCCAGGACAGAATGATGATTCGGCGTGAAAACAAGAGACGTTATGGGTGGCTCCGCGGATTGCGCTACGACAAAGGGGATGAACGCAAGCGCACAGGAACAAAGAATTCTTTTTAGGCTGTCCATGAGTTTCAGTCCGTTGTTTTGAATACATGAGGAGCGCTCGCTCAACTCTATTGGAGCAGTGCGTTCAGTCCGGCGATTATGTTCTTCAGTTTTCTGTCCAACCTCTCGTAGGCGTGGAGTTCTGCAATAAGTTCTCGCTTAAACGAACCCTGAGACTGAATCAGTTGACGCAGTTCGAGATACTCTTCGTCCGTCAACTCGTCGCTAAGGAATCGTGTTTTCAAGCGATCAAACCGTTCGCGACTTATGCCCATTACACCAATTCCGAAACGACCTTCGAGCCATTAGGTGTGACTCGAACCGGGCGTCCGTCAGGTGTCTGCAGTTCAGTGGCGGGATCAATTCCAAGCAGCGTGTAGATCGTCGCTGCAAGATCACTGGGCGTGATCGGGCGCTCTTTCGGAAACTCACCCAACGCATCGCTGCTTCCAACAACCTGTCCGCCCTGAATTCCTCCCCCCGCGAGAGCCACGCTGAAGCAGTTTGGCCAATGATCACGGCCGGCATTGGAATTAATCTTGGGTGTCCGACCAAACTCACCCATGACCACAACGAGAGTTTCGTTGAGCATTCCACGATCGGACAGATCCTGAACGAGCGTCGCAAACGCTCGATCTAGCGATGGCAACAGTGCGGTCTTATCCTTCGCATGTCGGGCCTTGAGATGGATGATGTCCTGGTGCGTATCCCATCCACTGCTATTGACCGTCACAAAGGGTACTCCGCGCTCGACCAGTCGTCGTGCAAGCAAGCAGCTCTGCCCGATATTATTCCCCGAACCCAACCCGCCATATCGCTGTCGCAACGCTTCCGGCTCATCGGAAAGGGTGAATGCCCGTTTCGCCTCCGGATTCGCGATAAGATTATAAGCGCGCTCCAGGTCAGGGTCGGTCGGAGTTGAATTCGAGGCATCTTTCGCACTGCCAAACGCATCGATTGAATCCACAAACTCGAGTCGTCGGTCAAGGCGGGCAAGATCGAGTCCGGAATAGAAATCCAAATCACGCACCTTGAAACCGTGGCGCCCAGGATCTCCACCGACCGAAAATGGGCTCACCGATCCAGGCAAATATCCGGCGCCACTCAGTTGATTGGGAAATGCCGGCACTGCAACGTTTGATGGAAGGACGCCCATTTGCGAACGCAAATGAGCAAGCGTGGCACCCATTGTGGGGTAGGCCAACGCTGGTGATGGTTTGTAACCCGTCATCATATACTGGGTTCCAAAGCTATGCTCGCCGAGGGGCGAAGTCATGGAACGTACCATTGCCACCTTGTCCATGATGGCTGCGGTGTTCTCCAAGCACTCACCCAACCGGACCCCGCTCAGGTTGGTGGGGATCGATGCCATGGGGCCTCGAACTTCCCTGGGCGCATCCGGTTTGGGGTCAAATGACTCTAGATGGCTGGGCCCGCCATCCAGCCAGATGAGTATGCAGGATTTTGCCCTGGGACTGAGTTGAGCCTTTGACTCGGCAACCAACCGTTGCAGGCCAAGGAAATTGCCCAAACCCAAACCCAGCGCCGTCAACCCACCTACGCGCACAAAGTCTCGTCGTGTCACGCCATCGCATCGTCGTGTCGTTTTCATGATTTCTATTTGCTGTTGAATTTGCTGGAGGCTAAAAGGCTCCACAGGAAGTCTTCCAGTAGTCGTTGTTGCTGCTCCACAGATTCCACATTGGCCAATTGCTCACGCCAAAAACGGCGTTCGACACCCACCGGTGTTCGGCTAAGGGCAACTAAATAAAGCTCGTCGATGATGTCTATGGGCGCCGTATCCGCATCGAACAATCTTGCCAACCGTCCTTCCTCGCGGCTGATGCGTGCATTGATCAACTCGCCGTTTAATAGATGCAAGTTTCGTGTGAGTCCACCTGAAATACTGGTCTCACTTTCGCATGACTCTGCCCGCCCGCAACGCCCAAGTATATCGAGAGTGCGTGAGGGCGTGTATGGGTCCACCAAAGTTACAGCACGTTGTCCAGGTGCCTTACCTTTGTAATGCGCAGGTACGTTCAGGACGTATGAAATCGCGTCAGCGAGGACCTCTGCCTCCAGGGGCCTTCTCAAAGCATGGGAATAATATCGATCGTCCTCGGCGTTTCCCGGTACCGTATTTGAACTGCGTGCGTAAGTGGCGCTAGTGGCTATTCGTTTCAGCATCGGTCGTAGCCGATAGTCACTTGCTACGAAATCTTCTGCGAGCCTGTTCAGCAGTTTCGGATGTGTCGCAGGGTTCGTGTCACGCATATCATCGACCGGTTCCACTAACCCGCGCCCCATAAGCGAACTCCAAAGTCGATTCACAATAGCCTTTGCAAAATAGGGATTGTCTCCAGCGGTCAACCATTCAACCAGATCCTCTCGACCATCCTGCGTCTTGTCTTCCAGATAATATTCACCGGGAATCCGAGCCACGGCGGGTTCCCGTGTGCGGGGGTGAATCACATCTCCGGATGCCCTGACCCGAACGATCTGCGCATTCTCGATCTTCGAAAAAATAGAGGCCAATCCGTGGTAGTCGTCCTGGGTCCACTTGTCCAATGGATGATTGTGGCAATTCGCACACCGCAGGCGACTTCCCATGAACAGTTCACTAACAAACTCTGCCTGTTCGCGAGGCCCATCCACAGTTCGGTAGAAATTGGCTGGCCCGACTTTATGGGTGTCACCCGTTGCCAGAATCAGAGTTCGTGCGATTTCGTCGTAGCCAACGTCTTTCTCTATTTGGTTCGACAGCCAAAGCCGGTAAGTGGCGATACCATTCTCGTCGTTTGGGTCTGTTCCCATTCTCAGCCACTTCGCCAATTTGTAACTCCAGTATTCATTGAAGGCGTCGGTCTGCAACAACTCATCAATCAGCTCCTCATTCTTGTTTTGATTCTGTTTCACCAGGTAGGCCATCACTTTGTCGGGCTCTGGCAGGCGACCGGTAAGATCCAGACTTAACCGGCGAATGAATGTCGATTCGTCAGCCTGCGGCGATATCGGCAGTCGCAGAGTCGCCAATAGACTCAACACCTCATCGTCGATGAAATTCCGGCTTGGCTGCCCTGCCAGGTCGATTGGTTCATTCGAGAGAGGAATGACGATCTCAATGGGCGCTACGCTATCGAGATACCGTGCTGTAATGATATGACGGCCGCCACGCAGCGGTGTGGCCACGGCCGAATCATTGTCGATGCGGACCGCTGAAGAATCCTCAGCGGAGAATACTGTCCAAGGTGTCACATCCTTCGAACTGCCATCAGCATAGAACGCCTCCGCACGCAGTTGAATATCTACATCGGTCTTCTCGATGAAGCGACTTCTGGGCGTGAACTCCACACGTTCCAATTCGCGATGAGTCACCTTTTCCGCGCCTTCCCGGATCCATCGCAGCAACAATTGTGTTCCCTCGTCATCATCGTCGATCAGGAACTTGCCGCCGTGATCGATAGCGAACGTCGGCTTGAGAATGATCAAACTCTCCTCAGGCTTCTGAAGATTGATGCGACGCCCCGAAATCTCTCTCACGATGGCCTCGTAATCAGCCTGAGGATTCCCCCCATAAAGAGAGAGCTTGAAGTTGCCACGACCCGCCGCCGAGCCGTGACATGCGCCGGCATTGCATCCCACCTTGGTCAACACCGGCATCACATCGTTCACAAAGTCAACCCGATCAGAGGCCGGCGATTGCACCACCCCGCACGCCAGGGCAACAATTAGAGCAACAATTTGTTTCATCGATACAGTTTCTTCACCAATGTCAGACTCAACCGGACGCCGCTTTTCGACGTTCTATCGACGACGCATTTCCCTGCCGCCGGTTGTTTCCTGATTCAGCCAGGCCTGAACAGTTTCACGCTTTTCACCAATAATGTCTGCAATCCCTCCTAACACGTGGGGGTCGGCATACACTCCACCTTGAGGAATAACGAAATTGTGAACAACCTTTCCATCCCTCGCCAGAACGAACGTTTGGGACACAGTCCTGTCCAGTCCATACGCTCCGGGTCCCTCGCGACCCTCTTTCGAGAAAGCAATGACATCGACTCCGCGTTCAAGCAGCGCAGGGAACATCCCCGCGTATGGCTCAAAGGCAACGGGGTCGTCACTCAAGAGGATCACGGAAACGTGCAGATCAATGTCGGAATGTCGGTCGATCTTAGCTATGCTTCCACTTAGATCGAAGAGACCTCGGCTCGACGCTCCCCCGTCATCCTGGAACACGATTAACTGGGGTCGATTGTTGGCCATTGCGATCGGATCCAGTATTTTTTCCTTGTGTTCACCGGCGAATCCAGCGGCTTGGAACGATACAAGTTTCTCCCCCGGTTGCGGCCCCGAGAAAATAGGATTCTGCACATCCTTATTGAACAGCTCAGGTGCCTTGACTTCTTTAACCCGTCTGTTTTCATATTGCCGACGAGCCGTGGAGCGCTCCGGAAAAGCCGTTCTATACAAATCCCCAGCTTCTTCTCGTGTGATCTTCCCTGCTTCCACCAGCGCACCGAGTTTCTCCCTCAATGCAGCTCGAGCGTCGGAATCTCCCCTTTCGCCACGTTCGCCACGTTCGACGCGTTCGCCACGTTCGGCGCGGGCACGCGCCTCGTCGCTGTTCTGCGCCACGGCGGACGAGCCGAGGGCGATGGTTGTTGTAAGAATGAGCGTTAGAATCTTCATCATTTTTCTATTTTTGGTTTAGTATTGAGTAAGTTGTTATCGAATACCTGTTGCGTGTCTTCACTCTGTATCCGCGTCTAGTCGGAGAATTGGACAAGAATATTTGATCAATTTCCAATTAGTTCGACTCCTGTGATGGCCAATTTTTCTAGGTCAATTGAATCCAAACTGCTTATTCCAAGATCATTCACTCGCCCCATGAGTCGTGTCACCTCGCGACACCCGCTCTGGAATTCGGCGAGGCTTTTCACCGAGTTTCCCGAGAACACGCAAATCGGGTCGATTGAAATCTGACTTGTGGGGGTAATCATCTCCGACGACTCGATTCTCTTTGAGCTTACCAACCGGCGGAATAATCCAATCATAGATTGACTTGTTTTCCGGCCCGCTTTTCCAGGCTGCAAGCAACTCCTTAAAATCCTCACGCAGACTACCCGGTTTTCGAGGAGGCATGTGATGATTGGGATCCCACCCGTCGCCAATGAATTCCTCAACCGTCTTCATCCCGATTCGGTGACAGTCGAAACAGCTGTTTCCCTCGATATAGATCGTTCGTATATCCCAGTCACTCGCGCCCACCACAAAGTAGGGCGCCTCGAGATCCGCGATCTTTGGCACGACCGTTTTTCCGCTGGGAAGCTTAGCGGCATCTATGAAAGGATTATGGATAAATGGATCCGCCTGATGGCACTGAACACATTGAACTCCCCCCGGTGTTGAGAAGGCTCTATTGAAGGCTTTAGGTTCACCCACTCCAGGCAACTTGCCGATCAAGCTATTGGTTTTGGGATCGACCTTTACCCACTTGCGGTTATCGCCGCTTTCGAAAAATGCCGTTGCCCCCGTTTGTCGATTGTATCCGATCATCTGTACCGAGTGAAGCATGTCCGCATCGTCGATATTATGAAGACTACCGCGCCCATCATGACGCCCGAAGCTGACCCAAACGACATGGGATAGCGGCTTCCCATCCGCTGTCCGGCCTTCGTGACGCTGTAAGACCGAACCTGACATGCAGTCGCCCATTTGCAGGCTTGGATTGTCACAACAATGAATACCAGGGTCGCCCGTGAACTTCTGACCTTCGACGAAGATGGGAATCTCTATGCCATCTCTCAAATCAACCATAGGTGGAACACCAAGGTGGGGCTCGATCAGCTTGGCGTATTCGGACGCCGATTTGAAGACGCCATCACTCGTATTTTCAAAGTTGTCCTTCAATCCTGTTTCCGATCGCGCAACATTAGGTAATGAATACGATGCACGATCGGATTCAGGTCCTGCAATCAGACCAATGGCAGCCGAGCCGAGGGCGATTGTTGTTGCAAGAATAAGCGCTAGAATCTTTATCATTTTTTATCTTTGGATTTACACGACCATTGAAAAAATTGTTATCGAATACCCGCTGTGGGGCTTCATTCTGTATCCGGAGCCAGTCGGAGAATTGGACAAGAATATTTGATCAATTTCCAATTATTTCGACTCCTGTGATGGCCAATTTAGCCTCCCGCTGGGTGGTAAAGCAAAACCAACTTAAGAGCTCGAATCCCACCGCACGTTGAGTAGCGGTGTGCAATTCGTGAACAGGAACCTCAATATCGAAATCACCCTCCACTTGCCTCTCGACCGTAAAGCGACCAGGACTCGATCGTTCAGGGCTGGTTGCCATGACACCGATCCTGATTTCCGAAGGTGAACTTGCCTTTCCTTGAACTCGGAATCGGGCTTTCTCGCTGAGTAGAACGGAGCCCAACGCATGACGTTTTAACGAAAAGGAGCAGAAATAGAGCGTTTGCCTTTGGTTTCGAACCGGCTCCGCGAAAATCACTCCGGAGCCCTTGCGAACGTTTGCCAAACGTCCGGCATACACTTCATTGGCATCCTTTTCCTGTACGAGTCCCGATTCAATATCACGCCCCAGTTCGATTCGAAGGATCGCCTCCATGGGCACCCATCTGCCATGATCCACATCGCTCCGCAGATCCGCTGTCCATGTCCAAACCGGCCCAGGTATCACCGTGACCTCAAGTGAGGTCTGCAACGCATACGACGCTTGAGTCCGGTATCCAGCCGGAACTTCCACTGAGTCACTATCGGATACTCGCAGGAATTCAACTTGCCCCTGTCGAACACGGAGCTGGGTCTCGGACTCATCCGCCACAACCTCGAATCGTGTCCCCAGGATGGTCAATTCAGCGCTGGTGGTGTTCAGCCTCAAAGGTCGCCCAGAGGCTTGGGGAACAACGTCGGCAAACAGCATCCCCTCTCGCAGTGAAAGGAATTTTCCTTCTTGATCGGAAAACAAGAGATTGGACCGACCGGAAACGGCTATTGTCGTACCGTCCTCGAAATGCATGGTCATCGTCGAATCAGGGGTCAACGTTTCCAGTGTGCCGCCCGACAGGGAGACACCTGGCTTATCAAGATACGCTTCCTTTCCGTCGGCGCCCGTCCACCTCACGACACCCTCCAATTTGGTGATTGTAGCAATGGGATTTCCCCCAAACCAAAATGTTGAAAAAACCGTCAATCCAAGCGCAACCAATGCAGCAATCTTCATCCATCCCGCACGCCAAAATGAACGGTTTTCGGCAAGATAAACGATATTTCCGCTCCCCACACGTGAAGTCGCCAACCCCGCATGCACCCGAGCCATTCGCAGATACACCACCTTTGCTGATTCATCCGACTCAATAGCCGTTGACAAATCAGCCACCTCTTCAGCGGTTGCGACTCCGTCGAGATGTTTGGCGATGATGGGTTCCCAATGCTCTGTTTTCATGATCTCGACATCCGAATTTGTCCTTCAATACAAAGCTGAAGACTTGAGCGGATTCGCTGCAACGCCTTATAGATCGATTGATCCGTGCGATGATAGCGGGCTGCCAGTTCCCTCACGGAATACTCCTGGTGATAATAGCCATCAAGAATCGCGCGATGCTGATCGGGAAGTTGCTCCAGACAAACCGTCAGGTAATTGTTGATGGATTCATCGAGCTGTTCATCCTGCACCTCTTGCTCCATCAACACCTCCACCGCACGCTTCGACAGCTGAGCTCGCCGCTGGGATTTTTGAAGGAATTTCAACACTTCGAACCGAAGGAAACCCAGCGCCCAGCCCACAAAAGGCCGGCTCGAGTCATAGTTCTCAAACTTTCCCCAGAGCACCACCGAACACTCCTGAGAGGTATGATCAAAAGTTGTGTATGGAGAAATAATAAGAGCGTATCCTTTCTTTGAAAGTAAAAA
>DUCD01000001.1 GCA_012959985.1 Verrucomicrobiales bacterium | reverse complement strand
AGGAGACGCAAAAACTATAGCTCCTCACTCACCTTGGCAAGTGTTTTTTAAAAAAAAATGGATTTTTTTTCTCAGGCTCCTAAATCATTAAATTCCAACCACTTAAAGAAAACACTTGACCGAAGTGGCGGCATTAAAATTAAATGGGGGCAAGAAAACGACCTTATAGCGGAGAGATGGCTGAGTGGTCGAAAGCAACGGTTTGCTAAATCGTCGTAGGGGTAACTCTACCGGGGGTTCGAATCCCCCTCTCTCCGCCATTTCTTCTATTTGAGCCAAATCTTTAGCAGCTTGAATATAAGAGCTACAAAAAGGATCACTCCTGTTTTCTGCAACCTTCGGCTCTTGGAAAAAACTTCAATTTCTCTCAGCACAAAAAACAGAGTGCAAAATGAATACCGTTTTTAATTACACAGAAGCTCTTTTCAGGTCAATCGATGCGTTAATGTCGCGACCGGAAACGAACTCGCACTCCAGCGCCCTGAATCCCGAACACACCGAATCAACGTTCACCCAACTTGCTTTAGAATTGTTCAACTATCAGTTCGAAAGAAATTTCGCCTATCAGGCCTTTTGTAAACGGTCTGGAAAAACCCCTGCATCTGTAAGCCGATGGCAGGAGATTCCTGCAGTCTCGACAGTTGGATTCAAGGAAGTCCCACTCACAACGCTTTCGGATCAGGAACGATCACATTGTTTCAAATCGAGTGGCACAGGAAATGGTTTGAGGTCCAAACATTACCATGATTGTGAATCACTCCACCTTCATTCAAAATCGGTTCTTTTCTGGTTCATGAAACACCTTCTGAACGCTTTCGATAACGGTATAAACGAGGAGGGAGACAAAACGACCACCCGTCCTGTGATTCTTTCTTTGACACCCTCTCTTATGGATTCATCCGAGTCCTCACTTGTTTATATGATCGATCAAGTGATGCAGCGATTGGGTGATCCTGAATCAGTCTACCTTGGAAAGACCGATTCAAACGGGGATTGGGCAATAAATTTTGAATTACTGCAAACGACACTCCAGAAGAAAATTAGCGGACACACCAAGCCCATACTCATGATAGGCACTGCCTTCAATTTTGTACATCTATTGGAGAATTGGACGTCCAGGGGAATACGAGTTCAACTTCCGCGGTTCAGTCGAATCATGGAAACCGGTGGATATAAGGGACGGAGTCGTGCAATAGAAAAACAAGAATTATTACAATGGATTGAAAACCGTATCGGAGTCCGCGAACTGGATATCATTTCCGAATATGGAATGAGCGAACTCAGTTCACAGGGTTACAACGGAATCGCGGGAATGCAGAAGTCTCGTTCTTCCAGAAATCAGGATTATTTCCAGTTTCCACACTGGACACGAGTTCAGATAATCTCACCGGAAACAGGCCTTGAATGTGTCAGGGGAGAAACGGGGTTGATTCGTATTCTTGATCTAGCCAATATTAAATCAGTCAGCATGATAGAAACTCAGGACCTAGGTGAAATCGGTGACAACGGCTTAATCCTGCACGGACGCCGTAGCGAAGCAGAGCCCAAAGGGTGTTCACTCCAATCCTCAGAATAGGATTCCTCTGATTTTCGGTGACGTTACTTTGCTTTTCCGTCATCCTGATCCAACAAGTGATGAACAGGGAAAACCTTCCAAGATACTTTATAACCGATCTTCCGCCGGACGCAGAGATCAGCGCTTCAATGATTCGGGAGGCCGCTGAAACTCTTAAATGGAACCACGATCATATTCTAACGGAAAGATCGACGAAAGACATGGTTTCCTTGTTAGCTGAAGCCGGTTATCTTTGGCGGAATCCGGAGTATCCGATACGCCAACTCGCGATCGCTTCCTGCCCGGATGAAACCGGTTTCCCGCCTGAAGTAATGGAGGCAGGACTGGATCGTTTTTTCAATCGATTGACCGAAAAGGAATTGAGATCCTTATTGTCCCGAGACCTCGGATGTCTGCATCGGATGGACGAGTTTTCCGACTATGATTTTTGCTCTGAGAGTGCCCAGCGCACGATGGGAATAAGTCCTCGCCTAATGGTTCATTATGCCTCGGGAAATCTCCCTATTCCCACGTTGATGAGTTTACTGTGCGGTTTGCTGATGCGGTCTGCACAGTTTGTTAAATGTGCTAGTGGAACGTCATTAGTCCCGACTCTATTTGCACATTCCATTTACTCACTGGATCCCAAAGTCGGTTCATGTATAGAACTGGCGGAATGGCCCCGTAAAAAGGATGACCTTAATCAATGCTTACTCAAGCAAGCCGACTTGGTCACGGCAACCGGCAAGGATGAAACCATTCAAGCCATCAAATCCACTTTGCAGGATCGTGTAAGATGCATTGGATACGGACATCGGATCAGTTTCGGATATGTCGCCAAAGAATCCCTGAAGGGCAAGGCACTGAAGGATGCGTGTCAGGCAATGGCAAATGATGTCGTTGCCTGGAATCAACAGGGCTGCCTTTCGCCTCACCTGTTTTATATTGAAGAAGGAGGGGACATTTCACCGAAACAGGTTGCCCGTCTTTTCGCGGATGAATTACAGGCCTTGGAAAAGACATTCCCACGAGGACCTATATCTGTGGAGGAATCCAGGGCAATAAGAACCAGGAGAATGGTGTACGAAATGCGTTCTGCGGAACTGCCGGATACTCAGGTTTTTCAGAGTGATGGATCGACTTCATGGACCGTCGTCTATGATGGAGACGTTCGATTTCAACCCTCCTGCCTGAATCGATTTGTCTACATAAAGGGTGTTGAGGATCTCGCAACCGCCTTGAGAGCTACGGAAGAATACCGTGAAAAAGTTTCCACAGTCGGCATTGCCTCTTCGGGCAATCGACTGGAAGCTCAGGCCATGCAGTTGGCACAATGGGGAGTCTCCCGAATCTGTCCACTGGGTCGGATGCAGGACCCTCCTTTGTCCTGGCATCACGATGGGCACCCAGCGCTGGCGGACTTGATTTCCTGGTCCGATTGGGAGCTTCCCCGGTAATTACCTGAAAAGATTAAGGGCTCACTCAACAATAACTTCGCCATTCGCCCCAGCCCGAAGGGGCGGGGCGGCGTCATGCCGCCTGCGGCGTTACTCGTCGGTTGAATCCCCATGAGGGGATACGTCCTCCTCGCGCCTTGCATCCGACAAGACGGCGCTCCCGCCAAATGGTGAATTTATTCTTGAGCGGTCCCTAACTGCTGAATCGGCTTATGAGATTCTGGATAAACTCGGTCGGTTCAGGAGCCTTGACAAAGCGAGTGGTCCGTAGGTAAAACGGAGTCAATTGATCGCCCGAGGCGAAGTCTTTTCGCCCCTCGGCGGTCTCCAGTAACAGTTCGGCTGAAGGATGAATATCGACTGCTCCACACTTAAGGATTCGATCAAGTCCCGGGCCCGCAATGACTTCTTGCCTTTCAACCAGGAATTGAACTGATTGCAAAGAAGAAATTTTTAAACTCCCTACAGGATCGACGTCACCTGAATCATCGATCCGGAATTCTGCATGATAGAAGTGGTTCTGCTGTGCATCCGACAATATATGGACTTTCCCCCTTTTTCCGGCACGGGAAAGGACTCTGGCCATTCCCAAAGAATTCCCTATACCGAGAAGCTCAACGTCGGTGGCCAATTGCCAACCTTGGGCTGTGGATATAGCATTTCGAATACCGGTATAGGAGCCTGGACCAATCCCCACTACAATCCTTCTTATCTCCGACCGTGAAACCTCCTTGGACAACAGCAGTTGATCGATGAGCGCCAACGGGGTCACCCGATGCATACTCTCATCCGGCAATACTCCCAGAATTTTTCCATCGAGGCCCAAAGCGACACTCCGTTTTTCTGTCGAATACTCAATGGCTAAAACCATCATATCTGATCATTCTTTCCGTTTCTGATCGATCTTCAAAATACACTTTAATGACACGCCCCTCTTCCAAATCAACCCATCTTTCCATCCACTCAATCGCTGATACGCCTTGAGGTTGCAAGTATTCTTCCAACCCGGCGGCGTAAATCTGTTCGGGTGTATCCAGGCGGTATAAATCAAGGTGGAATAGATTCAATCGACCTCCGGCATAATTACTGACCAAGCCATAGGTTGGTGAAGAGACAGTCTCTGTAATCTCCAAGCCTACTGCCAAACCTTTGACAAAAACAGTTTTTCCAGCACCCATATCACCAAAGAGCCCAAAAACATGGCCACGACAAGCCCTTCGTCCCAGGTCGCAACCCAGTTGAAAAGTCTCTTCAGGACTATTTGAAATGAAGGTAACCGTCTGCATGAATTTCTCTTACACCTTCGGGGGTTACTAATCTCAAAACGGGTGATTGAATTATCTTGCCGATGCACTTGAGTTGAAGGTCAGGAAACTGTTTCTTCCAGGCATCCAAAAGTGCCACCGCCTCTTTGGCTGATACAGTAAACAACAATTCAAAATCTTCACCATCTGACAGAGCAGAGCTCAGAGGCGTCCGGGTATCGGAAGACCGAGCCAAACGACGCGCATCAGCTGAAATCGGTATGGCAGCAGAATGCAACTCAGCGCCGACTCCGCTTTGTTTCATAATGTGCCTGAGATCACCAGCTAAACCATCGCTTACGTCGATCATGGATCGAATATTAAATCGTTTTGTCAACCATTGTGCTTCCAGCAATCTCGGTTCAAAATCGAGATGTTTCCCGGCTCGGGACCCTCCCAATTCTCCCGAAACAAAAACCGCATCTCCCGGTTTGGCTCCGTTACGAAGAATGCATGCGGATTTAGCGACACGCCCTACCATGGCGACGGATATCCACAATCGATCGGGACAATGGGTCGTTTCTCCACCCACAATAGCGAGATCGTATTTTTCAGCGAGAGATTTCATTCCCTCATAGATTCTGCAAATGGGTTGAACATCCGTTATCTCAGGCAACCCAAGTGTAACCAACGCCCACTGCGGAGAACCTCCCATTGCCGCCAGATCACTCATGCAGCGTGCCAACGCTTTTCTACCAACTCGTAAGAGATCTTCCTCTTCAGTGAAATGAACCCCTTGAACAACGGAATCGGTTTTGAACAAAAGATAGTCCTGCCCTGCGGCCTGCGCCAGCACCGCGCAGTCATCACCAGCACCCACTATCACCGTGTTATTCAATGGTAGTAAGGGTTTGATTTGGTCGATTAAGTCAAATTCATTCATGAACCAGGAATCCTAGGACGCGCCTTTTCAATGTTGCAAGTTCGAATCTACAAGCTGATTGGAATAGCCGGCTGAATCGGCTCAATGTCTCAGCGAGACACCTTGAGTGTCATCATCTGTTTTTCAAGGATTGGTAGGATCCGTTGTCTCAGTGAGCCGTAAACTCAGTCGGACAAGACGCGGGGCGCTGAGGACGGCGACCCCTTCATCCTTCTTCAGTTATTGTTTGCATCCAATCTGAATTAAAAGGCACCCTGGGACAGCGAGCCCCACTGCCACTCGGTTAAGGGTTTTCCGCAGGTTTTTTAACACCGTCATCCCTGAAGCTGGCCGCGCCGAGGCCGGAATATGGAAGAAATGAATGCCGATTTCAATGATCCGGGGTCGACGCCCCCAGCTTCAGGGGTACCTGATTCCTGAACCAAATGGCAGTACAGCGAACCCTGTCTGTTTATTGTTGCCAAATGAGAAAGGAAAAATTCAGCGCATTAAAGACTCCATGAGTGACCATGGGGGTTGTCAGATTATCAGTTTTCTCGTAGAGCAAGGTCAGGAATACTGAAAACAAAGTCAGGGGAACGAAAGTCATGACATTGGAATGGATCAATCCAAACAAGAGGCTGGATCCCCATAGAGCTGTATAGCGATGTCCATTCTTTTTCATGAGTGGATAGAGAATTCCTCGAAAAATTATTTCTTCTGCGAGCGGTGCTACAAAAATGATCATAATTCCAAAGACAATTTGGTGCGTCACCGATAGGGTGGATTTAAGAACTTCTACTGTCTGCTGACTCTGCGGCTCTACACCAATCAGAGTCATGCACAGAGCACTGAACTGCCCCAGGCCAATAACCATAGGGAAACTTATCAGACCGGCGCACAGCCCAAGGAAAAGGCATCTGAAGGGTTTACCTGACTTAAACCCAAAAGCATGCGTCCAGCTCATCCCATGTTCTTTAAGGAAGAAGTGGATAAGCACCAGAGACGCTCCATGAATGGATCCAAAGTTAACAAGAAATTGAAGTAAGCGCCCCCCCTCAGATTCGGGTCCTCCAACCATGGGGTTCACCCCTTCCAACAGAAGAATTCCAAGGGACATACACACAAACACTCCCAGAAAAAAACGGAGGGTGGCCTCTGCACGCCATGGCTTAGGAGATAACATTGCCCAACTTCTTTTCTTCCTCATTTGGCAAGGATTCAGATGTAATACATCTTTCCCTGCTCAGACTCTTCATCCAGTAGATCCTGGAAGTTGATTTCGTCGGCGAGGTTACCGAATCCTTTGCCTAGTTGATTCCATGCGGATTTCAATGAATTCGGACATCGTTCATCGTTGAGAGCAGGCGAATCAAACACCTGCCCATAACAACAACGAATAATGTCTCCGAGAGAGATCTCAGAGGGAGATCTTGCCAAAAGATAACCGCCTCCCTTTCCTCTGAGACTTCTGACGATGCCATCAGATTTCAAGTCAATCAGGATCTGAACGAGGTAATTGGAAGAAATCCCCTGCGATTTCGCCAACTCCTCAACTCGTCGGGCTCCTCCATCGGGGTAATACTCTGCCAACCCCAGCACGGCTCGAGCAGCATAATCACTCTTTGTGGAGAACTTCATGGCCACTCCTTATATCGAATGGCACTTCAATGAGAAGAAAAAACGGAATCTTCAGGAAATGTGCGGAGGCTGTTGTTCTACAATTTATCGGAAAATTTAAATCTTCCGGCTACCGGGAAGCTAACGCTTCCATGAGGGATGACATGCAGGTAATGGTGGAGGGGGGGTATCCCATGCACGCCGTTGGAATTGACCGGCATACTAAAACGGCGCGCTCGGAGAGCGCGCCCCACTGCCATTAGGTTAAGAAAAAAACAATGAAAATGAACGCACCTGAAGCCGGCCGCGCCGAGGCCGGATCGTTGAAAATTGTAATCATTCTTACGATGACCCGGGGTCAGCGCCCCCCGCTTCAGGTACTAAGGCTCTAAATTCGTGAGGGAAACCCCTTAACCGAATGGCAATGGGGCGAGCTATCCCTGTACACCACTGGAGTTGACGGGTACATTAAAACGGCGCGCTCGGTGAGCGCGCCTTGATTGCTTGATTAGCCTGGCAACGAACAGGGCTACTTCGAGATCTCTTGTTGCTGTAAAAACTTCTGGGCGCGTTGATCGCCGTTGGCCTGGGCTGCCTGCAACTTTGCATTAACCGTCATAATGCAACGACTAGCGAGAGTATACTGCTCCTCTGTCAGATCAGTCCGAGTCAGCATTTTATTGAATGTGCCCAGCGACAGCGGCCAATTACCGGCCTGGAAGGCTTTCACTGCCTGATCTGCCATACCCTTCAACTGTGTGTCTGCCGAGCTGAAGGCAGCCTGAATCTGTGTAGGCAGATCAGCTGCAGCAACTGGAGGTGGGGTTTCGGGTTCAGTAACCTTATCACCGCATCCCGCTCCCAGACCCAATGCAAGCCCGGTACATATTATCAATATTTTCTTTATCATTCAGTTATTAAAATTTAGGCGTTTTCAGCGGACGTTCTCCGGTATACCAACGATAATCCGCACTTTGATCACCGAATCCTTTGAATTTAATTTTACTTACATTTCCAGTTAACCAGACCGTTTGACATTGTTCGCCGTGGCGGAACCATTCTTTCCACATCTGACGTTCGGGATAAAGCGGTTGCAGGCCACCCCCTGCTGCCCATTGAGTGAGAATCTTCCTTGACCCGGGGAACAGAGCAATCATATCAGACGCGCCATCCATCTTTTGCTCGGCAGCATCCTGGGCAAAAATTGTTGTCTGGGGACTTATAAAGTTGGTGAGTTTAGGTGTTCTTCTTCCACCTTCCGGATTTACGACCAACTGCCCGTTAAGGCCATAGCTTGAATTCAACCAGAACTCTGCAGGAAAACGAAGACCGGCCTCGCGCCATTCATCCACATGCTTCGCCGAAGGGCATCTGAAAATTCGTTTTTGTTTCCCGAGTTGAGCCATATAGCCGATACCCCAATAAGCTTTGGAATGCTTTTTATCAAGCTGGACTTTCGATCGAGGATTGATCGTCCACTGGCCGTGATTCGGGAAACTCCCATTGTTATTCCACATTTCATCGTTGTTGTCGTCAGCGTAGAGATTCACAGCAATTCCAATCTGCCTGAGATTGTTGATACATGAGGTTTGCTTGCCTTTTTCCTTTGCCGCACTGAGCGCAGGCAGGAGCATGCCGGCCAGAATGGCTATGATGGCAATGACAACAAGCAACTCAATCAGAGTGAATCCCTGCTTTCGTTGGTTTAAATTTCCGGAACAGGACCGGTTAGTAATTTCTGGTAGGAGTTTCATGTTAACTTCGTATTAAGTATTAAAGAACCGTATCTTAAATTGATGATTAGAAATTCGTCCTAAACAAGAGTTCCATTATCGAATTGTAAACAAGGTTCAACTCTACAATATTAAGATACTCCGGGACTACACAATATTCCAGCAAAAAGGAAATTCTATTATTCCATTCAACGGTCGGCCTCAAACCGCCAATTATGCCCTAAGTAAGTTGTAGAATCGTAGTAGTTTGATTTTTGTTATCAAGAGCTAATATTCAATTAATTTTGCCCGAAGTGTCAAAAGATGCACAAAACGGATCATGGTTGGATTGCTGTTAGACTGGGTGTTTTTATCATCGGTTAAAGGAATCATTTACAGAAGGCCGACAAATTATAGCGGACACGAAGTTGCCATCCGTTTTTCATGGAATAAAAGAGACAGAACTGTCCCGAATGGCACTAAGTTAAGGCATTTTGTTCCGTCCTGATTGCTTTTCCATTGTCCGGGGTCGACGCCCCCGGC